>NZ_JBEPQV010000017.1:0-160985 GCF_040548035.1 Bradyrhizobium sp. LB8.2 | reverse complement strand
GGCCACACTGCTCCAGGCGGAACCCCGCAGCCACGATACCGTGTTCATGGTCCGTGTGCAGCGCCGGTTCGGAGCTGGGGGCTCATGGTGAGGAGGCGCGTGAGCGCCGTCTCGAACCATAGAGGCCCGGGTCTCGCAGCTCGGGCCTCTATCCTTCGAGACGCGCGCAAGCGCGCTCCTCAGGATGAGGAGCGAGAGCACTACCTACCGATGATCACCCCGATCACGTTCGGCGCCGCCAGATATTTCTCCTCGATCGCCGCGCGCGCGGCGGCGCGGTTGTCCGCCGTGAGCAGGCCGCGCTTTTCGGCCAAGATCATCCAGCAAAAGCCCCACCAGTCGGTGAGCATGCCCTGATCGTCGACGAGGTCATAACCCTGCTCGGCCGCGAAGATGCGCGCATGCGCTTCGTCCAGCGTGTCGAGAAACAGATGGTCCTCGGCCGAGAACAAATCGTCGCTGACGTCGTCGATGGTGTAGCGCCAGATCGACTGGCACACCGCGTTGAACTCGCGGTCGAACTGGTCGTCATCGACGGCATAGCGCCGCGCCGCCTGATGCAGCCGCGACAGCGAGCGCGCGAAATCGGCGATCCTGGTGAGGGCAAATTGATCGAAGGCAATGGTGGACATGTAGTCCTCGCAAAGTCTGACGGACGCTAGATATTGTGGTCGGCCGCACGCCGAATCACGATGATATATCAAAGACTTGCTAAAGTGTTCTTAATTTGTTCCGACGACCATGCGGATGGTGAGGGAAACGTCCGTCGCCCTGGCGAACGCCAGGCTGACGATGTGGAGGCGGTTTCGCTTCGTCTCAACTCCCTCAATTCACCGCCGACATCAGCCTGTCCCCACAGGTGCTCGCAAAAAACTTGCCTCCGCATTGGCGCTTGATGGCGGCGCAGCGCATGGCGGGGGATGCGTTTTGCGGGAGAGTGACGGCGCAACTCAGGCCGTCGGCGCTGCGGCCCATCTTGCCGGCGGCGAAGGCTGCGCCGGAGGCGGTGATGCAGACGACGAGGAAGGCGACCGCGGCGATTTCGATCAGCAGTCTCATCAGAGGCTTCATGGGACGTCTCCTCTACACTGAAGGCTGAATCTGCCGCCATTCTAGCACCAAATCCACGTTTCCCCGTAGGCGTCCGGGTTCCCAAATCGGCCCGTTCCTTGCATAATTTTACGCCAGCGCAGTGCACGGCCGCGCCAGCGATGGTTCCGGTACGGTGCCAAAATGCGTAGGGTGAGTAGTAGTCTTTCGACCAGGAAGTGACGGCTTTGCAAGATTCATCGTTCCAGCCCAATTTTCCCGCACCCGCACCCGGCCAGCCCATCGACGAACTCGCACTGGCTGAGATCAAGGGCGCGATCCTGGCGAAGCTGCGCCTCGCCGTCGGCAAGGACGCCGGCATGGCGACCAGGCACGACTGGTACCAGGCCGCGGCGCTGGCGCTGCGCGACCGCATCGTGCATCGCTGGCTCAGCGCGGAGAAACGCAGCTACGATGCCGGGCGCAAGCGCGTCTATTATCTCTCGCTCGAATTTTTGATCGGCCGTCTCTTCACCGACGCGCTCAACAACATGGGGCTTCTCAAGATCTTCGAGGTCGCGCTCGGTGATCTCGGCGTATCGCTGCCGGAGCTGCGCAAATGCGAGCCGGACGCCGCGCTCGGCAATGGCGGCCTCGGCCGACTTGCCGCCTGCTTCATGGAAAGCATGGCGACGCTGTCGATCCCCGCGATCGGATACGGCATCCGTTATGATTACGGCCTGTTCCGCCAGATCATCAATCAGGGTTGGCAGCAGGAATATCCGGACGAATGGCTCGGCTTCGGCAACCCCTGGGAATTGCAGCGGCCGGAAGTGATCTATGACATCAATTTCGGCGGCGGCATCGAGCATGTCGACGACAAGGGCCGCGACCGCGCGATCTGGCATCCGTCCGAAACCGTGCAGGCGATCGCCTATGATACGCCGATCGTCGGCTGGCGCGGTCAGCACGTCAACGCGCTGCGACTGTGGTCGGCGCGCTCGCCCGATCCGTTGAAGCTCGACGCCTTCAACAAGGGCGACTATGTCAGCGCCACCGCCGAGCAATCGCGCGCGGAAGCGATCTGCAAATTCCTCTATCCGAACGACGAGAGTCCGGCGGGACGCGAGTTGCGGCTGCGCCAGGAATATTTCTTCGTCTCGGCTTCGCTGCAGGATCTGATCAAGCGGCATCTTGCGTCGGACGGCCAACTCCGCAGCCTGTCGAGCAAGGTCGCGGTGCAGCTCAACGACACCCATCCGAGCCTCGCCGTCACCGAGCTGATGCGCATCCTCGTCGACCTGCACAATTTCCGCTGGGACGAAGCCTGGAAGATCACGGTCGCTACGCTATCCTACACCAACCACACGCTGCTGCCCGAGGCGCTCGAGACCTGGCCGGTCGAGCTGTTCGAGCGGCTGCTGCCGCGGCATCTCGAGATCATCTACCGCATCAACGTGCAGCATCTCGCGCTCGCCGAAGCGCGCGCGCCCGGCGACATCGACTTCCGTGCCTCGGTCTCGCTGATTGACGAGAGGAGCGGGCGGCGCGTGCGCATGGGCCAGCTCGCCTTCGTCGGCTCGCACCGCATCAACGGCGTCTCGGCGATGCATTCGGACCTGATGCGCGAGACCGTGTTCCACGACCTCAACCATCTTTATCCCGGCCGCATCACCAACAAGACCAACGGCATCACCTTCCGCCGCTGGCTGATGCTGGCGAACCCGAAGCTGACAGATTTGTTGCGCGAGACCTGCGGCGACGCCGTGCTCGACGATCCGACGCAGCTCAGCCTGATCGAAGCTCGCGCCAGCGACGTCGAATTCCAGAAGAAGTTCCGCAGCGTCAAGCTTCACAACAAGACCGCGCTGGCGCGCCTGATCGGCGAACGGCTCGGCATCAAGGTCGATCCGACCGCGCTGTTCGACGTGCAAATCAAGCGCATCCACGAATACAAGCGCCAGCTTCTCAATGTGATCGAGACAGTTGCACTGTACCAGGCGATCAAGGACGACCCCAACGGCAATTGGGTGCCGCGGGTGAAGATCTTTGCGGGCAAGGCCGCGGCGAGCTACCGCTACGCCAAGCTGATCATCAAGCTGATCAACGACGTTGCGGAAGTCGTCAACAACGATCCCGCGATCGACGGCAAGCTCAAGGTCGTCTTCCTGCCGGACTACAATGTCAGCCTCGCCGAGGTGATCATTCCGGCGGCCGACCTGTCCGAGCAGATATCGACCGCCGGCATGGAAGCCTCCGGCACCGGCAACATGAAGCTGTCGCTGAACGGTGCTCTCACCATCGGCACGCTCGACGGCGCCAACATCGAGATCCGCGACCATGTCGGCGCGGAGAACATCGCGATCTTCGGCATGGAAGCCGGCGACGTGATGATGCGGCGCAAGCAGGGGCTGGACGCCTCCGACGTGATCCGCAATTCGCCAAAGCTCCAGCGCGCCATCAATGCGATCGGCGCCGGCGAGTTCTCGCCCGGCGATCCCGGCCGCTTCGAATCCATCGCGCACGCGCTACGCTACCTCGACCATTACATGGTCAGCGCCGATTTCGATTCTTATTACGAGGCGCAGCGCAGCGTCGATGCGCGCTGGCAAGTGGCGCCGGCCTGGACGCGCGCCTCCATCCTCAACGTCGCGCGCATGGCGTGGTTCTCCTCCGACCGTACCATCCGCGAATATGCCGAGGAAATCTGGAACGTACCGGTCAATCCGATCACGCCGCCATTCCAGGACGCGGAGGACCAGCGCGGCGCGGCCGGCTGATTTTCCGCAGCGTGAAATCGGCTACTCCAGAGGTAATTGCACAGGCCGACGACGGACGTGATATGACGTCCGTCATTGAGCGCCGGACATGACAATGCACGCCAAGCTTCCGCACCCTTTCGACGACGCCACCCGCATCACCGCGGGCGATAGCAGCTGGCAAGGGCACACCAGTGACGATTACTGGGCCTTCGTCGGCCCGTTCGGCGGCGTCACCGCGGCGACCATTTTGCGCGCGCTGATCGACCATCCGGAACGCGCCGGTGATCCGCTGGCGCTTACCGTCAATTACTGCGCGCCGATCGCGAAGGGGCCGTTTGATCTCGACCTGCGGCTGGTGAAGGCCAACCGCTCCAGCCAGCACTGGAGCGTCGAACTGTCGCAAGGCGGCGGTGAGGTCGCAACGCTCGCCACCGCCGTGTTCGCCGAACGCCGGCCGTCCTGGGAGCACAGGGTGGCGCAATATCCTGACACTAAGCCGTTCGAAGAGACGCTGCCGTTCCCGAAGATCGCGGCGTCCTGGGCCAACCAGTATGAATTCCGGTTCGTCGAGGGCGAGATGAGGATCGGGCCGCCGCAGGCCGAGCTCGCCAGCACCTATTCAAAAATATGGATCGGCGACCGCACGCCACGCAAGCTCGACATGCCGTCGCTGATGTCGATGTCGGACGCCTTCTTCGGCCGCATCTTCCACGCGCGGCGCGAGCTGGTGCCGTTCGGCACGGTGTCGCTGACGACTTACTTCCACACGGACAGCGAAGAGCTCGCGGCCGAGGACATCACCCGCGTGCTCGCGACGGCCGATGCGAAGATCATGCACAAGAGCTACGCCGACCAGAACGCCGAGCTGTGGTCACCGAACGGGCGACTGCTCGCGACGACAACGCAGATTGCGTATTTCAAGGCGTAGGCGCTTCCGCGGATTCGTCATTGCGAGCACAGCGAAGCAATCCAGACTATTTCCGCTGAGGGATTCTGGATTGCTTCGCTGCGCTCGCAATGACAAGTGGAGAGATATCGCACAAACAAAAAGGGCGGCGTTGCGACCGCCCTTTTGTATTCAAGCAGAAGCAATCTACTCCGCCGCGAGCTTCACGTCCGGCGCAGCGGCGCGGACCTCGGCGTCGACCTGCGCTTCGAACTTGGCAAAGTTCTTCTGGAACATGCCGACCAGCGCACGGGCGGTCTTGTCGAACTCGTCCTTGTCCTTCCAGGTGTTGACCGGGTTGAGGATCTCGCTCGGCACACCCGGCAGCGCGGTCGGGACCGCGAAGCCGAAATATTTGTCGGTGCGGAATTCGACGTTGCGAAGCGAGCCGTCGAGCGCGGCGGTGAGCAGCGCGCGCGTCACCTTGATCGGCATACGCGAGCCGGTGCCGTACTTGCCGCCGGTCCAGCCGGTGTTGACCAGCCAGCAGTCGACATTGTGCTGGGCGATCAGGTCGCGCAGCATGTTGCCGTAGACGGAGGGGTCGAGCGGCAGGAAGGGCGAACCGAAGCAGGTCGAGAATTCCGGCTGGGGCTCGTTGCCGAGACCGCGCTCGGTGCCGGCGACCTTGGCGGTGTAGCCCGACAGGAAGTGATACATCGCCTGCGCCGGCGACAGCTTGGCAATCGGCGGCAGCACGCCGAAGGCATCGGCGGCGAGCATCACCACGTTCTTCGGCTGCGGCGCGCGGCCGGTGCGCGAGGCGTTCGGGATGAATTCGAGCGGATAGGCCGAACGCGTGTTCTCGGTCTTGGAGCCGTCGTCGAAATCGACCACGCGAGTGTCTTCGTCGAGCACGCAGTTCTCGAGCACCGCGCCGAAGCGCGTCGAGGCCGCGTAGATCTCGGGCTCGGCTTCCTGCGACAGCTTGATGCACTTGGCATAGCAGCCGCCTTCGAAATTGAAGACACCGTTCGGGCCCCAGCCGTGCTCGTCGTCGCCGATCAGCGTGCGGTTGGGATCGGCGGACAGCGTGGTCTTGCCGGTGCCGGACAGGCCGAAGAAGATCGCGGCATCGCCCTTGGCGCCGACATTGGCCGAGCAGTGCATCGGCATCACGCCACGCTCCGGCAGATAGTAGTTCAGCGTGGTGAAGACCGACTTCTTCATCTCGCCGGCATAATAAGACCCGCCGATCAGCACGATCTTGCGGGCGAAATCAATCGCGACGACGTTCTCCGACTTGCAGCCATGGCGCTTCGGATCGGCGCGGAAGCTCGGCATGTCGATGATAGTGAGCTCCGGCGTGAAGCTCGGCAGCTCGACCGCCTCGGGGCGGATCAGCAGCGTGCGGATGAACAGCGAATGCCAAGCGAGCTCGGTGAAGACGCGAGTCTTGATGCGGTAGGCCGGATCGGCGCCGCCGTAGAGGTCCTGCGCGAACAGCGACTTGCCTTCGGCGTGCTTGAGGAAGTCCTGGTAGAGCGTCTCGAACTGCTCAGCCGTGATCGACTGGTTGCCGGCCCACCACATCTTCTTGTCGGTGGTGGCGTCGCGCACCGTGAACTTGTCCTTGGGGCTGCGGCCGGTGAACTCGCCGGTGTCGGCGCAGAGCGCGCCGTCGGCCGACAGCACCGCCTCGCCCGCGGAGAGTGAGTATTGATAGAGTTGCGGCGCACCGAGGTTCCAGTGAACCTGCTTGAGATTCTTTAAACCAAATTTGTCGGCACCGAAGGCACCGTTGCGCACGCCCGTCTCTTGCACGAAAAATCCTCCTAGAACCCGCGACTCTCAGCGCGATCATGCTTTAGCGCCGTCGCGGTCACCGTGAATGATAGGCCATCCGGCCTCGGCTGCGCGACCTAATACTGATGAACGCTGGCGTTGCCAAGCTGATCCCGCAGGATTTGGTTTATTCAAGGACCGCGCCAAACGCCGCGCATGTCAGCTCTGAGCAGGCGCATCAAAAAATCACGAATGATCGCGCAACCAAATGCACGTTTCGGCGTTTCCCAAGGTTATTGCGACGCACAAATGCCCAAGGACAGTTTCTCTGAGCAATTTCTAACGCCGTCCTATCGTGCCTCGCCTTCGCCGATGAGCGCGAACGGCCCCCACATCGCGGGATAGGCATTGCGCGGTGACGAGGTGTCATCAACATAGGTTAACATCGCGCGGCGCAAAGCTTCGGCACGACCGATTTTTGGATCGTTTTTGAGCAACTCGAAAGTCGTCGTGGTCAGGCGGGTGGCAGCTTCCGAATCCACCGCCCAATGCGAGACCAGCAGCGCGCGGGCGCCGGCATAGAAGAACGAGCGTGCCAGTCCCGACAGCGCCTCGGCGGCGGGCTTGTCGCCTGCGATGGTGTTGCAGGCCGACAGCACAACCCAATCCGCATTGAGCTTGAGCTGGGCGACTTCACTCGCGGTGAGCAGACCGTCGTCGAGCTCCGTGGGCTGATCGGGAATGGAGAGCGCGAGCGAGGGCTCACCCAGGCCCTTGATATCACCGGCAACGAGGCCGTGGGTGGCAAAGTAGATGATGCCGTATTGAGCAAGCGCTGCACGCTTGAGCGTCGTCTCGCTGGCGTCGCGGTCGAGATGGATATCGGCCTCGGCAGCCCCGACATCCCTGGCCACCGCGTTCAACTCGTCGGCGGTATCCGGCAGTTGCGGCAACGCCTGCGCAAGCCGCGCGCGATCGACGCCGGCACCGCGCCAGAAGTCGGTATAGGCGATGGTCGCGATGCTGCGCGCGGCGACCTTGCCGTTCGCGGCGCGCCGCTGGGCGGGCGCTTCAAGCGCAGGATTGAACACGGGATCGCCAAAGCCGGTCATCGGCTTCACGCCATGATCCCTCCGCGCGAAGGCGCGCAGCGATTTCAGGCTGACCACCGACGGCAGCACCGAGACGGCCTGACGCCGCAGCAGCCAGGCGGCGCCGCGATAGCCTTCGAGCGTGTCCGGGATCGCAGCCGGTGGCTTCTCCGTGACGAGCAGATGAAACGGCAATGCAGTCAGCGCAGCCGACGGCACCACCAGCAGGCTGCGCTTGTCCTTCGTCAACGCCTCGACCGGACCGAGCAGCGCGACATGGAGTTCGTTGGCCAGCCCGAGATCGAACAATCCGGATTTGCCGGACGCATCGCGCGCCTTATCGCGCGCCTTGCCGATATCGAGTCCTTTGCGGAAGGCAGTCACCTTCTGCGCCAGCGCATCCGCCCCGAGTGGAATCGCCTTCCAGTCGACGCCCTCGCGTGTGATCGCGATGACATAGCTCTGCTTGTCGACGACGGAGTAGAGCACCATCGCCTCGTCGGCCGACAGCAGCGGCTGGATGTCCTTTACTGTCAACGGCAGGGGATTGGAGAGCGACGCATAGTCGGGAAACTCGACCGCGAGCGTCTTCTGCGAGCCCGCACGCTCGTTCGCAATCATTGCGATCCGCGCGCGGCTGCGCTGCTCGGCTGCGAGATCACGCTGGGCGGATTGCTTCGACACCGCGGTGACGATCGCTTTGTCGAGTGCCTCGGATTCAGCCGCAAGATCCTGGTCCCGGCGCACCAGTTCGGCAAGCCGGTCGCTGCCGGCGGCAAGCCGAACCGCGAGCTTGTTCACGGCGGCCGCGGCGGAGGATTGCGTGCCGCGCTGGATCGCGGAGAGGGCCTGGTCCAGCGCCTTGTCGCCCGGCAGCAGATCTTGTTGGCGCGCGGCGAACAGGACCGGCAACACGACGCGCAACTGCGCGCGATCGTCCCGCAACGTCTTTTCCGCAAACGGCAATGCATCCGCGGTGCGCCCGGACACGTAGAGGAAATAAGCGAGATTGCCGGTCGAGGTCGCGACCTCTGGATGATCGGGCCCGAGCGCACGTTCGCGGATGACCAGCGCACGGCGATAGATCGGCTCGGCGTCGGCGTAGCGCTGCTGGTGCTCGTCGAGGCCGGCGAGATTGTTGAGGGAGCGCGCGACGTCGGGATGTTCCGGTCCCAGCACCTTCTCGCGGATCGCGAGCGAGCGCTTGATCGGCGCTTCCGCGTCGGCATCGCGGTTGAGATCGCGATAGACCTGGCCGAGATTGTTCAGGACCGTGGCCACCGCCGGATGCTCGGGGCCGCCAGCCTTCTGGTAGATCGCCAGCGCCCGCTGAAACAGTGGCTCGGCGTCCGCATAGTGCTGCTGCTTCACATAGAGCGTGGCGAGATTGTTGAGCGACTGACCGACGTCGGGGTGCTCGCGCGACAGTCCCTTCTCGCGAACGGCGAGCGCACGCTTGAACAGCGGCTCGGCCTCGGCATAACGGCCCTGCCGCTGGTAGAGCGCGGCGAGATTGCTCAGTTCGGCTCCAAGCAGTGGGGTTTCGAGACCGAGCGATCTTTCCATCAAAGCGATGGCGCGCTTGTAGAGCGGCTCCGCCAGATCGTCGTGGCCCTGACCGGCGTGAACCTAACCAAGGTTGTTCAACGCGGCGGCGAGTTCGCGACCGGTGTCGCTCTTCTCCAGGCTCGCGACCATGCCTTGCGCCAAAGGTAGTGCTTCCGAATATTTGCCGGCGCTCATGAGTGCGTTGATCCGCGCGCTCTCCGCGGCGAGACCTTTCTGGGCGAGACCTTTCTGGGCAAAGCTTGGCGTGACAAGCGATGCGGTGATCGCGAGCGCCAAACCCGCAACCAGCGCCAGTCGATTACATCCTGCCATGAACACTCTCGCCGCCGCCTTCGGACCGGTTACGGTACCGATTACGGACTTGGGTCGCGGCGGTGGGCAGCAGCGTTCAAATTGTTGCGCTCGGGTCCGTCTTTGTGCGCGCTTCGCCAGCGAGGCGGACCAGCATCTTGCGCAGCGCCGTGCCATCAGCCACCCGCTCCGGGAATTCCAGCCGGAGCACGGTCTGGCCCTCCTGCATGTCGATGCCCTCAGGATCGCAACCGGTGCAGCGCCAGTCGCCCTCGGCCGCGTCGAGCAGTTTTGTTGCATAGAGGCCCATGGCGTCGCGGTGGTCGGCATTCATGTGCGCGACCGCTCCCTCCTCCGCCGCCAGCAAATCCTCGGCCCCGGTGAGGTCCGTGAGGAATTGCCCGGGCTTGAGATCGACGATGCGGCCGAAGCCGGCAACCAGATGGGTTCCCGTGGGCCGGATCCGGTAGAAGGAGAAATCCTTAAAGGAAACAAACGCTTCCGCAAAGGGATGGGCAGCGAGATACCGTCGCCGGAGCAGATCCTTGTCGGCATCGGCCTGCTCGGCGTGACCGGACAGCATGATCCGGGCGCCCTCCAGGGGATCGCCCGCCGCCCGCTCGTCCAGCATCAGGGAGACCCGGCTATCGGCCAGGATGTTCCTGGTGTGCACGGCCAATCCCGAGATCAGCAGGATGGGCGAGCCATCCGGATGGCTGGCCAGATTGACCAGGGAACAATAGGGATCGCCGCTGCCGGCCATCAACGTTGCCAGGGCCCCCTGCCGCGACCGCCGCAGCAGCGATTTGGCGAGCTTTCCGGGGTCGAAATCGGAGGTCGGTTGCATCGGCTTTCTCGGCTCAGGTGGTTGCATGGAGGGCCATTTTTCGGGTAAACCGGGGCCTGGTTATGGGTCGAGATACGGCGAACCTGCCGTGTTTCGTGGAACTTGGTCACACTTCAGCCTAGCTTGCATTGCTCGGTAACAAGGTTCGACTGCCAAATCGGCACCCATCTATGCGGCGCACCACTGGATTGCTCGCCGTTTTAAGCCACGATTCAAACGGAAAGCAGAAAGCAGAGGCTCATGCCCACAATCGCTTTGGTCGACGACGACCGCAACATTCTCACATCCGTCTCGATCGCGTTGGAAGCCGAAGGCTACCGCATCATGACCTACACCGACGGCGCCTCCGCGCTTGACGGTTTCCGCACCACCCAACCCGATCTTGCCATCCTCGACATCAAGATGCCGCGCATGGACGGGATGGAGACGCTGCGCCGTCTCAGGCAGAAATCCGACCTGCCGGTGATCTTCCTGACTTCCAAGGACGAAGAGATCGACGAACTGTTCGGCCTCAAGATGGGCGCCGACGACTTCATCCGGAAGCCGTTCTCGCAGCGCCTGCTGGTCGAGCGCGTCAAGGCCGTGCTGCGCCGGTCGGCGCCGAAGGACCCGACCGTCACGCCGAAGGAGAACGACGCCAAGGCGCTCGACCGCGGCCTGCTGCGCATGGATCCGGAACGGCATACCTGCACCTGGAAGAACGAGCCGGTGACGCTGACCGTTACCGAATTTCTGATCCTGCAGGCGCTCGCGACCCGGCCCGGCGTGGTGAAGAGCCGCAACGCGCTGATGGACGCCGCCTATGACGATCAGGTCTATGTCGACGACCGCACCATCGACAGCCACATCAAGCGACTGCGCAAGAAGTTCAAGGTGGTCGACAACGAGTTCGAGATGATCGAGACGCTCTACGGCGTCGGCTACCGCTTCAAGGAAGCCTGAGGCGCACGCGCCTTCACCAAAGACTGAGAGCATCGCCGGTTCTGATTCCATCACGACCGGGATGGCTCTAGGATGCGAGGACCTTCGCACGAGTTGTCCTAACGCGGGCGTGAGCATTGCTTGACCGAACGCAGCCTGACGAGAACCAGAACGCCGAGGACGTCACCGCCCACGGCGATCCGGATCAATTGGCCGATGACAAGCCGGCCGTGCACGGCTGGCGGCCGCTGAACTGGCTGACGCGCGCCGGGCAGTTCTTCTTCGCGCTGTCCTTCTCGAGCCTGACCCGCCGCATCGTCTCGCTCAACCTCGCCGGCCTCGTGGCGCTGGTGGCGAGCATCCTTTATCTGTCGCAGTTCCGCGCCGGCCTGATCGACGCGCGCGCGCAGAGCCTGCTGGTGCAGGCGGAGATCATCGCCGGCGCGATCGCGGCCTCCGCGACGGTGCAGACCAACGCCATCACCATCGATCCCGACCGGCTGCTCGACCTCAAGCCGGGCGAGACCTATGGCGGGTCGGACGAGTATTCGCCGCTGGATTTTCCGATCAATCCGGAGCGCGTGGCGCCGGTGCTGCGCACGCTGATCTCGCCGACCAAGACGCGCGCCCGCATCTACGACCCGAACGGCAGCCTGCTGGTCGACAGCCGCAGCCTCGAGACCGTGGTGCGCTTCCCCCTGCCGTCGGTCTCCGCCGAGAACCCGGGCATCGTCGAACGCGGCATGGTCGCGGTCCGCACCTGGCTGAACCGCGGCGACCTGCCGCTCTATCGCGAGCTCGGGCCCGAGAACGGCAACGGCTATGCGGAGGTGGGCGACGCGCTCCAGGGCCAGAAGCGCTCGATGGTGCGGGTCAATTCGCGCGGCGAGGTGATCGTCTCGGTCGCGGTCCCCGTGCTGCGCTCGCGCGCCATCCACGGCGCGCTGATGCTGTCGACGCAGGGCGACGACATCGACCAGATGGTCACCGCCGAGCGCCTCGCTATCCTCAAAGTGGGCGGCGTCGCCGCCGCGGTCATGATCATGCTGTCGCTGCTGCTTGCGAGCACGATCGCGGGGCCCGTGCGCCGGCTTGCCGACAGCGCCGAGCGCATCCGCCGCCGCATCAACACCCGCGTCGAGATTCCCGACTTCACCCGCCGTCGCGACGAGATCGGCCATCTCTCCGGTGCGCTGCGCGACATGACCAGCGCGCTCTACAGCCGCATCGAGGCGATCGAGATGTTCGCTGCCGACGTCGCGCATGAATTGAAGAACCCGCTGACCTCTTTGCGCTCCGCGGTCGAGACGCTGCCGCTGGCGCGCAACGACAACAGCCGCGCACGCCTGCTCGAGGTGATCGAGCATGACGTCAAGCGGCTCGACCGGTTGATCTCGGACATCTCCGACGCCAGCCGCCTCGATGCCGAACTGCAGCGCCAGGATGCGATCCCGGTCGACCTGCGCCGCCTGTTGACGACGCTCGTCTCCGTCGCCAATGAAACCAAGCTCGGCCATGACGTCGCGGTCGAAACGCGCTTCGAAGGCCGCAGCCCGACCGACAGTTTCGCCGTGACCGGCCACGATTCGCGGCTCGGACAGGTGGTCTCCAACCTGCTCGCCAACGCGCAATCCTTCTCCGAGCCCGGCAACAAGGTGCGCCTCACCTGCCGCCGCGTGCGCGGAGAGATCGAGATCGTGGTCGACGACGACGGTCCCGGCATCCGCGACGACGCGCTGCAACGCATCTTCGAGCGCTTCTACACCGACCGACCACATCAGGGCTTTGGCCAGAACTCCGGCCTCGGCCTGTCGATCTCCAAGCAGATCATCGACGCCCATGGCGGACGCATCTGGGCGGAGAACCGCCCTGGCCCGCCGGACGAGGACGGAGCGCCTACCGCTGTCGGCGCGCGCTTCGTGGTGAGGCTGCCGGCACTATGAGCGAGGGCGGCCCCAGCATTCACGCCTCCGCCGTCAAGGTGGGAGATCTGGCGGTGCTGATCCGCGGGCCTTCCGGCTCCGGCAAGTCGCGCCTTGCGTTCGATTTGATCATGGCGGGGCGCAGCGGCGTGGTCGAAAGGGCCGTCCTGGTCGGTGATGACCGTGTCCATCTGGCGACAGTCGGCCGCGAAATTGAGGTCCGCCCGAGCAGGACACTGGCCGGCCTGATCGAAATCCGGGGGCTGGGAATCCGCCGCTGCGACTTCGTGGAGCATGCGACCGTCGGCCTCGTGGTCGATCTCGACGCAGCGGACGCGGAGCGGCTGCCAGCGGCCGAATCCCTGAAAACAAGCATTTTAGGTGCCGAAATACCGCGAATCCCGGTTGGCCGCGACTATTCGCCACTTCCTTTGGTTGTCGCCGCCTTGACCACTACCAAGAGTTCATCTTCCGTTAACCCTTCAGGCGATTGTTTGAAGGGAAATGGTAACCATATGAACCCCACACTCGCGACCGAATAGACCGGCGCAGCTCCCCTCATCCATCCGTCTAGATTCAGGGAGATACGCAACATCCCCTCTTGCGCGGGGGCTCTGGATGGTCAAAGTGGCGCGTTCGTGCGGTGCACCAAAAGCGCCCGCGAGGAGTTTTCCGATGATTGGTCTAGTACTTGTGACCCACGGGCGCCTTGCCGACGAATTCAAGGCAGCGCTTGAACATGTCATGGGCCCACAAAAGCAAATCGAAGCGATCACGATCGGCGCCGAAGATGATTCCGATCTCTGTCGAAGCGACATCATAGAAGCGGTTAACCGCGTCGATTCCGGCGACGGCGTCGCGATCCTCACCGACATGTTTGGCGGCACGCCGTCGAACCTCGCAATATCCTGCATGAGCCGGCCGAAGGTCGAAGTGCTCGCGGGCATCAACCTTCCCATGCTGGTGAAGCTCGCCAAGGTGCGCGAGGAGCGTCCGCTGCCCGACGCGATCGCGATGGCGCAGGAAGCGGGCCGCAAATACGTCACCATTGCCAGCCGCGTGCTCGCCGGCAAATGAGCGACGAGGCGCCGCAAGCCGGGACGGGTGTGCCCGCGGGCGCGATCTCCAAAGACCTTCTGATCATCAACAAGCGCGGCCTGCACGCGCGGGCCTCCGCAAAGTTCGTCCAGGCCGTCGAGCGCTTCAACGCGCAGGTCTGGGTGACGCGCGGCGGCGAGACCGTCGGCGGGACCTCGATCATGGGCCTGATGATGCTCGCCGCTGGTCCCGGCACGACCATCACTGTGGCGGCCGCCGGCGACGATGCCGAAGCCGCACTCGCCGCAATCACCGAGCTCGTTGAAAGCAAATTCAACGAGGAAGGGATTTAGGCGGCTTCGCCTCGATCATTTCCCCGGCGGCGCGATGTAGATATTCCAGCTCATCGACGGACCGGCCTTGCCGTGAGTGAAGCGGCGCGTCGTCATCACGATGCGCTCGGCGTTCGGCGCAACCTCGGACACCCATTTCTCGAACGCCGGCAAGCGACCGTCGGCCGGATCGAACACGCCGATGAAGCCGTATCGCTTGACGTCATCGGGCGAGATCAACCCGGACCCCCAGGCTTCGAGCGGCGTGAACGCGGCCGGATGATCGGGGCTGTAAAACACCATCGGCTGGATCGATTCCATGGTGCCCGCGACGACCGCCCAGCGCGAGGCGAAGCGCGCGTGCCAGGCCTGCGCCAGCTCACGCGCGAGATCCGAGCGCGCGCCATAGGTCGCCGTGTTGCCGGCATTGGCCGCCATCTCGCGCGCGGCGATCCAGGGCGAGGCAGCGAGCGTCGCGACGCTGAGCACGAGCCAGATCGCGACAATGTTGAACAGCGCAGCACTCTGCACCCGCAACGCCGGGATCGCGACCAGCGCGAGCGGCACCAGGAAGAACAGCGAGATGCCCCAGTCGGTCTTCATGTAGATTCTGAAGGCCAGCGCGCCGAGCGCGGGGCCGAATGCGACGATGATCTGGATGATCCAGACGTTGCGCGCCTGCGAAAGGTTCACACCGGGATTCGCGCCGCGCGCCCAGGCCCGCGTGACGATGCGCAAGGGCGCGCGCATGAGCAGCGAGACCCAATGCGGCACAAGGGCCATCGCCAGCGCGGCCAGCGCCACCGGCAATGCCAGCAGCGCCAGATTATGCAGGGCATAGCCGGCCACGAGCTGATGCACCTGGCCGCTGTCCTCAAGGCTGTAGGTGTCGCCGGCATAGGTCAGCGGCACGAAATGCGCCTCCGCCAGCCAGACGATGTGCGGGATCATCGCCACCACCATCGTCACGATCGCAACCCATGGCCCCGGCGACGACAGGAACCTCATCCGCTCTGGATGGATCAACGCGGCAAGCCCGATGGCACCGATCATGGTCAGCACCCAGTATTTGGTCATCAGCGCCAGCGCGCCGGCAAGTCCGAGCAAGACTCCGGATTGCCAGCTCCGCTTCTCGAACGCATTGAGATAGGCGAGCACGAGGAGCGGCAAAGTGACGAGCTGGAGCAGGTCGGGATTGTACTTGAAACCCTTGAAATTGAAGATCGGGTAGAGCGCGACCATCACCACGACCAGGAACGCGCGCCGCGCATCCACGACGCGCAACGCGATGAGCCAGCAGATTACCATGCCGACGCTGACGGTCGCCATCGCCAGCGCATAGGTCGCCCAGTCCGTCGGCGGGAATGCCATGAACCAGACGCCGGCGACCCAGCCCGACAGCGGCGGGTGCTTGCCATAGCCCCACAGGAATTTCTGCCCCCAGCCCCAGGCTTCTGCGACGTCCATGTGAACGTCCTGCGCGGCCTTCAGGTTGATCAGGATGAAGGTCCAGAGCACCGCATGCAGGATGGCGAGCTGGATCACCAGCCAGAGGCGCGCCTCCGGCCGGATCGCGCTGGCAACCAGCCAGGCCCGAAAACGGGCATAGCTCGCCCGGGTCTTCGCGCGCGCCCCGGCGGTGGGAAGAGAAGTGGTCGACATGGGCCGTTGCGTAGCGCGTTTTGGCACCCAGTGGAATCAGCTTGGCGTGAACAAAGGCCCTGAAATTACAGCAATATGGTTGCCGCACGGGGATGTGAGTGGTATCCCGCGCCCATGACGACCGTCCCCATTTCCAACATCCGCAATTTCTCCATCGTCGCCCATATCGACCATGGCAAATCGACGCTCGCCGACCGTCTGATCCAGATCACCGGCGGCCTCACCGACCGCGAAATGGCCGGGAAGGAGCAGGTGCTCGATTCCATGGACATCGAGCGCGAGCGCGGCATCACCATCAAGGCGCAGACGGTTCGGCTGAAATACCACGCCAAGGACGGCAAGGATTACATCTTCAACCTGATGGACACGCCGGGCCATGTCGACTTCGCCTACGAAGTCTCGCGGTCGCTGGCGGCCTGCGAGGGTTCCCTGCTGGTGGTCGACGCCAGCCAGGGCGTGGAAGCGCAGACGCTTGCCAACGTCTACCACGCGCTCGACGCCGGTCATGAGATCGTGCCGGTCCTGAACAAGGTCGACCTTCCCGCCGCCGAACCCGAGAAGATCAGGCAGCAGATCGAAGACGTGATCGGCATCGACGCCTCGGACGCCGTGATGATCTCGGCCAAGACCGGCCTCGGCGTTCCCGACGTGCTCGAAGCGATCGTCACCCGCCTGCCACCGCCGAAGGGCGATCGCGACGCCACGCTGAAGGCGTTGCTGGTCGACAGCTGGTACGACGTCTATCTCGGCGTGGTCGTGCTGATCCGCGTCGTCGACGGCGTGATGAAGAAGGGCGGCCGCATCCGCATGATGGGCACGGGTGCTGCCTATGACGTCGAGCGCGTCGGCTTCTTCACCCCGAAGATGACGCAGGTTGACGAGCTCGGCCCCGGGGAGATCGGCTTCATCACCGCGGCGATCAAGGAGGTTGCCGACACCCGCGTCGGCGACACCATCACCGACGACAGAAAGCCGATCACCGAAATGCTGCCGGGCTTCAAGCCTGCGATTCCGGTGGTGTTCTGCGGCCTGTTTCCGGTCGATGCCGACGACTTCGAAACGCTGCGCGCCGCGATGGGCAAGCTGCGGCTGAACGACGCCAGCTTCTCGTTCGAAATGGAAACCTCGGCCGCACTCGGCTTCGGCTTCCGCTGCGGCTTCCTCGGCCTGTTGCACCTCGAGATCATCCAGGAGCGGCTGTCGCGCGAGTTCGATCTCAATCTGATCGCAACCGCGCCGAGCGTCATCTACAAGATGAAGCTCAACGACGGCACCGAGATCGAGATTCACAATCCCATCGACATGCCTGATGTGGTCAAGATCGCGGAGATCCAGGAGCCCTGGATCGAGGCCACGATCCTCACCCCCGACGAATATCTCGGCAGCGTGCTGAAGCTGTGCCAGGACCGCCGCGGCTCGCAGAAGGAGCTGACCTACGTCGGCTCTCGCGCCATGGTGAAATACGATCTGCCGCTCAACGAAGTCGTGTTCGACTTCTACGACCGCCTGAAATCGGTCTCCAAGGGCTACGCCTCGTTCGACTATCATCTCACCGACTATAAGCCGGCCGATCTCGTCAAGATGCAGATCCTGGTCAACAACGAGCCGGTCGACGCGCTCTCGATGCTGGTCCACCGCACCCGCGCGGAGGGGCGCGGCCGCGCCATGGTCGAGAAGATGAAGGAGCTGATCCCGCCGCACATGTTCCAGATCCCGATCCAGGCGGCGATCGGCGGCAAGGTGATCGCCCGCGAAACGGTGCGCGCCCTACGCAAGGACGTCACCGCAAAGTGCTACGGCGGCGACATTACCCGTAAGCGAAAACTTCTGGAGAAGCAGAAGGAAGGCAAGAAGAAGATGCGGCAGTTCGGCAAGGTCGACATCCCGCAGGAAGCTTTCATTGCCGCGCTGAAGGTGGATAGCTGAGGCGGGGGCTCGGACAGCTCCGATCCGGAACGTTTGGGCCGGAAAATAAGAAACGCGAAAACAACCCCATGCACAGTAGCCGACCCATTGTTGGCGCTGCGCTTTTTCGTTTTTTACGAAGCCGGTTTGACTTGTCGGGCAAAACAGGGGCATGATGGCATCATGGAAGCGGGTGCAGTCGGCAGACGGTGATGTCCTATCAAACGACCCCCGTCACGTTTGTGCTCATAGCCCGGATACCTCCGGAGGGCGTCGACGCGTTTCGAGCCTACGAGAATGCCGTCCTGCCGCTGTTGCCTGAGTTCAATGGATCTCTGGAGCGCCGTCTTCGCAATCCGGACGGCACCGTCGAGATCCACATCGTCAGCTTCACGTCCGAAGCGGACTTTCAAAACTACCGGAATGATCCTCGGCGGACAGCGCACGCCCGGCTGTTGGAAAAATCATCCGCAAAGCTGGAATTGCTCCCGATGGCGAACGTCTAGCGTCCGACAAGATCTGGCTTGCCGTTGCGTCGCGGCAATCGTACTGAGAACGCTCGTCGGACCCGAGTTCATCGGGTGGCTCGGCCGGGCGCCCATCCCCCGGAAACCCTCAGCGTAGCGATATCGAAGCTTAACTTTAGGCCGACCGGGCGCCGCCCGTCGCCTCGCTGGTCTTATTGGTTTCAGCAAAATGACGTTCTACCAAACGTTCCGCCGCGAGTGGTTGACAAACGTTTCCACGGACCTGCTCTCCGGTGTTCTCGTCGCGCTGGCGCTCATTCCGGAGGCCATCGGTTTTTCGATTGTCGCGGGCGTCGACCCGAAGGTGGGCCTTTACGCCTCATTCTCGATCGCCTGCGTGACTGCCGTCGTCGGCGGCAGGCCGGCGATGATCTCCGCAGCGACGGCATCGACCGCGGTGCTGATGATCACCCTGGTGCGCGATCACGGCCTCCAGTACCTGTTCGCCGCGACGGTGCTGATGGGACTGATTCAGATCGCCGCAGGGGCCGCGCGGCTTGGTCTGCTCATGAAGTTCGTGTCCCGCTCGGTCATGACCGGATTTGTAAACGCCTTGGCCATTCTCATTTTCCTGGCTCAGTTGCCGCAATTGACGCACGTCGGCTGGGAAACCTACGCCATGGTCAGCGCGGGCTTGGCCATCATCTATCTGTTCCCTTACGTCACCAAACGAGTGCCGTCCGCCCTGGTCAGCATCATCGTACTGACCGCGTTTACGCTGTGGTCCGGGATCAAGCTGCGTACCGTCGGCGACATGGGCGAATTGCCGTCCAGCCTTCCGTTCTTCGCGATCCCCCAAGTCCCCTTCAATCTGGAGACCCTGAGGATCATCCTGCCGTACTCGCTGGCGATGGCTGCGGTCGGGCTGCTGGAATCGCTTCTGACGGCTTCGATCGTCGACGACATGACCGATACCGGCAGCAATAAGAACCGGGAATGCGTAGGCCAGGGCGTCGCCAACTTCGTCACCGGCTTCCTCGGTGCAATGGGCGGATGCGCCATGATCGGGCAATCGGTCATCAACGTCACCGCCGGCGCGCGCACCCGTCTATCAACGTTCTTCGCCGGCGCCTTCCTGCTGTTCCTGATCGTTGTCCTTGGCGAGTGGGTGAAGCAGATCCCGATGGCCGCGCTCGTGGCCGTGATGATCATGGTCTCGATCAGCACGTTCAACTGGTCGTCCCTCCTTAACCTGCGGTCCCATCCCCTAAGTTCGAGCGTTGTGATGTTGGCCACCGTCGTCGTGGTTGTGGCGACCGGCGATCTGTCGATGGGCGTGCTCACGGGCGTCGTACTCAGCGGCGTGTTCTTCGCCGGCAAGGTGGCACGCCTGCTCGGGATCGAAACGGAGCTATCCGAAGACGGACGCGAAATCACTTACTTCGTGACAGGGCAGGTGTTTTTCGCCTCCTCCAACAGTCTCGTCGATGCCTTCGACTATCTCGATGTACCGAGCCGGGTCCGAATCGACGTCAGCGACGCGCATTTCTGGGACATCACTGCCATCGGAGCACTGGATGACATCGTTCTCAAGCTTCGTCGCCACGGCGCCGAAGTCGAAATCATCGGGCTCAACCAGGCCAGCGCCACAATGGTCGAACGCTTCGGTACGCACCATAAGCCAGGTGCGCGGCCGAAAGCAGTCCATTGATGGAAGCATGATGTTGCTCGGCTGGGTCAAGTCGGACTCACCGCATCAAGCTCGCCGGATGGGTTGAGCCCTGGCAAAACCCGTTACCCTGATGCGGAGCAGTGATTCTTGTTAGCTCGATCCGATCGTAAGGCTGAAGCTTGATGGGCTTCGCGTTCGCTCTCCCCGTCCTACGCGCTACATCGGAGACGGCTTAAGTTGCCTGCTGGCCCCAGCTAAAGGCCGGGTAGGCCGGGGGGCGGCTTGTGCGTCCGTGACGCCTGCTCGAACGCGTAGGCCAGACGTAGCAGCTTGTGCTCGCTCCAGGCACGGCCGGCGAAGGTGACGCCGAGCGGATAGTCCGGCGTGTCCTTGTCGTCGGCCCCCGAGACGAAGCCTCCAGGCACCATGACGCTGGGATAACCTGCTTTGGCAGCGATCGGGGCGCCCATAGCGCCGGGGAATAGGACAGCATCAAGCTTGTGCTGGTTCATGTAGGCATCCATGCCGCGCGTCCTGGCGGTGAGCAGATCCATGGCGCGTGCGGATTTGTATTCGCGCTCGCTGAGATCGCCCCTGGTCGCGTTGGCGGCGAGCAACAGGTCCTGGCCGAAACGCAGCGCCTTTTCGGCGTTATCGTCGTTGAAGGCCACGATGTCGGCGATCGTCTTGATGTCGGTCTCGATCGCCCAATCCCTCAGATAGAGATTGACGTCATGCTTCAGCTCGTAGAGGAAGACGATCCGCTGCGCGACCGGATTGCCCTTGTTGGCGCTCAGCGGATTGCGATTGAGCACGGCCATGATCGTGCCTGGTCCGTTCATCCAGCCGGCGGTCGGCATGCTGGCGCGCACAATGACGGCGCCGAGATCCTCCAGCACCATGATCACGTCGGCCATCAGCTTGGTCCCGTCGGGTGGCAACTTGCCGTAGTAGCAATCGTTCAGCGGGTCGGCGGGGTCGCTCGGCACACCGATGCGCGCACCCTTTAACGCATCCCGCGCGAGATCGGCGGTGTAATCGGCCGGCCTGCGCTGCCGCTCCGTCACCGGATCGAGCGGGTCCTTTGCGGCCAGCACGTTCAGCAGCATCGCGGCGTCTCGCACGGTGCGCGTCATCGGCCCCGCTGTGTCCTGGCTGTGCGAGATCGGCACGATGCCGGCTCGGCTGATCAGTCCGACCGTCGGCTTCACGGTGACGAGGCCATTCCGGCTCGCCGGATGCAGCAGGGAGCCGGAGGTCTCGGTGCCAATAGAGGCTGCACACAGACCTGCCGCCACGGCGACCGCCGAACCCGAGCTCGATCCGCCCGGGTCCACGAGCGGGATACCGTGATCGTCGGCGAGCGCCGGTACGTAGGGATTCCTGACCTGACCGCCCAGCGACGAATAGCCCGAGGGCATGTCGATCGCGAGGATGTTGGCGAACTCCGTCAGGTTTGCCTTGCCCAGGATCACCGCGCCGGCGTCCCGCAGCAGCTTGACAATCGTGGCATCGTCCCTCGCGCGCGCCCCCTCCAGCGCCAGCGAGCCGGCTGTCGTCGGCTGCCTGTCGCCGGTCGCGATGTTGTCTTTCACTAGGATCGGTACGCCAGCCAGCGGCCGCTTGGCCGATGGCACGATGCCATCTAACTTGCGGGCGATCATGAGCGCGTCGGGATTGAGCTCGCGCACGGAGTTGAGCATGGGCCCACCACGGTCGTAGGCATCAATGCGCGCCAGATAGGTTTTGGCCAGCGCCGTAGCGGTGGCCCGTCCACTGGTCAAAGCATTGATGATATCGCTCATGGGTGCGTCATGGAGCTTTGGCTCGGCCTGCTCCTCGACGCTTGTGGAAGCTGCGGCAGGCCGAACACCGCGGCGGGTTGGCTCCTTCATGACGTGCCCCGTGGGCGGCCTCCCAAGATTGTGCTACAGACGGTAGCATCAACTCTGGTTGCGCGACAAGCTGATTGCCAATCTGGGACGCAGGCGTCAGTCATTCTCAAGGGCTTCAGCGGAGCGGTTCATGGAATGCAAAATCAGGCCTGCGCTTGACGATGACGCCGCTGCCATCAGCGCGGTCATCTTGCGGGCGCTGCGCGAAACCAATCCGAAAGACTATACCGACGAGATCATAGGGAGGGTCGAGCGCAGTTTCAGTCCAGGCGCCGTACGGAAGCTGATCGGGAAACGTACTGTCTTTGTCGCCATCATCGGCAGCCGCCTCGTCGGAACGGCAAGCCTTGACGGAAGCGTCGTCCGCACGGTCTTCGTCGCTCCCGACGTTCAGGCCCAAGGTGTCGGCAAGCTGCTGATGGCCCAGATCGAGCGTACGGCGCGCGAACGGAACATTCCCGCGTTGACCGTTCCTTCCTCGGTCACCGCCGAAACTTTCTACGCACGACTCGGGTTCAATGCCGTACGCGATAGCTACTATGGTGACGAACGCACGATCATCATGGAGCGAGTGCTCGATGACCCGTGCTAAGTCCGGTCCACGCCATCAAGATCGGGACGCAAGACACTTCGCGCGATCGCGCGCCCCGAAATGACAACCGCACCACCTTGATCCTCCCTGCCAAATAGACCACCATCGCGTCTTACCGCTCACGGCAGAATGGGCGAGGAAAACGCGCATGAACGCAACTCCCGGAGTTGGCCTCGTCGAACGTGCCCGCGCACTTGCGCCGCTCATTTCGGGCGAAGCTGACGCGATCGAGCGGACGCGGCGGCTGACCGCTCCCGTCGTCTCGGCACTGATCGAGAACGGGCTCTACCGCGCACTGCTGCCGCAAAGCCTCGGCGGCGCTGAAGCTGCACCGGAAGCCTTCATGCAGATGCTGGAGGAGATCGCGAAGGCGGATGCCTCCACGGCCTGGTGTCTCGGCCAGTGCACGGTCTGCGCCATGATCGCAGCTTCGCTCGATCACGATACCGCGCGGGAGATCTTCAACGCGGGCCCCGGCATCCTCGCCTGGGGCGCGATTGCACATGAGGCGCGGGCGGTCGAGGGCGGCTACCGCGTCACGGCGCGCTGGGACTTTGCCTCGGGCTCGCGGCAGGCGAGCTGGCTGGGGGCGCATGTCCGCATCGTCGGTGCTGACGGGACGCCGCGCAAGAATGCCGATGGCTCGCCGGAGGTGCGGACTATTTTGTTTCCGGTGGCGAGCGCGACGCTTCATGACGTTTGGCAGGCGATCGGGCTCGCCGGGACCGGCACCGACGCGTACGAGGTGAGCGACCTCTTCATCCCCGAGCGTTTCACGGCGTTTCGTGACGTGCCGTCCGCGCTGCGCGAGACCGGCCCGCTCTACAGGATCGGCACCGGCTCGACCTTCAGCCTCGGCTTTGCCGCGGTCTCGCTCGGCGTGGCGCGCGCGACGCTGGATGCGGCAATCGCGCTGGCACGTGGAAAGCATCAGTCGCTGGCCGCACACACCATGCGCGACAACCAGGCGGTCCAGGGCCTGATCGGCCGCACCGAGGGCGATTTGCGCGCCGCGCGCGCCTATCTCTATGCAACGGCGAATGCGATGTGGCGCGATCTCAGCGCGAGCGGCGAGTTCAGCACGGCACATCGCGGCGCCGTCAGGCTGGCTGCGACCTGGACCATCCATCAATCGGCGCGCGTGGTCGACACCGCCTATCACATGGCGGGTGCGACCGCGGTATTCCGCGGCAATCCGTTCGAGCGGCGGTTTCGCGACATGCACGCCATCGCCCAGCAGATCCAGGCGCGCGACACGCATTACGAGGACGTCGGCAAGGCGATCCTTGCCGAAAACCGATAGTCTCAGGCGAATGAAGCTGCGGCGCTTTGTCTCGCGCTATGACGAATGACCAATGCTCCATGCGCTCACTGCATTGAGTCATGCAAAAGGATGGCAACGAATCCGTTGAAACACGGAGGACGTGCCGGCCTTGTTGTTAAGCAATTTCTGGGACCTTCCGCAAAAGCAAGATTTGGAAATGCCTGGGAATTTTCGATGTTCAAACTCAAGTCGATTGCCGCCCGCCTGATTCTCGCCATCGCGCTCACCGTTGCGGTGGCCTGCGCCATTCTCTCCGGCTTCTCGATCAGCCAGCAGCGGGCGCTGACGCGGCTCGCGCTCGATCAGCAGCTCAAGCTGCAATATGAAAGCGTGATCGCCGCGATCGACTATGAAGGACGTGCCGCGCTGGCAGTCTCCACCGTGATCGCGGCCCTGCCGCCGGTCGGCGATGCCATCGCCAAGGGCGACCGCGACAGTCTCCTCACGCTGCTCGGCGACGCCAACAAGGCGCTGAAGGCGCAGGGCATCCCGCTGATCACCTTCCAGCTTCCGCCGGCGATCTCCTTCGTCCGCGTCCACGCGCCCAAGACTTTCGGCGACGACGTTTCCGCCCGCCGCGCCACCGTGGTCGAGGCGCTCAAGACCGGCCGGCAGATCGTCGGCGTCGAGCCGGGCCGCGAAGCGCTCGGCATCTTCGGCATGACGCCGATCGTGCGCGACGGCAAGAACCTGGCCAATGTCGACGTCGGCGCCGCCTTCGGCAAGGAATTCGTCGACCGCGCCAAAAAGCGCTTCGGCATCGACCTTGCCGTCTACTCCGTCGACGGCAAGAATTTGAACAAGCTGTCGTCCACCTTCGGCGAGAACGCGGTCGCCAAGCCCGACGAATTGAAAGCCGCGATCGACGGCGCGCCGCTGCTGCGCGAAGCCGAGCTCGACGGTCATCCAGTCGCCGTCTACGCCGGGCCGATCAAGAACTACGCCGGCGCGCCGGTCGGCGTCCTTGAAATCATCAAGGACACGACGGAATACGAGGCCGCTTTCGCGGCCGCGGAACGCAATCTGATCCTCGGCACGGTCGCGATCCTCGCTGCCGCCATCGTGCTGGCGTTCCTGCTCGGCCGCGGCCTGTCGCGGCCGCTTGCCGCGATCACCGCGGTCATGAACCGGCTATCGAGCGGCGATACCAGCGTCACCATTCCCGGGAGCGAACGCCGGGACGAGCTTGGCACCATGGCCAAGGCGGTTGACGTGTTCCGCCGCAACATGCTTGAGGCAGAGGCAATGCGCGAGGCGCAGGAGGCCGACAAGGCCCGGGCAGAAATGGAGAAACAGGCGCTGCAGCGCCAGATGGCTGATCGTTTTGAGGCCGACGTCAAGGGCGTGGTGTCGGCCGTCGCAAAGGCGACCGAAGGCATGCAACACGTCGCCGGCGAGATCACCACGAGCGTCAACGGCACCTCGCAGCGTGCTTCCGCCGCGGCGACAGCCTCCGAGGAGGCCTCGACCAGCGTCAATGCGGTCGCTGCGGCGACCGAGGAGCTGGCCTCATCGGTGAACGAGATCGGTCGCCAGGTCACCCATTCCAGTCAGGTCGCGAGCGGCGCGGTGGTCAAGGCCACCGAAACGACGGCGATGGTCACGAGCCTCGCCGCCGCAGCCGAGCGCATCGGCGACGTGCTGCGGCTGATCAGCGAGATCGCAAGCCAGACCAATCTGCTGGCGCTCAACGCCACGATCGAGGCGGCGCGTGCGGGCGAAGCCGGCCGCGGCTTCGCGGTGGTCGCCGCCGAGGTAAAGGGGCTCGCCAGCCAGACCGCGAAGGCCACCGACGAGATCGCAAGCCAGGTGACCGCGATCCAGGCCGCGACCGGCAATTGCGTCACGGCGATTTCAGGGATCAGCGACACCATCCGCGAGATCAGCGGCATTACCACCACCATCGCCGCTGCAGTCGAAGAGCAGGGCTCGGCGACGCGGGAGATCGCCCGCAGCGTGCAGCAGGCGTCCGCCGGCACCACCGACGTCTCGGCCAATGTCGCCGGCGCGAGCCAGTCCGCCGACCAGTCGCGCGCACTGGCCAGCAATGTCATGGTTGCTTCGGGTGAACTCGGCCAGCACGCCTCCGCGCTCCGGCAGAGCGTCGACACCTTCCTCGCGGGCCTGCGCGGCGCCGCCTAGCTCACAAAGTGTCGTTCTGCACGTTGCTCGCCACCGTCAAGGCGCCGAACAGCAGGGCCATCGCCAGCATCCAGTCGAGCAGAATGGCTTTCAGCCGCCGCGAGAAGCGGGCGTAGCGCGGTCCGGGCGTCAGGGTTGAGGCGTCAGAGGCGATGGCAATGTCGCATCCGCTCGTCCGATCCAGCCATAAGACGCCGGCGGACGGCTCAAGGTTCGACCGTATCAGACTGCAGCATCACGCCACCAGCGCGGCGTCCTCGTCCAATCCGTCGATGCCGCGCTGCGCGGCCAGCAGGCTGACGATCTCGGCGTTCGGCCGGGCCTTGCTGAACAGAAAACCCTGACCCTCGTCGCAGCCTTCGGCCCGGAGGCAGCTCAGCTCGGCTTCGGTCTCGACACCCTCGGCGGTGATGATGACGCCGAGCCCCTTGCCGAGGCTGACGATGGAGCGGATGATCGCCTGGGCCTCGCGGTTGGCGCCGAGATCGCGCACGAAGGATTGGTCGATCTTGATCTTGTCGAAGGGGAAGCTGCGCAAATAGCTGAGGCTGGAATAGCCGGTGCCGAAATCGTCCATCGAGATGCGTACGCCGAGCGCGCGCAGCGCATGCAGCGTCGCCAGCACCTGGGCGCTCTTCTCCAAAAGCAGCGTCTCGGTGATCTCGAGCTCGAGCCGCCGCGGCGGCAGGCCGGAATGCTTCAGCGCGTCCGTCACCACCGAAAGCAGATTGCCGCTGCGGAACTGCAGCGGCGACAGATTGACGGCGACGCGGACGTCGTCGGGCCAAGTCGCGGCGTCCAGGCACGCCCGGCGCAGCATCAAGCCACCGAGCGGGTTGATCAGCCCGGTTTCTTCCGCCACCGGAATGAACTCGGCCGGCGAGACCATGCCGCGATCGGCATGCGGCCAGCGCACCAACGCCTCGAAGCCGGTGATGCGGCCGCTCTGGAGGTCGATCAGCGGCTGGTAGTACGGACGCAGCACGTCGCTCTGGATCGCGTCGCGCAGCTCGACCTCGATCTTGCGCCGGCCCTGCGCTTTGGCGTCGAGCGCGGCCTCGAAGAACGCAAACGTGCCGCGCGCATCCAGCTTGGCGCGCGACAGTGCCATGCCGGCGCTCTTGAGCAGCTTCTCGGAATCATCGCCGTCGCCCGGCGCCATCGCGATGCCGATGGAAGCGCCGATCACCACGGAATGGCCGTCGAGCAGATAGGGATCGGCGATGGCTTCAAGCAGGCGCTTCGCCAGCAACACCGCGTCCTCGGGGCGCGTCAGGCCGCTCTGCACGATCGCGAACTCGTCCGAGTTCAGCCGGGCCAGCGCGTCTTCCTCGCGCAAGGTCGAGCGCAGCCGCTTGCCGACTCCGCGCAAGAGCTTGTCGCCGACCGCGTGTCCCAGCGCGTCGTTGACCGCCTTGAAATTGTCGAGCCCCAGCATCAGCAGCGCGACCTTGTCGGTGCTGCGGCGGGTGTGCAGCAGTATCTCGTCGACCTGCTGGCGCAGCAAACTGCGGTTGGGCAGGCCGGTCAGGCCGTCATGCTGCGCCATGAAGGCGAGCCGCGCCTCGGCGCGTTTGCGCTCGGTGATGTCCATCAGCGCGAGCAGCACCGCGGGCCGCTCGGCATAGCTCAGTTCGCGGGAATAGATCGCAAGATCGATCAGCGCGCCGTCGGCCTTGACGTGCTTCCAGGTGCGCCCGGCCTGCTCCTCGCCGGTCGGATCTGAGGTCCAGGGCGGCTCGCTCTCGAAAGCCTGCAGGGAGCGGATTGTCAGCCGCTCGAACTCGGCGCGGCTGTAGCCGTAATGGGCGACCGCCGCATCGTTGACGCTGAGGATACGCTCATCGTCCAGCGCGCAGACGATCATGGGGACGGGATTGCCGTCGAACAGCAGGCGGAACGAGGCCTCGCGCTGCTTCAACTCGGTGATATCGACGCGCAGGCCGACGACGCCGCCGTCGCCGGTCAGCCGCTCGTCGATCAGGATGACGCGACCGTCCGCCAGCTTCTGCTCGTGGCGCGCGCCGGGCTGATAGAGTTTTTGCAGCCGCTCGGCGATCCAGTCTTCCTCGTGGCCGGCAGCCTCGGGATAGTCGCCGCGGGCGACACCAATGCGCAGCGTGTCTTCGAGACGCGCGCCTTCTTCGAACAGATCGGCGGTCTTGCTGTAGATCTCGGCGTATTGCTTGTTCCAGAGGACGTAGCGGCCCTCGGCATCGAGAAATACGATGCCCTGCGGCAGGATCTCGATGGCCTGACGCAGACGCTCATGGGATTTGCGCGCTTCCGCGATCGCGGCTTCCGCCTCGGCGCGGCTGCGCAGAACCTCGTCGCGTTCGGACGGAGGATGAGGCGCGCGCGCAAAACGCGGCTTGCGCGGGTGCAGGCCGAGCCTGCCAAGCACGCTCCCCTTCCGCTTTTTTGGTTTTCGAGACCCCGAACTCAACTTCACTCGTCCCAGTCGCACTCAGCGACCGCAAGGTGTGGAGCAAGTGTCTGAAAAAAAGGTAATCTTGGGTAGTTCGACGGTTGGACGCACGGACTGGCAGCCACAAGAAGTCAGCCGTTATTGCCCGTTTACAAGGCGCGGCAGCGCCGACGGGCGCGCCAAGCGCATCGCATCGTCGCCATTGGAGAACGAGATGGCGCAAAAATTACGCGCTGCCTTGAATTATTTCCGGGATCGCGCGCGATTGCATGCAGAGCGGAGTGAGTATGCGTCCTCCGCACGAATTTTGGCCAATGCATGAGAGGGTTATCGCGCCGTTAAAAACGACCGGCTCCGCGCGGGGAACTGCGACTTTCGGACGATATTTTGGCCGAACGACTGTTTCTTAACCCCGACGCGGTGTTGGGTTATAAGGTTGCCAGCATGAGTCCCCGCCGCCTCACCCCCCTCCTGCTCGTCATGACGCTCCTGGCCGCCGGCGACGCGCTGGCCCAGGACAAAGGCAGCGTGACCCCGAAACCGCTGCCGCCGCTCACCAATCCCAACGATCCCAGTATCGGCGCCAGGGAGCTGTTCGCGCGAAAGCTGCTGCCGTCGAGGGGACCGGCCCATGTCATCGGCTCCTACGTCAAGGGCTGCATCGGCGGCGCCGAGCAGATGCCGCTCAACGGCGACAATTGGCAGGTGATGCGACTGTCGCGTAACCGCAGCTACGGTCACCCCGCGATGATCGCGCTGATCAAGCGCCTCGCGGCCAGGGTGCACAAGGACGCGGGATGGCCGGGCATTTTGGTCGGCGACATCGGCCAGCCGCGCGGCGGGCCGGCGCTGTCAGGCCATGCCAGTCACCAGATCGGCCTCGACGCCGATATCTGGCTGACGCCGATGCCGGACCGACGTTTGTCGCGCGAGGAGCGTGAGGAGATGTCGGCGGTGATGATGGTGCGGCAGGACCGGCTCGACATCGATCCAAAAGTGTTCACGCCAGGCCATGTGCTGGTGCTGCGAGACGCGGCGCGGGAGCCGGCGGTGCAGCGCATCTTCGTCAATGCCGCGATCAAGAAGGCGCTGTGCCGTGAGGCCAAGGGCGACCGTTCCTGGCTGTCGAAGATACGGCCGTGGTGGGGCCACGACTATCACTTCCATATCCGCATGCGCTGCCCGGCGGGCGCGGGCGAATGCGAAGGCCAGTCCTCGCAATCCGAGGACGAGGGCTGCAAGCCCTCCGATCTCGCTTACTGGTTCAGCGATGGCGTGCTGCACCCCAAGCCGCCGCCGGAGCCACCGAAGCCGAAACCGCCGATGACGCTGGCGCAGATGCCGGCGGCCTGCAAAGTGGTGCTGCATGCGAGGGACGCGAAGCCTTAGCCGGCTGTCCTCCTCGCCTTGCGGGATCGGAGCTGGATCGGACCAAACGTCGGCTTTGACCTGTTTCGCCAGCCTGTTATGGTCGCACCAGCGATCGCTTGCCGGACCGTAAGTCCGGCGGGCTTGCCGGAACAGCGCTTCCGCCGGTCGCAGCCTGACTCAACCAACGCCGTCTTGCGCGCGCCGCCTCGCGTGCCCTGAGCGTGCGCATGGAGCGCTTTCGATGTCCCGCCTTTCCGCGCTTTTTTCGGTTTTGCTCGTTCTGACCGCGAGCCTTTCGCCTGCCGCCGCCGAGCACAAGACCATCACCGTGTTCGCCGCCGCCTCGATGAAGAACGCGCTCGACGAGGTCGATGCCGCCTACACCGCAAAAACCGGCGTCAAGTTCAGCGTCAGCTATGCCGCGAGCTCGGTGCTCGCCAAGCAGATCGAGCAGGGCGCGCCGGCCGATGTGTTCGTCTCCGCCGATACCGATTGGATGGACTACGCGACAAGCAAGAAGGCCATCAACGAGCCGACCCGGGTCAATCTGCTCGGCAACAGCATCGTGCTGATCGCGCCGAAGGATTCCAAGATCGACAACGTCACCATCGCGCAAGGCTTCGACCTCGCAAAACTCGCCGGCGACGGCAGGATCGCGACCGGCGACGTCAAGTCGGTGCCGGTTGGAAAGTATGCCAAGGCGGCACTGGAGAAGCTCGGGGCGTGGCAGGCCGCCGAGCCGAAATTCGCGATGGCCGAGAGCGTGCGCGCCGCGCTGACGCTGGTGGCCCGCGGCGAGGCTAATCTCGGCATCGTCTATTCCACCGATGCCAAGGTCGAGCCAGGCGTGAAGATCGTCGGCACCTTTCCGGCGGACTCGCACCCCGCGATCATCTATCCGGTTGCTGCGACCACGGTCGCGAAGGGCGAGACCAGTGACTACCTCGCCTTCCTGCGCTCGACCGCTGCCAAGACCATTTTGGAGAAATACGGTTTCAAGTACCTGGTCAGCCCCACGACTTAATATCTCCGACGTGATATCTGCGACTTGATGTCCGAGATTTCTCCCGCTGAATGGACGGCGATCCTGCTCTCCCTCAGGGTCGCGATCGTCGCAACGCTGGTCGCAACGCCGTTCGGCATTGCACTGGCGTGGCTGCTCGCGCGGCGTGATTTCTGGGGCAAGTCGGTGCTCGATGCGCTGGTGCATCTGCCGCTGGTGCTGCCGCCTGTTGTCACCGGCTATCTGCTCTTGCTGACGTTTGGACGCCGCGGCCTCATTGGCGGCTTCCTCGCCGATACGCTCGGCATCGTCTTCGCCTTTCGCTGGACCGGCGCTGCGCTCGCCTGCGGCCTGATGTCGTTCCCACTGCTGGTGCGCCCGATACGGCTGTCGATCGAGGCGATCGACAGCCGGCTCGAACAGGCCGCCGAAACGCTCGGCGCGGCACCGTGGAAAGTGTTCTTCACGGTGACGCTGCCGCTGGCGCTGCCCGGCATCCTCGCCGGCATGGTGCTTGGCTTTGCCAAAGCGATCGGCGAGTTCGGGGCCACCATCACCTTCGTTTCCAACATTCCCGGCGAGACCCAGACGATTTCGTCCGCGATCTATTCGCTGATCCAGACGCCTGACGGCGACGCGGCCGCGGGGCGACTGGTGATCGTCTCGATCGTGCTCGCGCTCGGCGCGTTGATCGCCGCCGAGTGGTTCGCCCGCCGCGCCACGCAGCGCCTGCACGGGAATTGACCATGCTGCGCGTCGACATCGAAAAGCAGCTCGGCGAGTTCTCGCTGTCCGCGTCCTTCACCAGCGAGGGCCGCGTCATCGGACTGTTCGGCGCCTCCGGCGCGGGCAAGAGCTCGCTGGTCAACATGATCGCAGGGCTGTTGCGTCCGGATCGCGGCACCATCGTGATCGACGGCGAGACCGTCGACGACACCGCGGCCGGCATTCATGTGCCGACCTATCGCCGCCGCATCGGCTATGTGTTCCAGGACGCGCGGCTGTTTCCGCATCTCAATGTGGCGCAAAACCTCGATTACGGCCGGCGCATGAACGGCCTTGCGTCCGACCCGGCCCAGCACGCGCGCGTCATCGACCTGCTCGACATCGGTGCGCTGCTTGATCGCCGCCCCGGAAAACTCTCCGGCGGCGAACGCCAGCGCGTCGCGCTCGGCCGCGCGCTGCTGTCGAGGCCGCGCCTGCTGCTGCTCGACGAGCCGCTCGGCGCGCTCGACGAGGGCCGCAAGCTCGAGATCCTGCCCTATCTGGTGCGGCTGCGCGACGAGGCCAATGTCCCCATGGTCTATGTCAGCCACGACGTCGCCGAGCTGCGCCAGCTCGCCACGCAGATCGTGATGCTGAAGCAGGGGCGGGTGACGTCGTTTGGTGGGGTAAAGGTGCTGACGTAGCGACGAGGCGGATCGCGTTTCGACGAACCGCCTCGCTCTAACTTACAGCCCGTCACTACCAGCCGCGATCGACGTTGCGCACCTCGCCCGTTCGGGCGTCCACATCGACTTCCATCCAGCGGCCGACACTGTCACGGCCTTCGATCTGCCATTCGTCGCCGGCCAACTCGGTGTGCGAAATGGTCATGACACCAATATCACTCGCGACGTCGAGCGCGGCCTGCATCGAGATCTGATCGCCGGTGTCATAGGCCATCGCCGGGGCCGCCGATCCGAGACCGATCGCGACGACGGCCGGCAAGATGAGATTTCGCATAGGTTGCTCCTGTCAGATACGTTTACGCGGCTAAGAACGAGCGGCGTCGCGGAGCGTTCCGGACACAGGGATCACGAAGGCGCAAATCTTTGGCGGTTGCGGCGATTTGGTGGCGGCTCCTCATTTTCGTCACACCGGGTTCGCGCTAGCGCGCGCTCCGGAGTGACAACGAGATGACTAGACCCCCGCCACCGAGGTCCACAGCTCCGCTAGCTTGCGGCGCAGCGCTTGCCTGCGCGTCAGCGGCGCGGGCGCTTCCTCGTCTTCCGGCAGGCGCAGGCCAACGACGTTGACTCGGCCGCCGGAGATGGAGCGCGCGACGAGCACGATCGGATCCAGCGCAAGCTCGGCGCCCTCTTTCGGCGCGCGGTCGAGATGGACGTCGAAATAATCGGCCAAAGTCAGCTTGCTCTCGTCTTCGCCGGCCTTCACCCCGTAGATCTCCGCGAGCTCGGCGAGCGTATGCTCGCCGGAGACCATGAAGTCGCCGAGCAGATGCGGATCGGGTGCCGAGCTCGGCTGCATGTCGACGAAGAAGCGGTCGAGCGACTCGGCCTTTTCCGGCGGCGCCAGCAGATAGATGTAGTCGCCCGGCGCGATCGGCTCGGCTTCAACCGGCGTCAGAATGTTCTCGTTGCGGATCACCAGCGTCGGCTTGGACCAGGACGGGATCAGGCCGCGGCGGAAATACAGGCTCTTGGGCCGCACCGGATAGCCGACGAGTTGCTGCTCGAGCTGGCCGGGCAGATCGAGCTCGACGCGGCGCGGGCCGCGCTCGGCGCGCGGCAGCGCGACATGAAGCTTGCGCGCGGCCGGCGCCAGCGTCCAGCCTTGCAGCAGCAGCGAGATGATGACGACAACAAAGGCGACGTCGAAATAGAGATATGCTTTCGTCAGCCCGACCAGCATCGGGATCGAGGCCAGGAAGATCGCGACCGCACCGCGCAGGCCGGTCCAGGCGATGAAGATCTTCTCGCGCCAGTTGAAGCGGAACGGCGCCAGGCACACGAACACCGCGATCGGCCGCGCCACCAGCATCAGCACGAAGGCGATCCCGACCGCCGGCAGCACGCTGGCGCCAAGCCGGCTCGGCGAGACCAGCAGGCCGAGCAGCACGAACATCACGATCTGCGCCAGCCAGGTCGCAGCATCCAGGAACGCCACCACCGAATTATGCGCACGGGTCGGCCGGTTGCCGATGATGATGCCGGCGAGATAGACCGCGAGAAAACCCGAGGCATGCATGATCTGCGAGCCACCGAAGATGACGAGCGCCGCAGTCGTGACAAACGGCGCATGCAGGCCCTGCGGCAGCGCCACCTGGTTGAGCGCGACGACGACCAGACGTCCGCCGAGGAAGCCGACGACGGCGCCCAGCACCGCCTCCAGCAAGAACTCCATCATCACATGCCCGGCCGTGCCCGTTCCGAGGGAGATGTATTCGACCAGCATCAAGGTGAGGAAGATCGCGAAGGGATCGTTGGTGCCGGATTCCACTTCCAGCGTCGCGCCGACACGCGGGCGCAGGCGCAGGCCCTGGGTATGCACCAGCAGGAACACAGCGGCGGCATCAGTCGAGGCCACCACGGCGCCGACCAGCAGCGACTCCGTCCAGTTGAGATCGAGTGCGTATTTGGCGAACGGCGCCGTGATCAGCGCAGTCAGAAGCACGCCGACGGTGGCGAGCACCACGGATGGCGCGAGCACGGTGCGGATGCTGGCAAAGCGCGTCTTCAGGCCGCCGTCGAACAGGATCAGGGCAAGCGCCACCGAGCCGACCAGATAGGTGGTGCGGACGTCGTCGAACTGAAGCTGGCCGGGGCCGGAATCGCCCGCGAGCATGCCGATGGCAAGAAAGACGAGCAGCAAGGGCGCGCCGAAGCGCAGTGCAAGCAGGCTCGACAGGATGCCGGCCAACACCAGGACGGCGCCGAGCAATATGGCGAGGCTGACAGAGTCGAGGGAGGCCATCCACCTTCCGGGTACGAATTCGCTGGAATGGCATCCTTATCGTCGGCGGACTCCCGCGCCAACCCATTTTCTCCCGCTCGCGGCAATCTGCCCGTATTTTGCGGCCTTAACGCACTTCACTTAGCGGTGTATCGGTGGCCCGGCCGCTCCCTTTGTGGGATTCTGCGGCGCCCTCGAATCAAATCCTCCCGCCCGCTTCCCGACGAGACCGATGGACATGGACCTCAAAGACTTCATGGAGTTCGTGCAGACCACCCCACGCAGCGTCGGGGCGGAGATCTCCTCACCCTGGTTCTACCTGCAATTCGGCCTGATCCTGGCTGCGGCCGGCATCGCCTATGCCGCGGAAGCCGGGGTTCGCCACCGCGTCGACATGACATCGCTGGCGATGCACTGGCCGCTGCCGCTCCGGCACTTCGCCCGCGTCATGGTGAGCAGCGCCTCGACGGCGGTGTTCACCCTGCTGGTGATCATCTCCCGCGTGGTGATGTATCACGCGACGTGGCCGAGCCGCAGCTATCTGCTGATGGTCGCCGCCAAGCTCGGGCTGGCCTGGCTCGCGATCCGGCTGCTGACCTCGATGCTGCGCAACGCCTTCATCGTCAAGCTGGTGTCGATCACGGCTTGGTTTGTCGCCGCGCTCTCCATCCTCGGCCAGCTCGATGCGACGGTGGATTTGCTGGATTCCTTCGCCATCGTGCTCGGCGGCCTGCGGCTGACGCCGCTGCTGGTGATCAAGGCCGGCGCGCTGCTGCTCATCGCGCTCTGGGCCACCAATATCGCCAGCAATTTCGCCGAGAGCCGGATCAATTCGACCACCGATTTGACCCCGTCGGTGCAGGTGCTGCTGATCAAGATCATCCGCATCGGACTTCTGGCCATCGCAATTGTCATTGCGCTCGGCGCGGTCGGCATCGACCTCTCCGCGCTCGCGGTGTTCTCCGGCGCGGTCGGCGTCGGCATCGGTATCGGCCTGCAGAAGATCGTGGCCAATTTCATCTCGGGGATCATCCTGCTCGCCGACAAATCGGTGAAGCCCGGCGACCTCGTCACCATCGGCGACAACACGGGGCGGATCAGCGCGATGAAGACGCGCTATATTTCCGTCGCCGCCGGCGACGGCCGCGAATTCCTGGTCCCCAACGAGGATCTGGTGACGCAGAAGGTCGTCAACTGGACCTACACCGACAAGAACACGCTGGTGAAGATCTCCTTCGGCACCAATTACGACGCCGACCCGCGGCTGGTCTGCAAGCTCGCCGCCGAGACCGCTGCCGCTCATCCCCGCGCGCAGAAGGGCAAGCCGCCGAATTCTATCCTGACCGAGTTCGCGGAAGCCGGGATGAAGTTCTCGCTGACCTTCTGGATCGCCGACCCCGACGGCATGGACAACGTCAAGAGCGACGTGATGCTGTCACTGTGGGACGCCTTCAAGCGCGAGGGCATCCGGGTTCCCTATCCCGTCCGCGAAATCCGCATCCGCGGCGGCGCCCTGCCGGTGGAAACCACCGTAGAAGTCCCGAATTAGGCCCGCTTACGGGCGCAAGGCAGGCACGTCTGACTTGCATGAAGGCTCGCAATCATTAAATTGGAGCGTGAAATCAAGCCTTTCCGCCGATATCGAGCCCACCCCAGAAGATAGCGCCCGCATGAGTTACGTCGAAGCTTCCGATACCTCCCTGCGCAAGACCGGACAGATCAAGCTGCACGGACCGAGCGCCTTTGCCGGCATGCGCAAGGCGGGAGCGCTGGTGGCGAAGTGCCTCGACGAGCTCACCGACATCGTCGGGCCCGGCGTGCCGACCGAGCGCATCGACCAGTTCGTCCGCGACTTCGCCTTCAGCAACAATGCCTATCCGGCGACGCTGATGTATCGCGGCTACCGCTACTCGACCTGCACCTCGCTCAACCACGTGGTCTGCCACGGCATGCCCGGCGACCGTCCGTTGAAAGAGGGCGACATCGTCAACATCGACGTCACCTTCATCGTCGACGGCTGGTATGGCGATTCCAGCCGCATGTATGCGTGCGGCCCGATCGCGCGCAAGGCCGAACGGCTGATCGAAGTGACGTATGAGGCGATGATGCGGGGTATCGCCGCGGTGAAGCCCGGCGCCACCACCGGCGACATCGGCCACGCCATCCAGAGCTTCGTCGAGCCGCAGGCCATGAGCGTGGTGCGCGATTTCTGCGGTCATGGCCTCGGGCGCATGTTCCACGACGAGCCGAACATCATCCATATCGGCCGGCCGGGCGAAGGCGTGCAGCTCAAGCCGGGCATGTTCTTCACCATCGAGCCGATGATCAATCTCGGCAAGCCGCATGTGAAGATCCTGTCCGACGGCTGGACCGCCGTCACCCGCGATCGCTCGCTGTCGGCGCAGTTCGAGCACTCCGTCGGCGTCACCGCCACCGGCGTCGAGATCTTCACGCTATCGGAGCGGCACGGCGAAAAGCAGATCGGGTGATGGCGGCGCAAGCGCCGACGCGCGCCTATCGCGGCCGGCGGAACGACGACGGCCGCCGCTTGTAGGTCGCGGCAAAGGCATCGTTGAATCTGCGAACGCTGCCGAAACCTGCGGCGAAGGCGATCTCCGCCAATGTCATGCTGGTCTGGTCGATCAAGCGCTTGGCTTCCTGCACCCGCCGCGTCGCTGCGATCTCGCTCGGGCTCGCCCCGGCGTGGCGCATGAACAGGCGAAGCAGGTGGCGCGGCCCGACGCCAAGGGCTTCTGCGAGCTCCGTCATTGACGCCTCATCCAGAAAACCGTCATGGATCAGACGCATCCCGCGCGCCACGGTGCTCGCCGTTCCCATCCAGGCCGGCGACCCCGGCGCCGTTTCCGGCCGGCAGCGGAGGCACGGGCGAAAACCGGCCCGCTCGGCGGCGGCAGCTGTCGCATAGAAGGTGACGTTCTCGGAGCGAGCAGGACGAACCGGACAGACCGGCCGGCAATAGATGCGCGTCGAGCGGACACCGGAGAAGAACAGTCCGTCGAAAGCGCGCGCACGGGCCAGCCGAGCCCGATCGCAGGTTTCCCAGTCGAGATGCGGTGGCAGCGTTTGCCGATGCGCCGAGCCTGTCGCCATTGCGCGATAATAATGCCCGCGCTGCACGCCGAGTAGCTGAAATCGGACTCGATCGGGCGATGAGGTCCGAATTCAGCCAGCCTCTCCCGGCGCTCCGGATCATGGTGTCGATCGCTTCAGGAGCAAATCGCATGAGCATGCAAGGGCAACAAACGACGCGAAGCAAGACCACTCTCGCGCTGGAGATCGGGCTCCTGCTGCTGCTCTCGCTGATCTGGGGCAGCTCGTTCACGCTGATCAAGGTCGCGATCCAGACGATTCCGCCCTTCACGATGGTCGCCGCGCGGGTGACGATCGCGGCCATTATCCTGATCCTGATCGCTCTCGCGCAGGGACACGCCCTTCCCCGCCGAGGATCGGACTGGGCGGCCCTCTTCGTGCAAGGGCTACTGCAAAGTGCGCTGCCCTTCACCCTGATCAGCTGGGGCGAGGCACATATCGCAAGCGGTCTCGCCGGCGTACTCAATGCAACCCCGCCGATGTTTGTGCTCGCGATCGCGATGATGACCATGCGCGGGCGGCTGACCGTCAACGGCCAGAAGATCATCGGCGTCGGTCTCGGTCTCGCGGGCGTCGCCGTGACCATAGGTACCGATGCGTTTGCGGGGATCGGCACGGCCGTTCCGCTGGGCCAGGCAGCGGTACTGTGCGCGAGCCTCTGCTATGCGCTCGCACCGATATGGGGGCAGCGCTTCTCGGGCCGTCCCGCGATCGTCACGGCGGCCGGAGCCATGAGTTGCGCGGCGCTTCTCATGCTCCCGATCGCCGCCGCTCTCGAACAGCCGTGGACACTGCCGCCGCCGCCGGCGCAGGCGATCGCGGCGGTGATCGCGCTCGCGGTGGTCTGCACGGCTTTCGCGATGGTGATCTATTTCCGGCTGATCCACACGCTCGGTCCGCTCGGCACGACAAGCGGAAGCTATCTGCGCGCCGGTTTCGCGGTGGCGCTCGGTACCGCATGGCTCGGCGAGCAATTTACCTGGTCCAGTCTTGCCGGAATGCTGTTCATTCTCGCCGGTGTGGTGGCGGTCACGGTGCCCGCACCAGCGCACGGCGCCAGGAGACCGGCGGGCTGAGTCACCATCTTCAAAGCCAGATGCCAGGGCCTGCGCGCCGTCCCGCAATTGACGGTTGCAAAAGCGCTGGTCCGCGGCAATGCTGGCGGCCGATGCCCGCCAAGTCAGACCACGACAAGAGCAAGCCGGAGGAAGCGCCGCACTATCTCGGCCATCGCGAGCGGCTGCGCGAGCGCTTCTACAGCGCCGGTGCGGATGCGCTCAGCGACTACGAGCTGCTGGAGATGGCGCTGTTTCCGGCGCTGCCGCGGCGCGACACCAAGCCGCTGGCGAAGACGCTCATCAAGACATTCGGCTCGTTCGCCGAAGTCGTCCATGCCCCGGTGGCGCGCCTGCGCGAGGTTGACGGCGTCGGCGAGCCCGCGATCCACCAGCTCAAGCTGATCGCGGCGGCATCGCACCGCGTCGCCAAGGGCGAGGTCAACAACCGCAACGCGCTGTCGTCCTGGAACGAGGTGATCGACTATTGCCGCACCAGCATGGCGTTTGCCGACAAGGAGCAATTCCGCCTGCTGTTCCTCGACAAGCGCAACCAGCTCATCGCCGACGAGGTGCAGCAGACCGGCACCGTCGACCACACCCCGGTCTATCCGCGCGAGGTGATCAAGCGCGCGCTGGAATTGTCCGCGACCGCGCTGATCCTCGTGCACAACCACCCCTCAGGCGATCCGACGCCCTCGCAGGCGGACATCCAGATGACGAAAGCGATCATCGACATCGCAAAGCCGCTCGGCATCTCCGTGCACGACCACATCATCGTGGGCCGAGGCGGCCATGCCAGCCTGCGTGGGCTGCGGTTGATCTAGGCTATCGAATCACATGACAAGGACAGCATGAGCGATTGGCTGCACAATCTGCCACTGCCCTGGATGGCGCTGGTGGTCTTCGGTTTCACCTATCTGGTGGCGATGGCCATCTTCGCGGCCGTCGCGCTTGTCGCAACGGGGGAGCGCGCGAAATCGCTGAAGGCGATCTCACCGGGCATGCTGCCGGTGCTCGGCATCATCTTCGGCCTGTTCGTCGCCTTTACCGCGGCGCAGGTCTGGGGCGACAGCGACCGCGCCGGCGCCGCGGTGAGCCGTGAGGCCAGCGCGCTGCGAAGCGCTGTGCTGCTCGCCGCCGGCCTGCCGGCAGAGCAGGAGACAAGGCTGCGCGGCCTGGTGCGCGACTATGTCGAGCAGGCCGTCACGGTGGAATGGCCGATGATGGCGCATCAGGAGGCGTCGCTGAAGGTGACGCCGCCCGCGCTCGCCGAAGCCTTGCAGCTCGTCGTCGCGATGGCGCCGCAGGGCCGGAATCAGGAGACCGTGCAGCACGAGATCATCAGCGCGCTCCAGCAGGCGCTGGATGCGCGGCGGCAGCGGATCATCGTCAGCCTCGCCGCGGTGAATTCGGTCAAATGGTGGTGCCTGTATCTCCAGGCGGCCTGCGCGCTGCTGGTGATCGGCCTTGTCCATTGCGACAACCGGCTGGGATCGGCGATCGCGATGGGCCTGTTCGCGACCGGCGTCGCGACCTCGGTTCTCTTGATCGCGGCGCACGACCGGCCGTTCGCCGGCCAGGTCTCGATCCGGCCGGAGCCGCTGCTCCAGATCATGCCGGAGTCAGCGGCGAAAAGCTGAGGCGCGACAGCTCGTCTCGATCTCAGTAGCAGTATCGGGGATCGACCGGGACGTAGGAACCGTCCCGGCGCTGCATGTAGCACCCGCGCTGATAGGCGTAGTAGCCGGAGCGGCGGCGTTCGCCCTCGGAGGCGATCGCAGCGCCCGTGCCGGCACCGACGACGGCGCCGATGGCGGCTCCACGGCCCCCGCCGAGCGCGCCACCCACGATCGCTCCACCGACGCCGCCGAGGATGGCACCGCCAATTGCGTCCTGCGCCGCCGCCTCGTGGACCGGCATCGCCATCGCGACCGTCAGACATGCCGCGATTGCGAAACTTCCAATACGAAGACCTCGAAGCATGCTCGCCCTCCCCTGTGGTCAGGCGAGTCATAGCGCCGGAAGCGGATTCGGGCCAGACAAATTGCCGACGCCGCGCCTCATCACGTCATGCGGTGGCGCCGGAGGCGTAGCGCGACGGCGGCTTTAATGATGCCGCCTGCGATGCACGGGCTTGCCGATTCATCTCAAGCATCGACCCAGCGCTGCACGGCCTCGGCGGTGTCGGCGGGCGTGGTGTTGAAACAGATCGCGGCGTCAGGCGCCAGGCGGTGGACGAGGTTGAGCACCTTCTCGAACAGCAGCAGACGCTCCTTCGGCTCGCGCAGGCCCGCGCCGATCACGATGCAGTCGAAGCTCTCGTCGCGCAGCGCCGCCGTGACGCCGGCTTCCGCCGCGGCATCGAGATCGATCAGGCAGCTCGTGACCTCGTAACCGAGATCACGCAGGCGCAGCAGCTGCGCATCGATGTAGTCGCGCACGAGTTCCGGTGTGAGCAGCGGGAATGCGCTGTAGTCCGCATTGCCGGGTTCGATGCCGATCGCGAGGACGCGCTTGGTCATGCAGGAATCCTTGCGGGACTGCCTCGCGTCGCTAACGGAGGAGGGTCCCTGCCGGTTCCCTCGGGGGCGACCGCCTCGATCCCGGTCCCGCCGCTCATTTTCCCGGCGAGGCTGTAACCCAGTTCACACGCGCCGCGCCGGCGGCCTGCCAGATTTGGGAGATCACGCTGCCGTCACGCCCTGATCACGGCACCTGGTTCACTTGGACTGACACGGAGTTGCGATAATTCATTCATTGCAGGAGCGGAAAATGGTCTCATTCGAGAGTTTGAAAAGCGAATACGAGCGGAATTGGGCCAATCTCGAGATCCGGCCTCCACGCCTCTCCGACGCGAACGGGGTCGCACGCAAGGCCATCAACGGCAAGGCGACCTATCAGCAGGTCGAGCGGTTGACCGGCGTCCCCTGGTATTTCGCTGCCCTCTGTCATTACCGCGAGTCCAATTTCGATTTCGACACCTATCTCGGCAACGGCGAAACGCTTCATCGCGCCACGACCGTCGTTCCGAAAGGGCGCGGTCCGTTTGCCACGTTCGTGGACGGCGCCGTGGATGCATTCAGAATCGAAAATTTCGTCGGCGCTCACGACTGGGGTATCGCGCGGATTCTGTTCCGGCTCGAGGCGTTCAACGGCTTCGGCTATCACGCCAAGGGCTGCAATTCACCCTATCTTTATGGTGGTTCGACATTGTATGGCCCGCCCGAGGCAAGGGCCGGCAAGTTCGTCCGCGACCATGTGTTCGATTCGAACCACGTCGATTCCCAGCTCGGCACCGCCGTGATCCTGCATGCGATGATGTCGCTCGATTCCTCGATCACGCTCGACGGCAACCCGCAATTCGCGAGCCGCGTGGAACCGGAGGACGACTCGGCATCGACGATCGTTCTCATGCAGCAGGCGCTCAACAAGCTCGGCGCCAATCCGCCGCTCGACGAGGACGGCATCAGTGGACCGAAGACGAAGACCGCGGTCTCGCAGTTTCAGCAGCGGAACGGCCTGAGGGATACCGGACTTCTCGACGGCGCCACGATCGCCGCCCTCACGCGCACGGCGCAGTCGGGCCCCACCGGACCGACCGGCGATGTGTCCCAGATCATGAAGCGGCTTGAGGACCTCGCACAATTGCTGCGGCCACCGGCCGGCGGCGTGACGCCGGGAACAACGACATCGGGCAACACGCTGCCCGCCACCAACGATCCGATCAGCCTGTTCGAACGGCTCCTTTCCCTCGTCAACAAGACAGCTCCCATGCCAGCACCAGTCACCCCGACCAGCCCCGCTCCCGTCAATCAGTTGAAGCAGGTGGTCGACCTGCTCAGTACCTTGCTCAACAAGGACGGCAAGCCCGTCCTCGGCCAGGTCAACGGCGCGCTCGGCGACACCATCGGCAAGATGCTCGACGGCAAGAAGACTGCGCTCGGCATCGGCGGCTCGCTGATCACGGCGCTGCTCTCTTCGGTGACGGCGAGCCCCAACGCGGGCGGTATTGCCGGACTGCTCGGGACGATCGTGTCCGCCGTGCCTGGCCTCGGCCAGTTCGCGATGCCGATCTCCCTGGCACTCACGGCCTGGGGCGTGCTCGGCAAGCTGGAGAAGTGGGCCCAAGGCACCGCGCCGCCACCGAAGGCGACGACGTAACCTGCGGCCATCCTTCGAGATGCCCGCCTGTGGCGGGCCCTCAGGATGAGGTCGCATTTCGCGGCGCCTACTGACGCAGCATGATCAGGGGATCGGCGGTATCGGGAACGCGCCGCCATTGCGCGTTGTCGTCGGCCTCGAACTGCCAGGCGTCGCCGGCCTTCGACATCAAAATGATCTGACCGCGCTCGAGCCGCCATTGCGTGGGGTTGAACTGCGCGATGGCCGCGTCGCATTTCGGCTTGAGGAAGACCTGGAAATTGTCGGGCCCGGCTTCCGTGTTGGTCAGCGTCAGCGCGCAGACCGGCTGGCCGTTGCTCCGCACCATCGACCAGTCGCCGATCATCTGGTCCATCGACTTCGCCATCGAGCGGGCGGCGGCGAGGTCTTGCAGGATGTAAACGCCCTCGCCTTGCCGCAGGCCCTCGAAGATACCGGCCTCGACCTCGGTGAAGTCGATCACGGCTTCACCGCTCGCATCCTGCATACGGACGATGTCGAGGCCCCTGACGCTCCAGGCGACGATGCCCTTGGTGAAGGGCAGCGCGGCCTTGCAGGCCGGCTCCAGCTCGAGCTTGAAACCCTGCCCGGCTGCCTCGCCCTTCATCGTGACCACGCAGGTCTTGCTGCGCTCGGTGGTCGAGAGCTCCCACTGCCCGACCATTTCCTTCTTCAGGGTCGTCGTATCCTGCGCCTGCGCGAGCGTCGAGGCGGCGACAAGCGCCGCCACCACCCACGAAGCGAGGCGAAGCGCGTTCATCAGCGTCCCTTGAACGGCGTCTCCGCAACCGGCGTCAACGGCGCCTTGCCGGCGAACCAGGACTTGAGGTTGTCGACCACGAGCTGATCCATCGCGTTGCGCGTCACCACCGAGGCCGAGCCGATATGCGGCAACAGCACGACGTTCTGCATGGTCTTGAGCTCGTCCGGCACGGTGGGTTCGGCCGCGAACACGTCGAGACCGGCCGCCAGAATGGTGCCGGACTTGAGCGCCTGGACCAGCGCCGGTTCGTCGATCACGGAGCCGCGCGCGACGTTGACCAGCACACCGCGCGGGCCGAGCGCCTTCAATACCTCGGCGTTGATCATCTTGTTGGTGCTGGCGCCACCGGGCACGATCACCATCAGCGTGTCCACCGCCTTCGCCATCTCGATCAGGTCAGGGTAGTGCTTGTAGGAGACGTCCTTGGACGGATTGCGGGTGTGATAGACCACCGGCACCAGCGAGGCATCGAGCCGGCGCGCGATCGCCTGTCCGATCCGGCCCATGCCGACGATGCCGACCTTGCGGTCGCGCAGCGAGCCGACGCTGAGCGGATAGTTCTGGGTCTGCCAGAGGCCGGAGCGCACATAACGGTCGGCCTTGATGAACTCACGCACGGTGGAGATCAGAAGGCCCATGGCGACGTCGGCGACCTCCTCGGTCAGCACGTCGGGCGTGTTGGTGACGATGATGTTGTGCTCGGCGGCGTATTTGGAGTCGATGTGGTCGTAGCCGACGCCGAAGCTCGCCACCATCTCGATCTTGGGCAATTGCGACAGCGAATCCTTGTCGGCGCGCACGGTGTGATAGGTCACCGCCACGCCGCGGATCTTTTCGCGGGTCGCCGGCGTCAGCCGCTCGAGATCGCCCCGCGTCTCCGCCTTGTGCACGACGAAATGATCGGAAAACCCGTTCTCGAGGATCGGCCGGACCGGCCCATAAATCAGAAGGTCGATCTTTTCGGACGAAATCGAACCGGTGGTCATCAGTTGTCCTTTCCAAGCGCGCTCTCATGCCAGCGCCGTAAAACGAGGTGCGAAACTAGCGCCAGCACCCCATAGATGACAATCCCGGCCAGCGACAGCAACAGCAGCGCTGCGAACATGCGGGGTATGTTCAACCGGTAGCCGGATTCGGCGATCCTGTAGGCGAGCCCGGAGCCGGCGCCGGCCGTTCCTGCCGCGATCTCGGCCACGACCGCCCCGATCAGCGACAGGCCGCCGGCAATGCGCAGGCCGCCGAGAATATAGGGCAGCGCCGCTGGCAGCTTGAGAAAGCGCAGGGTCTGCTGTGGCGAAGCGCCATAGAGCTGGAACAGGCCGGCGAGGTTGCGATCGACCGAATTGAGCCCAAGCGTGGTGTTCGACAGCACCGGGAAAAAGGCGACGATGAAGGCGCAGACCACGACCGCGGTCTGCTGCTCCAGATAGATCAGCAGCAGTGGCGCAATCGCGATGACCGGCGTGACCTGAAGCACTACGGCATAGGGGAACAGTGAAGCTTCCACCCATTTGGACTGGTTGAACAGCAGCGCCATCGCGATGCCGCCGATGCTGGCTGCCACAAAACCTTCAAGCGTGGTCAGCAACGTTGCGGCGAGCGATTGTGACAGCACCGCCCAGTCCTTGATCAGCGTCAAAAAAATGACCGAGGGCGCCGGCAGCACGTAAGGCGGGATGTCCTTGATGCGGACCACGAGTTCCCAGGCGAGGAGTCCCGCCGCGAATACGATGACGGGCAGCACGAAACGCAACGCGCGTTTTGCGCCGGACGGCTTTGCCGCGACGGTCGCTTGCGCATTCATAGCGTCGACTGCCCTGAATAGGATGGCGCCAGCGCGGCCGACACGGTCCGGCAATAATCGGAATAGGCAGCCGAGGTGCGAAACCCCTCGCCGCGCGGCTCGACCGTCTCGATGCGGATGTCGGCCTGGATGCGGCCCGGCCGCGCCGACATGACCACCACGCGCTGCGACAGATAGACAGATTCGAACACTGAATGGGTCACGAAGATGACGGTCTTGCCGAGCCTGCGCCACAGCGCAAGCAAATCGTTGTTGAGGCGGAAGCGCGTGATTTCGTCGAGCGCCGCGAACGGTTCATCCATCAGGAGGATATCAGGGTCGGTGACGAGCGCACGCGCCAGCGACACCCGCATCTTCATGCCGCCGGAGAGTTCGCGCGGAAAGGCTTCGGCGAAATCAACAAGCCCGACGCTCGCCAGCGCCTCGTCGGCGCGCGCGCGCGCGTCCGCCTTCGGCACGCCTGCGAGCCTCAGCGGCAGCCGCACGTTCTCGCGCACGCTGGTCCAGGGCATCAGGGTCGGCTCCTGAAACACGAAGCCGATGCCGTGACCTGGCTGAAAATGACCTGGCTGAACATGGCCCGGCTGCGCCTTGCTCTCCTGACGCGCCAACCGCACGACCCCGGACGACGGCGCGCTGAGCTCCGCGATCAGCCGCAGCGCGGTGGATTTGCCGCAACCGGACGGTCCCAGCAGCGAGATGAACTCGCCCTTGCGTACCGCAAGATCGAGCGGGCCGAGCGCCATCACGCCGTTGTCATAGGCCTTCGTCACGCCGCGCAGGCTGACGGCGAGGGCCGTCAGGCCGGTCTCGACCCCCGCCGTAGTTTTGACTGACGACATCGACCTTGCGCTACGGCTTGCTGGGGCGCAGCTCGACGCCGACGCCCTTGTTGACGAAGCGCAGCGTATAGGATTTGCGGAAGTCGAGGTCCGGCTTCACGACACCCGCCTTCACCATCTTGTTGAAGAAGGAGGTGTAGCGATCGTCGCTCATCGCGCCGATGCCGTTCTTCAGCGACTCGCCGGAATCGACGATGCCGTATTCCTTCATCTTGGCGACGGAATAGGCGAGCAGTTCGTCGGTCATCTCCGGATTGAGCTTCTTGATCATGGCGTTGCCCGCGGAATTGTCGCGGTAGATGTAATTGTACCAGCCGACCATGGAGGCGTCGACGAAGCGCTGCACCAGGTCGGGCTTCTTCTCGACCACGTCGCGGCGGGTCTCGATCAGGGTCGAATAGGTGTTGAAGCCGTAATCGGCGAGCAGCAGCACATTGGGCTTGAAGCCGGCCGCCTTCTCGACCGCGAAGGGCTCGGAGGTGACGTAACCCTGCATCGCGCTCTTGGGATTGGCGATGAAGGGCTGCGGATTGAAATTATAGGGGCGAACGTTCTTCTCGCTGAAACCGTATTCGGACTTCAGCCACTGGAAATAGCTGGTCATGCCCTCCTTGGAGACGAACAGCGTCAGCGGCTTGAGGTCCTCGATCTTGGCGACCTTGGCGTCGGGCTGCGTCAGCATCACCTGCGGATCCTTCTGGAACACCGCGGCGATGGTGACGACCGGGACGTTGTTGGCGACCGCGTCGAACGACATCAGCGTGTTCGCGGCCATGAAGAAATCGATCTTGCCGGCGATCAGCAGCATCCGGTTGTTCTCGTTGGGCCCGCCGGGGACGATGGTGACGTCGAGGCCGTATTTCTCGTAGGTGCCGTCGGCGACGGCCTGGAAAAAGCCGCCATGCTCGGCCTCGGCAACCCAATTGGTGCCGAAGGTGACCTTGTCGAGCGTTTCGGCACGCACGGGCAGGGCCGCGAGAGATGCGGCCACCAAGGCCCCCGTTAACGCTCGCCAGAGATGGATGAGACGCATGATTGGACTCCGTCGATCGTTCCGGCCCATGATAACAAGGCAATCGGGGACGCAAGCCGGCCGAGTCCGCGTCCCCTCCATAACCCCAAACTACGTGACAAATTTGGGCAAAGAAACCTCCAAAGAAACCTTGATGACGCCCTCCCGCGACTGGACCGATATCCGCTGGTCCGAAGCTGGCCTCACCGACGTGTCGCGCTGGATCGCAGTGCTGCCGCTGGCGGCGACCGAGCAGCACGGCCCGCACCTGCCGCTCACAACCGACGTGCTGATTGCGGACGCCTATCTCGCGCGCATGCACGAGCTGTTGCCCGCGAACATTCCGGCGATTTTCCTGCCTGTTGAGCCGGTCGGGATTTCCACCGAGCATATCGACTATCCGGGCACGCAGACGCTGCCGACCGAAATCGCGCTGAAGAGATGGACAGGAATCGGCGAGGACGTCGCGCGGCGCGGATTGAAGAAGCTCGTCATCATCACCAGCCACGGCGGCAACAGCGCCGCGATGATGCTGATTGCTCAGGATCTTCGCGCGCATCACAAGCTGCTGGTGGTGACGACGTCGTGGTCGCGGCTGTCAGCCGCGGACAAGCTGTTCCCGGCCGACGAAGTGCGCCACGGCATTCATGGCGGCGCGGTGGAGACCTCGATCATGCTGGCGCGCTATCCCGATCAGGTGCGCGCCGATGCAATCGCGGATTTCCCCGCGAGCAGCATCGCGTTGGAGAAGCAATATCGCTGGCTGTCGACGCAGCGGCCCGCGCCCTTCGCCTGGCAGGCGCAGGATCTCCACCCGAGCGGTGCCGTCGGTAATGCGACGCTGGCCGTGGCCGCGAAGGGCGAGCAGCTGATCGACCAGGGCGCCCGCGCCTTTTGCGAACTGCTTGCCGAGGTCGATAACTTCGACGTGAACAGGCTCGCCAAAGGCCCCCTCGGCTAGCTCGTATCTCATTGTAATCATTCAGGAAGGATTCGAACTGCGCGACTGAATTCGCGGCCTTCGAACCGGATTCGAGGAGCCTCCGTCCAACTGGGCACGCGGGCCACAACGGACCGCCTCAACCCGGATGGAGTTTCAAATGTCGATCAAGACCAAGATTTTCGCAGTTGCCTTCGCCGCGCTCACCCTGACCGGCAGCGTCGTGGCCACCACCTCGCAGGCGCAAGCCAAGCCGCTCGGCTGGGGCGTCGGTGTCGGCCTGGGTATCGCTACCGCCGCCGTCGTCGGCACCGCGATCGCCGCCAGCAACGATCCCTATTACGGCTATCACCGCTGCGGCTGGGTCGCCCAGTACAACGCCTTCGGCCAGTACGTTGGCCGCGTTCGTAGCTGCTACTGATTTGAGTACCTGAGGCCGATCTCACGTGGATCCTGCGTCCGACACGGGCGCCTCATCCACCCCGTGTCGTGCCCCGACCCCGCCCGGATGTCCCCCCGGGCGGGGTCATCCGTTTTCAGGCCTCGGGAATTTGTTGCAGTCCCGTCACACCGAGGTGCGAACTATCCTCCGCGGCAATCCGCATCAGTTGCTATTGCGAATTAATTGCAATAAGGTTTGCAACGAGCTCAGGGGCTTGGGAAGAAACTGCGCCGGATCGAGATCATCTCGTCCGATCGCGGGAGCACCCAAGACCTGATGACAGGGTCGCCGCGAATCGGCAGGGATATCGCGGCGGGTGGGACACATTCGCGTTTGGGGGCGTGCGTTTTGGCGTTGAGGGGTCACCGACAGCTGTACTTGCGGACGGCCGCGGCGATTGCCTCGGGCGTATTGGCTTTTCCCGCCACCGGCAACGCGGCCGACCTGCCGCTGAAGGCGCCGGCGCTGAAGGCGGTCTACGACTGGACGGGCCTGTATATCGGTGCACACGCCGGCTATAGCCTGGGTTCGTCGCGCTTTGCGCTGAACGACGGCACAGGGATCAACGACAGCGGCGTCTTCAGCGGCATGATCGGTGGCGTGCACGCCGGCTACAATTACCGGCTCAACTCCGGCTGGCTGGTGGGCGCCGAAGGCGATTTTTCGTTTCCCAATTACATCACGTCCAACTCGATCGTCTCCTTCCTGGCGACACCCGCCAACACCGTCACGCAGCAATGGGACTACACCGCGAGCCTGCGCGGCCGCCTCGGCTACACCAGTGGTCCGTGGCTGGTCTATGCCACCGGCGGCTTTGCATGGATGGGCGAGCGCTATTTCGACACGCCGGCCGCAGGTGACGTCCCGAAAATCCTGAACACGCGGCCCGGCTGGATCGCCGGTGCCGGCATCGAATACGGCTTCGCGCCGCATTGGAGCGCGCGAGTCGAATATCTCTACAGCCGCTTCGACAGCGCCAATGTCGCCTTCTCCACGGGCGCCCAGTACACTTCCTCGTCGCTCGATTTCCAGTCGATCCGGCTCGGCCTCAACCGCAAGGTCGATTGGCCGGGCATGCCGAGCTACAACCCCAAGAGTTCGGCGATCAGTTCGCTGATCGACACTGAATCGGATCGCTGGGAGATTCACGGCCAGAGCACTTATCTGCCGCAAGGCTATCCGTCGTTCCCTGCTCTCTACACCGGGCCGAACTCGCTCTCGCCGTCGGCGCAGGCCAAGGCGACGTGGAGCAACAGCCTGTTCCTGAACGCGCGGCTGTGGGACGGTGGCGAGGTCTATTACAATCCCGAGCTGCTGCAGGGATTTGGATTGAACGACACCGTTGGCGCCGCGGGCTTTCCGAATGGCGAAGCGCAAAAGTCGAACTTTCCCTATCCGCATTACAACACCTCGCGCCTGTTCGTGCGCCAGACGTTTGGCTTTGGCGGCGAGCAGGAAGAGCTCGCGAGCGGCCAGCTGCAGCTTGGGCAGAAGGTCGACGTTTCCAGGCTCACGGTGCAGGCCGGCAAGTTCGCGGTGATCGACGTGTTCGACGGCAATGCCTACGCCAAGGACACCCGCAAGGACTTCATGAACTGGTCGCTGTGGGCGCCGGGCGCCTTCGACTATTCGGCCGACAAGGTCGGCCTCACCTACGGCGTCACCGCCGAGTTCAACCAGAAGCAATGGGCGCTGCGCGGCGGTTATTTCCTGATGGTGGCGGAGCCCAATTCAAATCATTTCGACACCAAGGCCGGGGAGCGTGGCCAGTACGTGGTCGAGATCGAGACGCGCTTCTCGCTGTTCGGCCGACCCGGCAAGCTCAGGACCATGGGCTGGCTCGACAGCGCCAATATGGGCAGCTTCCGCGAAACGCTGGACAATCCCGCGCTCAATCTCGACATCGCCCAGACCCGGCGCGGCCGCATCAAGGTCGGCTACGTCGTCAATCTCGAACAGGCGATCACGGACGATGTCGGGCTGTTCGGCCGCTGGAGCTGGAATGACGGCAAGAGCGAAACGCTCGCCTTCACCGATATCAACCGCAGCCTGTCCGGCGGTCTTTCGATCAAGGGCACGAAATGGGGCCGGCCCGATGACGTGATCGGCGTCGGCGGCGCCGTCAATGCCATCTCGCAGGATTATCGCGACTTCCTGGCCGCCGGCGGCCTCGGTGTTCTCATCGGCGACGGCGCGCTCAACTACCGCAGGGAACGAATCCTCGAAACCTACTACGCCTACGCGCTGAACAAGAATCTCACCTTCACCGCCGACTACCAGCTGATCGTCAATCCCGCCTACAACGCCGATCGCGGGCCGGTGTCGGTGTTCTCGGGCCGGCTGCACGGCGAGTTCTGAGCGCTGCCCGCGACGCGTTTCCTATGCAGCGCGGATGGCGTCGAGAAATTTTCCGACCTCGACCTTGAGGCGGCTGCTCTCGCCGGACAGCGACCTCGCTGACGCAAGCACGTTGGAGGAGGCCGATCCGGTCTGGCTCGCGCCGCGCTGCACGTCGACGATGCTGGCGGAGACCTGCTGGGTGCCGCGCGCCGCCTCGATGGTCGCGTTGAGTCCCAGTAGATTGGTCTGGCCCGCGATCTGGCTGATGAGCTCGACCACGTCGCCGATCCGGCCGGCAGCCTTGGCGAGCTCGCCGACATGGTCGTTGGTCGTAGTTGCGCGGGGTGCCGGCGTCGCTAGCGTTCAGTGACGCGAGAGGTTCCCTCGGCCCGGATGCGACAGAATCGTCGGCATTTCTTCCCCGAATACCTATATCAATGCTTGCGCCGCCGTCTGGCCACACTCCATTACCTCGGAACGTCAATGCTCTCCGTCGAACTCGCCATCGTCGTCGTCCTGATCGTCATCAACGGTTTGCTCTCCATGTCCGAGCTGGCGGTGGTCTCCTCGCGCCCGGCACGGCTGTCCATACTTGCCGCCAAGGGCGTACGCGGCGCCGAGCGGGCGCTGACGCTCGCGGCCGATCCCGGCAAATTCCTCTCGACGGTGCAGATCGGCATCACGCTGGTCGGCGTGCTCTCCGGCGCGTTCTCGGGCGCGACGCTCGGGCAGCGGCTGACGCAATGGCTGCTCGAACTCGGCTTGTCCGCAGGGATTGCCGACATCGTCGGCGTCGGCATCGTGGTCACGCTCATCACCTACGCCACCCTGATCGTCGGCGAGCTGGTGCCGAAGCAGGTGGCGCTGCGCGACCCCGAGAGCATCGCGGTCAAGGTCGCCCCCGCGATGCACGTTCTGGCGCGGGTCTCGCTGCCGCTGGTTTTCCTGCTCGATCTCTCCGGCAAGCTGATCCTCTCGCTACTCGGCCGCGGCGGCAAGGCCGAGGAGAAGGTCTCGGAGGACGAGATCCATCATCTGGTCAGCGAGGCCGAAAGCGCGGGCGTGCTGGAATCGGGCGAAAAGGAAATGATCGCAGGCGTGATGCGGCTTGGCGACCGGCCGGTCGGCGCAATCATGACGCCGCGCACGGAGGTCAACGAGATCGACCTGCGCGATGCACCGGAGAACATTCAAGCGACCATCGCGAAGAGTCCGCATTCGCGCTTCCCCGTGTCCGACGGTGACCGTGACAAGCCGATTGGCGTGCTCCAGGCCAAGGACCTGCTGGTCGCCTACATGAACGAGCGCACGCCGGATTTGCGCGCGCTGGTTCGCGAGGCGCCGGGCATTCCCGCGTCGGCGGATGCCCGCGACGTGCTCGCGATCCTGAAGGCTGCGCCGGTGCATGTTGGCCTCGTCTACGACGAATACGGCGCCTTCGAAGGCATCGTGACGACGGCTGACATTCTGGAATCGATCGTCGGCGCCTTCCATTCCGAGGAAGGCCCGCCGGAACCGGCCTACGTCAAGCGCGCGGACGATTCACTGCTGATCTCAGGCTGGATGCCGGTCGACGAGTTCGGCGAGCTGCTCGGCATCGAACTGCCGCCGCACCGCTACAACACGGTCGCCGGCTTCGTGCTGCAGCAGTTCAACCTGCTGCCTGATGTCGGCGACGCCTTCGACCTCGGCGGCTGGCACATCGAGGTGATCGATCTCGACGGGCGGCGGATCGACAAGATTTTGGCGAGCCGGATCGGCGAAGTCGAGACAGGATAAGATGCTGCCTGTCTCCGCGAAACTCGATTACAAGAGAAGCGCTCGCGGAGAGAACCCCTCACCCGAACCTCACGCCGATCCGCTTTTCCTTGCGCCAGACCACGGTGCAGGCGAGATGCGTGCCGTCAACCTGGACGAACAGGGTGAAATGGTCGGGGATGCCGACGGGGCTGGAGACGTCGAGCGCGGCGCCGGTACCGGACAGGTTGCGGACGGTGCAGTCGATCGCGCCGCCGCCGAACTCGATCGTCCCGGCCTTCAGCACGCGATGCCTTGCCTTGTCGCGTCGTTCGTCCATGGAGCCAGTTTACACCCGAAGCTGACACGGACGTTAAGCTGCAACCTCGCTCCCGGGAAATTTACGCGCGGTCAGACGTGGGGCGGTATCATGCGGTGGACCGGCGCCTACTGCGCCGGCTGGAACGTCTCCGTCCGCGCCATCTGCCAGGCGTCCCGGAAGCGCGGGTCTTCGGTGCCTTCGAGCAACTCACCCGGGCGCAGCGACGGGTAGAGCTGTGCGAAGGATTTCACCTGGGTCGTCGAGGTCCGCTGGCTGAAGTGGATCGGGCGCAATTGCTGCGGATGTTCAAGGCCGGCCGCGGCAATCAGCTCGCTCAGCGAGTGCAGCGTCGCATGGTGGTAGTTGTGCACGCGGTCGATCTTGAGCGGCACATAGAGCGCGCGGGCACGCGTCGGATCCTGGGTTGCGACACCGGTCGGGCAGCGGTCGGTGTGGCAGCTCAGCGACTGGATGCAGCCGAGCGAGAACATGAATCCGCGCGCCGAATTGCACCAGTCGGCACCGATCGCCATGGCGCGCGCCATGTCGAACGCAGTGGCGATCTTGCCGGAGGCGCCGAGCTTGATGCGGTCGCGCGCATTGATGCCGATCAGCGCATTGTGGACGAAATTGATCCCTTCGCGCATCGGCATGCCCAGATGATCCATGAACTCCAGCGGCGCCGCGCCGGTGCCGCCCTCGTTGCCGTCGACGACGATGAAATCAGGATAGATGCCGGTCTCGATCATGGCCTTGCAGATCGCCAGAAATTCCCAGGGATGGCCGATGCAGAGCTTGAATCCCGTCGGCTTGCCGCCGGAGAGGCGGCGCATCTCGGCGATGAACCGCATCATGCCTATTGGCGTCGAGAAGGCGCGGTGCGAAGCCGGCGAGATGCAATCCTCGCCCATCGCGACGCCGCGGATCTTGGAAATCTCTTCCGAAACCTTCGCCGCCGGCAGCACGCCGCCATGGCCGGGCTTGGCGCCCTGGCTGATCTTGAGCTCGACCATCTTGATCTGGTCCTGGGTCGCGACGCGCGCGAACGCCTCGGGATCGAAGCTGCCGTCGAGATGGCGACAGCCGAAATAACCCGAGCCGATCTCCCAGATGATGTCGCCGCCCATCTCGCGATGATAGGGACTGACGCCGCCCTCGCCGGTGTCATGCGCGAAGGCGCCCTTCCTGGCGCCGGCATTCAGCGCTCGCACGGCGTTCGGGCTGAGCGCGCCAAAACTCATCGCCGAGATGTTGAACACCGAAGCGGAATAGGGCTTCGCGCAATCCGGCCCGCCGATGGTGACGCGGAATTTCTCATCGGCATGCGTCTTCGGCGAGACCGAGTGATGCATCCACTCGTAGCCCTCGCGGTAGACGTCCTCCTGGGTGCCGAACGGACGCTTGTCGAGCTGCATCTTGGCGCGCTGATAGACCACCGCACGGATGTCGCGCGAGAACGGCATGCCGTCCTTCTCGCTCTCGAAGAAATACTGCCGCATTTCCGGACGAATCTCTTCGAGCAGGAAGCGGATATGCGCCGAGATCGGGTAATTACGCAGAACCGCATGGCCCTTCTGCATCAGGTCGCGGACGCCAAGCGCCGTCAACGCGCCGAAGATCAGGATCGGGATCAGCAGGATGTCGAAGATCTTGCGGTCGGCGATGCCGATGCCGATCAGCAACGCGGTGACCACCGCGCAGATCGTCAGGATGATGAAGCGTGGGGAGAATGGCAGCAGCAGGGTTTCCATGATCCCCTCTTCCGCCAGCGCCAGACGTTTGGGCGATAAGTGCTTGGACGATTCCTGCGTTGTGTTGTCGTCGGCCACGATTCCCATCCTCTCGCCAGCATGAGGCGATACGACACGCCCGCGCCCGTCATACGGATATGACGCGGCCCTTGTTTCAGGCTAGCGAATTCGGGGGAGACAAATCAATCAGCCCGATGGGCGGACTTTTGCAGTGCAGCAGAAGTGCTGGGGAGGACGGACCATTAACCGGTCAAGGCGCTTTACCCATAGCCTTCGTCCTGACGAAAGCCAGGACGACACCGAAAGGGCCTACCGCTCGACGAACGCCTTTTCGATCACGAAATGGCCGGGCTTGTTGCCGGAGCCCTCGACGAAGTCGCGGCCCTCGAACATCACTTTCAGCTCTTCGAGCATCCCCGGGCTGCCGCACATCATGACGCGGTCGGTCGCGATGTCGAGCGGGCCCTGGCCGATGTCGTTGAAGATCTGCTCGGAGCTGATGAGATCGGTGATGCGGCCGCGGTTCTTGAAGGGCTCGCGGGTCACGGTCGGGTAGTAGATGAGCTTGTCCGCGAGCAACTCCCCGAACAGTTCGTCCTCGCGAAGGCTGGCGACGAGCCTCTCGCCATAGGCGAGCTCGGAGACCTGACGGCAGCCATGCACCAGCACGATGCTGTCGAACTGGTCGTAGACCTCGGGGTCCTTGATCAGGCTGGCGAAGGGCGCCAGGCCCGTGCCGGTCGAGAGCAGCATCAGCCGCTTGCCGGGGATGAGGTTGTCGGTGATCAGCGTGCCGGTCGCCTTGCGGCCGACCAGGATGGTGTCGCCTTCCCTGATCTTCTGGAGACGCGACGTCAGCGGGCCGTCCTGGACCTTGATCGAGAAGAACTCGAGCTCCTCCTCGTGATTGGCGCTCGCCATGCTGTAGGCGCGCAGCAGCGGGCGGCCCTCAATTTCGAGGCCGATCATCGCGAACTGGCCGTTCTGGAAGCGGAAGCCGGAATCGCGGGTGGCGCGAAAGCTGAACAGGGTGTCGGTCCAATGCTGGACGGAAAGAACTTTCTCTCGGTAAAACGCGCTCATGATTTTTCGATATTCCGAATAATTGCGGTTTTAGGGCAAAAGCATTGCCCGGCCCCTGAAAGCGGAGCGGACACCATTGCCATGGCGGAGGATTTCTCGTGTGTGATCTACGCCATTGAGACCAATAATCAACCTCGTTCCGGATGCAATTGATGCCGGTCAAACCGGCGTTTGCAGCGGAAATGGCCGCATCATTAGTGAATCTGCTGCCGGGCACGCGCGAAGGGCAATTTCTTTTCCTTCCAAGGCCTCATTGCAGCACTTAATTTCCGTCGCGCTCGCGATAATTTCATTAAGAATAGCTCTGACTTTCACCCTGGATTGGCGCCGTTTCCCGCATTTTTGCGGCTTTTGGCGACAGGAACGACGGAAACTGGCGACCGACACATGGCGGCGAGCGGCGAGCGGATCTTCGTCCAGGCGATCAGGCGCTATTGCGCGAACCATGGCATCGCGCTCGATGTCCGCGCCGGCGGCTGGCTGCTCGCGATGCGCCGGGGCGCGCAGCACCACTTCGCCTTCGGCTACGACGTTGGCCTCAACAGCGCGATTGCGCATCGCATCGCCAACGACAAATCGGCGACCGCCGAGGCGCTGACGCTTGTGGGCGTGCCCTGCATTCCGCATCACCTCTTCCTCAATCCGAAGCTGGGCATGAATGTTGTTGGCGCCGGCTGGCAGGAGGCAATGCTTGGGCTGCTTCGCGACAATTCGCAGGGCGTGGTGGTGAAGCCGAACGAGGGGACGTCGGGACGATCCGTCTTCAGGGTGGCGACGCAGGCGGAGCTCGACCACGCGGTTGGCGAGATTTTTTCGATGAGCGCCGGGCTCGTGATCTCACCCTACGTCGAGATCGAGGAGGAGGTCCGTGTGGTGCTGCTGGATGATGTGCCCCGTGTGATCTACAGCAAGCAGCGTGGCTCGGATTGGCGGCACAATCTCGATGCCGGCGCAAAGCCCGTGCTGGCGCAGAATGGCGAGGTCCGCGCGGCCTGCGGAAAACTTGCCATCGACGCAGCCAACGCGATCGGCATCCGCTTCGCGTCGATCGACGTGGTCCGTGTCGATGGCGCGTGGATCGTGCTCGAGATCAATTCCGGCGTGATGATGGAGGCGCTGGCGAAGCTGCATCCGGAGTTGGTGCAGGCGACGTATGATGCGGCGCTGGATCGGGTGTTTGGCGACGAACGCTGAGCGCCCCCGCGCGCTGTAATCCTTCTCCCCTTGTTGTGGGAGAAGGTGGCGCGAAGCGCCGGATGAGGGGTTCTCTCCATTCGCGGGACACGGCGCTCGTCGCACATGCCCTAATTATTCGCGCTCGCGGAATCGTCCATCGCCTTGAAGGCTTCCTCCAGTTGCAGCGAGATCGGCACGTTCAGCCGTTCGCCGGTCGGAAGCCTGGCGGTGAACCATTTGTTGTAGAGCGGGACGAGGTCGTGGTTGGACCCCAGCTTGCGGAAGGTGCGATCGACCACGACCGTCAGTTGCGGTTCGCCCTTGCGGAACATGATGCCGTAGGGGTCGTAGGACAAATAATCGCCGGTGACGCGGAACCTGTCCTGCGCCTTGTGGCGCACGATCAGGCCGGACAGCAGGATATCGTCGGTCGCGAAGGCATCGGCCTTGCCGTCGACGAGCATCTGGTACGACTGTTCGTGATCGGCACCGACAACGATGGTCAGTCCCAACGCGGACTTCTTGTCGGCCGCCTGGATCGCCTGCTCGTTGGTGGTGCCCTTCGTCACCACGATGGTCTTGCCCTTCAGATCGGTCAACGACTGGACGCTTGATGCCTTCGGCACCATCAGCTTGGTACCGGCGACGAACATCAGCGGCGAGAAGGCGACGCGCTTGCCGCGCTCCGCATTGGCCGTGGTCGAGCCGCATTCCAGGTCGATCTTGTTCTGGAGCACGGCGTCGATGCGGTCGTCCGAGGTGACCTTGACGTAGCCGATCTTCAGATTGGGATCGTCGACCTCGACGCCGATCTCCTCGACGATAGCTTCGCAGAGTTCGAGGCTGTAGCCGATCGGCCGGTTGGCCTGGTCGAGGAAGGAGAACGGCGGCGAGCTTTCGCGATAGCCGAGCCGCACGGTGTGACTGCTCTTGATGGCTGACAGCGTCGGGCTAAGCCCTTCGCTGCCGCCGGTCTGGGCGGAGGCACCCGTTGCCAGCAGGCACGCTGTCAGCAACAGGCCGCCCGAAATCACCGTTGAAGGGCGCATGATGCACCTCCCGTCAATGGCCGGCCATAGCAGGCACTTCGCCGGGGATCATGTCCCCCGGCACGGCGTCGCCCGCTCCAAGCTCGTGCTCGGGGCCGAGTTCGCCTTCCCACTTCGCCACGACCGAGGTCGCGAGCGTGTTGCCGATCACATTGGTGGCGCTGCGGCCCATGTCGAGGAAGGTGTCGATGCCCATGATCATCAGCAGACCCGCCTCGGGAATGCCGAACTGCGACAGCGTCGAGGCGATCACCACGAGAGAGGCGCGCGGCACACCGGCGACGCCCTTGGAGGTGATCATCAGCGTCGCCAGCATCGCAAGCTGCGTCGAGAGCGACATCTCGATATGATAGGTCTGCGCGATGAAGATACTGGCGAAGGTGCAGTACATCATCGTGCCGTCAAGATTGAAGGAATAGCCGAGCGGCAGCACGAAGCTCGATATTCGCGAGGAGGCGCCGAACTTGTTCAGCCCCTCCAGCGTCTTCGGGTACGCCGCTTCCGAGCTCGCGGTGGAGAACGCGATCATCAGCGGCTCGCGGATCAGCTTCAGCAGATGGCTGTAGCGCGGCCCGATCACGATGAAGCCGACCACCACGAGGATGCCCCACAGGATCATGAGCGAGAGATAGAAGCCGCCCATGAAGACGATGAGCTTCCAGAGCACCAGCAGGCCGTTCTTGGCCACGGTCGCGGTGATGGCGGCCCACACCGCGATCGGCGCGAACAGCATCACATAGCTCGTCACCTTGAGCATGATGTGGCCGATATCGTCGATCAGCGCCAGGATCGGCTTGGAGCGCTCGGGCATCGAGCCCATCGCCACCGAGAAGAACACGGCGAAGATCACGATCTGGAGAATCTCGTTCTGCGCCATCGCGTCCGCGATCGAGGTCGGGATCAGATGGGTCAGGAATTTCTCGATCGAGAACGCCGAGACCGGCAAGCCCGTAGACTGTCCCTTGTCCGGCAGCGTGCCGGGGAAATTGGCGCCGGGCTGAAGCAGATTGACCATCACGAGGCCGAGCATCAGCGAGACGAAGGACGCGCTGACGAACCAGCCCATGGTCTTGGCGAAGATGCGGCCGAGCTTGGAGCCGGAGCCCATATGGGCGATGCCGCCGACCAGGGTCGCGAACACCAGCGGCGCGATGATCATCTTGATCAGGCGCAGGAAGATCACTGCGATCAGATTGATGGAGGAGGCCCAGTCCCCGCGCGTATCCGGCATGAAATTGTAGATCGCCGAGCCCATGACGATGCCCAGAGCCATCGCCGCCAGAATGTATTGCGTGAACCTGTTCGACATTGGTTACCCCCACGACACCGGCCGCTTCATGATGTCGCAGATACGACAACGAAGCAACACGCTTTGCGTGTGCTCGCAATGACGGGATCTTCCCGTTGCGGAACTGGCGCCGGCGATCTAGCTTTCATGCAGCGCACAACGAATGCGGCCTGCACGTTTTCTTTGCGGTGGCTGCATCAATAATCGTCAAACAAACGAAGAGGAAACACCATGAGCGGCAGCGTTAATCGCCAGATTCTTCTGGTGGAAAAGCCCAGCGGCAAGCTCGGTCCCGAACATTTCAAGATGGTCGAGGGTGCAATGCCGGAGCCGAAGGACGGCGAGGCTTTGCTGCGCGTGCGTTATATCTCGCTCGATGCCGCCAACCGCGCCTGGATGCACGGCGCGACCTATCGATCCGCCGTCGAGGCCAACAGCGTGATGGCCGGCGGCGGCATCGCCGAGGTCGTCAGCTCGAAGGCGCCCGGGCTCGTGCCGGGCGACATCGTGTTCGGCGACACCGGCTGGCAGGAGTTTGCCGCCGTGCCGGCGAAGCACCTCACCAAGATGCCGAAGCTCGAACCTATGACGCATCTGCTCAGCGTGTTCGGCATCGCCGGGCTCACCGCCTATTTCGGCCTGCTGGAGATCGGCAAGCCGAAGCAAGGCGAGACGGTCGTCGTGTCCGCGGCGGCAGGCTCGGTGGGCTCGATCGTCGGGCAGATCGCGAAGATCAGGGGATGCCGCGTGGTCGGCATCGCCGGCGGCGCCGACAAGTGCAACTGGCTGACCTCCGAACTCGGCTTCGATGCCGCCGTGGATTACAAGGACGGCGCGGTGTTCAAGGCGTTGCGCGCGGCGGCGCCCAAGGGGATCGACGTCTATTTCGACAATGTCGGCGGCGACATTCTCGAAGCCTGCCTGCCGCAGATGAACAATTACGGCCGCATCGCCTGTTGCGGCGCGATCTCGCAATATGACGGCGCGCCCTCCGCACACGGCCCGCGCGGCGTGCCCGGCTTGATCGTGGTGAAGCGGCTCGTCATGCAGGGCTTCATCGTGATGGACTACATGAAGGAGAGCCAGCGTGCGCTCGCCGAACTCCAGGCCTGGGTCGCATCCGGCAAGCTAAAGGTGCAGGAAGACATTATCGACGGATTGGAGAACACGCCGAAGGCGCTGATCGGATTGCTTGCGGGCGAGAACCGCGGCAAGCGCATGGTCAAGCTCTGACGACGTAGTTACGTCGCAATTTGCGCAGGTAATATCTACTTGCGGTAGTGGCCAAAGCGGTCAAGGATACTGTCGCGAGGCATCACTCGCGGCGATTGCGTTTGCATCACATTTTAAAATCGTCGGCGTTACCGGCAGGGCGGGAATTCACCCAAATGTTCAACATTTTGAAACATGTCTCAACGCGTAGCGCGATGTTGGCGGTAGCGCTCTTCGCAACTGCAACAGGCGCATTTGCGCAGGCGCCGACCGACGCCCAGAAGAGCGCCATCCGGTCCGCGTGCCGCTCGGACTTCATGGCGCACTGCGCGAGCGTCACGCCCGGCGGTGTGGAGGCGTATCAATGCCTCCAGAAGAACATGTCCGGCCTGTCATCGGGATGCCAGACTGCGGTGCGCGCGGTCGAGCCCGCTGCGGCGCCCAAGACCGAAGCGGCGCCCAAGGCGGAAACTGCGCCTTCCGCGACGAAGGCTGAATCCGCCCCCGCTGAAAAGCCTGCCGCCGCAGCCGCGCCGAAGGCTGCTGCGGCCAAGCAGCCGAGCAGCGCTCAGGTTGCGGCGGTCAAGAGCGCATGCCGCGCCGATTACCCCAAGGTGTGCGCCAGCGTGCCGCCGGGCGGCGCGCCCGCGCTCGAATGCCTGGAGAAGAACAAGGCAAAGGTTTCGCCGGCCTGCGAGAAGGCCGTGACCGCTGCGGCCGGTGGCGGCGCAGCGGCAACGGCGGCGCCTGCCGGCGCAGCTCCTGCGGCGGCAGCAGCACCGGCAGCCGCGCCAGCCGTGATCGTGCTGCGCCCGCTGCGGCCGCGCGAAGAGCTGTTGATCGTTCGCTCCGCCTGCGGCGCCGACATCCGCACGCTGTGCGCCGGCGTCGCGCCCGGCGGCGGTCGCATCGTACAGTGCATCGCCAGCAACGCCGCGTCGCTGTCGCCCGGATGCAAGGATGTGCTGGCGCCGTTCGCGGCGCGCTAGAGAAGCGTGCCATCAACATCTGACGGCGTGCACCGTTCTCGCACGCCTGCAACGACATTCGCGACCATTGCCGATATCCGATTTCAATGACGACAACACCGGGAGGAAGACATGCGTTCATTCCTACTCACCGCCTCGGCGCTCCTCGCCTTCGCTGCGACCATGACCTTTGAAGCCACCGATGCCAATGCAGTGGTGTGCGCTCGCGGCGTCTATCGCGCTGGCTGCGCCGGGCCGAATGCGGCCGTCGTGGTCCGCAAGCCGGTTCCGGTGGTCCGCTGCACCAGGGTGCTGGTCAACGGGGTCTACGTAAAGCGCTGCGTCTGACGGTGCGGATGGCCAAGCCGGCGCGGTTTGGCTATGCTTCGCAACGTACTGCTTCGGACGCGCGCCAAGCGCGTGTCCGGGCATAGGCTTCGCATTTTGCCGATAATTCCGCTGGCGCAGGACGTCGGAGGACATTAGTGTTCCCCTAGATAGTAAGCATACTGTCAATCAGGGAGGCAGACGTTGCGGATCGCCGTGATTGGCGGGGGGCCCGGTGGGCTCTACTTCGCCTATCTCTGGAAGAAGCGTCACCCCGAGGATCAGGTCGACCTGTTCGAACAGAACCCGGCCGACGCGACCTGGGGCTTTGGCGTCGTGTTCTCCGACCAGGCGCTGGAATTTTTGCGTGCCGACGACCCCGAGACGGTCGACGCGATCGCGCCGCACATGGAGAGCTGGGAGAACATCACGCTCAATTTGCATGGCGACAGCGTCGCCATCGACGGTGTCGGCTTCTCCTCGATCGGTCGGCTCGAACTCCTGCAGTTCCTCCAGCAGCGCGCGATCGATGCCGGCGTCACGCCGCGCTTCGACACACCAATTCATGCGATCGACCAGCTCAACGGCCACGATCTGATCGTCGCCGCCGACGGGCTGAACTCGCTGGTTCGGCGTGCCTTCGAAGGTGATTTCGGCACCTCGCTGTCCTACTCCTCCAACAAGTTCGTCTGGTACGGCACCTCGAAGCGCTTCGACACGCTGTCGCAGACTTTCGTCAAGACCGACCGCGGCGCCTTCAACGCCCACCACTACCGCTACTCGCCGACCATGAGCACCTTCCTGGTCGAATGCGACCACGCGACCTGGCAGGCCTACGGCTTCGCCTACAGGGACGTCGAGCAGTCCAAGGGCGTCTGCGAGGAGGTGTTTGCAGACACCCTGGGCGGCCGCTCGCTGGTCTCCAACAAATCGGTGTGGCGCAATTTCCCCTGGGTCTGGAACGAACACTGGTCGTTCAAGAACATGGTGCTGCTCGGCGACGCGCTGCACTCGGCGCATTTCTCAATCGGCTCGGGCACGCGGCTCGCGATCGAGGACGCCATTGCGCTGGTCAAGGCGCTGGAATCGGACGCGCATCTGTCCACCGCCCTGCATCGCTACCAGGCCGCGCGAAAGCCGGTGGTGCAGAAGCTCGTCAACGCCGCGCGGACGAGCTCGTTCTGGTATGAGCACTTTGCCCAGCACATGCAGCAGGGCCTGATGGACTTTGCCTACAGCTACATCACCCGTTCGGGCCGCATCGACGACTCCCGCCTGCGCGCGATGTCGCCGGGCTTCATGGCGCGCTACGAAGCCGCCAGGAACGGTGGGGATGAGGCATGAGTAACGAGATTCGCGACCAGGTGCCCGCGGACGGCGCGGGCGCCCGCGAGATCGGCTTCGCCATTCCGCAAGTCTACAATGCCAGCCGCGTGCTGTTCGACAATCTCGCGAGAGGATGCGGCGACAAGGTCGCACTCATCGGTCCCGCGGGTACGCGCACTTATGCCGAGCTCTGCACGGAGGCTTGCCGCTGGGGCAACGGCTTTGCCTCGCTGGGCCTCAAGCGCGGCGATCGCGTGCTGCTGTTCCTCGATGACACTCCGGCCTATCCCGCCGCATTCTTCGGAGCAGTGCGCGCCGGCTTCGTTCCGCTGCTGATCAACACGCTGACGCCGCCGGATCTGCTGCAATTCTATCTCGCCGATTCCGGCGCGGCTGTCGCGGTGGCGGATGCCGAGTTCGGTGCACGTTTCAACGCCGAGGCCTGCAAGGACACGGCCCTGCACACCCTGGTCGTCGTCAATGGCGCGGTAGGCGATCACGCCGCGCCGAACGCCGTTTCTGCCGCCGGCTGGCTCGCGCAATTTCCGGCCGAACTCGCGGAAGCCGACACGCATCGCAACGAGATGGCGTTGTGGATGTACTCATCCGGATCCACCGGCCGGCCCAAGGGCATCGTGCATCTCCAGCACGACATGGCCTATAGCGATGCCGCCTTTGCGCAGAACGTCTTGAAGCTGATGCCGGATGACATCTGCTTCTCGGTGCCAAAAATCTTCTTCGCCTATGGCTTTGGCAACGCGATCACCTTCCCGTTCACGGCAGGCGCGACGACGCTGCTGCTGCCGGGCCAGCCGAAGCCTGCGGCGATCTTTTCGGCGATCGAGCAGTACAGGCCGACGGTCTTCTTCGGCCTGCCGACGCTCTATACCTCGCTGACCAAGGCCGACGGTGCCGACAAGTCCGACTTCTCGTCGCTGCGCATGGCGCTCTCAGCCGCCGAGGTGCTCTCGGCCGAAGTCTTCAACGGCTGGAAGACGCTCACCGGTCTCGATATCCTCGAAGGCCTCGGCTCGACCGAGGTGCTGCACATCTATCTCTCCAACCGCCCCGAGCGGAAGAAACTCGGCGCCGCGGGCCTGCGCGTGCCCGGCTACGAGGTCGCGCTGCGCGACAAGGACGGCCGCGACGTCGCCGACGACGAGGAAGGCATTTTGTGGGTGCGCGGCGATTCCAACACGCCGCTGTACTGGAACCGGCCGGACAAATCAGCCGAGACGATTCGGCAGGGCGGCTGGATCTACACCGGCGACCGCTTCGTCCGCGATGCCGATGGCTTCCACTTCTTCCGCGGCCGCGCCGATGATCTCATCAAGATCTCCGGCCAGTGGGTCTATCCGCTCGAGGTCGAGCTGTGCCTCGCCGATCACCCCGACATCCGCGAATGCGCTGTGTTCGCGGCCGAGCTGCCGGACCGGCGCATGACGCTGAAGGCGGTCGTGGTGATGAACAGCCGCGCCGCCGATCAGCGCGAGACGACACGGCGGCTCCAGGATTATGTGAAGGGTAAGCTGCTGCCTTACAAATATCCGCGCGAGGTGATCTTCATCGACGAGCTGCCGAAGACGGGCACGGGGAAGATCGATCGGCAGGCGTTGTTGCGGATGTGAGGGGACGGCGCAGCCGCTCCCTCATTGTCATCCCGGCGAAGGCAGTGAGTGATGCACGAGTATCGCCCAACCACTCTCCTCACCCCGCCTTCCCCAGATGCTCCAGCGCATCCTCCGCCCGTAGCGGCACCCGCGACGCCTCGTTGTTGAGATCGACGAGCTGCACCAGGAGCCCCATCAGCGCCTTGCGGTCGGCCGGCTTGAGCGGCTCGAGCATGCGCGCCTGCGCACGCTCCACGGCGGGGAAGATCTCGCGCAGGATCGCCGCGCCTGATTTGGTCAAATAGAGCAGCTTGATCCGCTTGTCTTCCAGCGCCGGCCTGCGCTCGACAAAATCCTTGGCCTGAAGCCGCTCGATCACGCTGCCGAGCGTCGAGCGGTCGAAGGCGATCACCGCAGACAGCCGCGTCGCGTCGATACCGGGGTGGGTGTGGATCGCGATCAGCGCCGCATATTGCACCGGCGTGAGGTCGAACGCCTTGCACTCCTCCATAAAGATCGAGACCGCGATCTGCTGCATGCGCCGGAACAGATAGCCCGGCGCGGCATAGACTGCGTCTATCGTGATCGGAGGCGGCTTACTCGGCATCGGGCTGCTTCTCAGGCGCGGCGTTCGCGAACGCCGGCAGCGCCTTTGCGGCGGCTTCCGCCTCGAGCAAACGCGGATAGGCTGTGACATCGACACCGAAGCGGCGGGCGTTGGCAAGCTGCGGCACGAGGCAGAGATCGGCGAGCGTCGGCACATCGCCGAAGCAGAACGGCCCCGGCTCGGCCCTGATCAGCGTTTCGCAGGCCGAGAGCCCCTCGCGGTTGATCCACGCCGCCCAGTCCTGAACCTTCTCCTCCGGCAGCCCAAGCTCGCGCAGCCGCGCCAGCACCTTCAAATTCTGCACCGGATGAGTGTCGCAGGCGATGGCCAGCGCGAATGCCCTTACCTTGGCGCGCTGCAAAATATCCTTCGGCAGCAGCGGCGGATGAGGATGGGTTTCGTCGAGCCATTCGATGATGGCGACCGATTGGGTCAGCACTGCACCCGCATCATTCTCCAACGCGGGCACCAGGCCCTGCGGATTGATCGCGAGATAGGCCGGCGCACATTGCTCGCCTTTGCGAAGGTGATGCGGCAGGTGCTCGGCACCGAGACCCTTGAGGTTCAGCGCGATCCGCACCCGGTAGGCGGCGCTGGAGCGAAAATATCCGTGCAGCTTCATCGAGACCTCCCTCTCGTTCCTTTTCGTCAAGTTGACGCTACCTAGACCGTAAGTATACTGTCAATCAACAAAACGAACGGGAGCCGCACCATGGAAGCCGTGACCAAGACGCCGGAACGCGAGGCGTTCTACAAAAAGATCGACGGCGAGAATCTCACCGCGTTGTGGACGGTGATGAGCGATTTGATCACGCCGGAGCCGAAGAGCCCCTGCCGGCCGCATCTGTGGAAGTTCGACATCATCCGCGACTACATGACCGAAGCCGGCAAGCTGATCACCGCAAAAGAGGCCGAGCGGCGTGTGCTGGTGCTGGAGAACCCCGGCCTGCGCGGGCAATCGAAAATCACGACGTCGCTCTATGCCGGCGTGCAGATGGTGGTGCCCGGCGACGTCGCGCCCGCGCACCGGCACAGCCAGTCGGCGCTGCGCTTCGTGCTCGAAGGCAAGGGCGCCCACACTGCGGTCGACGGCGAGCGCACTGCGATGGAGCCCGGCGACTTCATCATCACGCCGTCGATGACCTGGCACGATCATTCCAACGAGACGGACGAGCCGATGTTCTGGCTCGACGGCCTCGATATTCCCCTGGTGCAGTTCTTCGATTGCTCTTTCGCGGAAGGCTCCAAGGAGGATCAGCAGAAGATCACGCGGCCCGCCGGCGACAGCTTTGCGCGCTACGGCCACAATCTGCTGCCGGTCGACGTGAAACGGAGCTCGAAGACCTCGCCGATCTTCAGTTACCCCTACGCCTACACGCGGGAGGCACTGGAAAAGGCTCGCACGAGCCAGGAGTGGGACGCATGTCACGGGCTGAAGCTGAAGTTCAGCAACCCCGAAACCGGCGATTTCGCGATGCCGACCATCGGCACGTTCATCCAGCTGCTGCCGAAGGGTTTCAAGTCCGCGCGCTATCGCTCGACCGACGCGACGGTGTTCTGTCCGATCGAAGGCCATGGCCGCACGCGCATCGGCGATGCGATCTTCGAATGGGGCCCGCGCGATTTGTTCGTGGTGCCGAGCTGGCAGTGGGTCACGCACGAAGCTGACATGGATGCGGTGCTGTTCAGCTTCTCGGATCGACCCGTGCAGCAGAAGCTGGACTTGTTTCGCGAGGATCGCGGGAACGCGTGAGGTCCTCGTAGGGCTGCGGCCATTGCAGCTACCGCCAGTGCAGCAGCCGCGTCTCCAGCCAGTTGATCACCCTGCCCACCATCAACCCAAACACCGACAGGATCACCACACCCGCCAAGAGCTGATCCGTCTGCATCAGATTGCCGGCCTGCAACACGAACGCGCCGATGCCGTACTGTGCGCCGATCATCTCGGCGCTGACGACGAGCAGCAGCGCCACCGACGACGTGATGCGGAAGCCGGCGAGGATCGCGGGCAGTGCACCGGGCCACACCACCTTGCGCACGATGGTCGCGAACGGCACGTTGAAGCTCTGCGCCATGCGGATGAGGTTGCGCGGCACTGCATCGACGCCGCTATAGACCGAGATTGCAGTCGAGAAGAACACGCCGAGCGCAATGGTCGCGATCTTCGGCTCTTCGCCGATGCCGAGCCAGAGAATCAACAGCGGCAACAGCGCGATCTTCGGGATCGGAAACAGCGCCGAGATGAAAGTAATGCCGACGCTGCGCGCCAGCCGCGACAGACCGATGGCAAAGCCGACGGCGACACCGGCCGCCGTGCCGAGCAGCCAGCCGACACCGATGCGCAGCAGCGAGGCGGACAGATGCTGCCACAGCGCGCCCGAGATCGCGAGCTGGTAGATCGCCCGCGCGATCGCCGACGGCGCCGGCAGGAACAGCGGATTGACGAGACCGGTGCTGCCGGCAGCCTGCCAGATCGCAATGACCAGCGCGAGCGCGATCCAGCCGCCGAAACGGCTGCTCGCCGGCACGAAGCCGGCGCCGCGAAAGCGGACGCGTCGGACCAGTTCATCCTTCGCAGATGTTCCCGCCGGAGCGCGATCAAGCATGCTGGACCTCGCGCTCGGCATCGATCGCCTCGTTGCGGATCAGCGACCAGATCTGGTTCTGAAGCGCGAGCAGCTTTTCACGGGCTGCAATTTCGCCGCGTTCGGCGCGCGTCATCGGCACGCTCACGACCTCGCGAATGCGGCCGGGACGCCGCGACAGCACCACGATGCGGTCGGCAAGCCGCGCCGCCTCTTCGAGATTATGGGTGACATAGACCGCGCCCATGCCGCCATCGGCGAGCAGCCGGACGAAATCCTCCATCAGCAGTTCACGGGTCTGCGAATCCAGCGCCGACAACGGCTCGTCCATCAGGAGAATGGCAGGCCTGACCGCAAGCGCACGCGAGATGCCGACGCGCTGGCGCATGCCGCCTGAAAGCTGTTTTGGATAGGCCTTGCGAAAATCGGTCAGGCCGGTGCGGCGCAAGGCATCGTCGACCAGCGCGCGGCGCTGTGCGGCCGAGACCTGGGTGTGCAGCAGCGGAAATTCGACGTTCTCCTCCACATTGGCCCAGGGGAGCAGCGCGAAATCCTGGAATACGAAGGTGAGCGGATTGAGACTGTCCGCCGGCGGCGCGCCGCGCAGCTCGGGCGCGCCGGAGGTCGGCAGCAACAGCCCACCGAGGATCGACAGTAGCGTGCTCTTGCCGCAGCCCGAGGGCCCCACGATCGCCACCACCTCTCCGGCGCTGACGGTGAACGAGACGTCGTCGAGCACGGCGAGATCGGCGAAGCGATGGGTGATGTGGTTGGCGATCAGGTCCATGGGAAACTCCCCGTCCTCGTTCCTTCACCACCCTGAGGTGCCGGAGCGAAGCGTAGGCCTCGAAGGGCGACGGCCCGGCTGCATCCGGGCCGTGCATCCTTCGAGGCTCGCTTCGCGAGCACCTCAGGATGACGGGTTTGGAACAGCGCGCGCATCAATCAATCCGCCTTCACAAAGTCCTTGGCGATGATCGAATTCGCATCAAAGCCCTTGTCGGCAAAGCCCTGCTCCTGGAGCCATTTGATCTGGTTGTCGACGTTCTTGACGTCGAGCTTGCCGTCGGGATCGATAAAGGCGCAATTGCCGACCACCTGCTCCACCGGCAAATTGGTGTACTTTGCGATGATCTCCAGCAGCGGCTTTGTCTGCTCGTTGATCGGCGCGACGCCGTCCTTCATCGCGGCAAGAATGACGTCGTGATATTCGCGATCGGCCTTTGCCAAAGCGCCGAGCAGCTTCGTCACCAGCACCTTGTTGGTCAGCGTCTTCGGCGAAGCGAACACCGCGCCCAATTGCCAGGGTGTCTCGTCGCCGACCCAGCCGAGAAACTTCGCGCCGCCTTCGTCCATCAGCTTTCGCGCGGTGGAGATCGGCAGCAGTGCTGCATCCACAGTCTCGCCCTTCAGCGCGGCCGCGGCATTCGAGAGCGATTGCAGCGGCACGATCTTCACCTCCGCGAGCTTGAAACCATATTTGTCAGCGAGCAGGCCGAGCGAATAGTGAAAGCTCGAGCCGACCTGCGTCATCGCCACGCGCTTGCCCGCGAGATCCTTCGGCGTCTTCAGCCCGGCGGCATAGGCGTTGTTGCTGGCGAAATAGCCGATGAGGGGATAGCCGGCCTTCTCGCGGCTCATGCCGCCGATCACCTTCACCACGCCCTTGCCGGCGAGATTGTAGAGACCAGCCGTGAAGGCGGTGACGCCGAAATCGATGTCGCCGGAGGTGGTGGCCACCGCGATCGGCTGCGCCGCATCGAAGAATTTCAGCTCGACGTCGAGGCCGGCTTCGCGGAAATAGCCCTTGTCCTGCGCGATGAAGACGGGCGCGGAGGACGACAGGCGGAGCACGCCGATTCTGGCCTTAAGCGCGTCCTCGGCCCGGACCGTGCCCATCGCTGTGATCGCCACCAGGCTAGCTAGCGCGAGCCGCACAATCCCAATCATCCCGTTTCCTCCAGTGGTTCTTTTGGTGGTTCTCTTGGTCGTTTTTGCAGCCCGTCAGAGCCCTTCGGGCACGGGCTGGTCCCGGCCGATGAAGGCGCCCTGTTGTTTCAACGTTTCCTGCAGCTTTTCAACCGGGATGTCACGCGGGATCCGGTTTCCGGACAGCGCCAGCGCCGCGGCGGAACCGGCTGCCTCCCCCATCACGAAACAGGCACCGGAGACGCGGGCCGCGGACTGGCCCTCATGGGTCATCGAGGCGCAGCGGCCGGCGACCAGCAGATTGTCGACACCTTCGGGCACCAGCATGCGGTAAGGTAACTCGTTATAGCCGCGCGATTCCGGGATTGGCGGGAAGGTGAAGACGACGTCGCCGGGAACATGGGCCTCGATCGGCCAGCCGTTGACGCCGATGGAATCCTCGAACGAGGCGCAGCCGAGCACGTCCTCGCCGCTGAGCTGGTAGCCGCCGGTGATGCGGCGGGTCTCGCGGATGCCGAGCTGCGGCGGCAAATCGACGATATAGGATTTTTCAAAGCCCGGCACGGTGCGCAGGAATTCGAAGGCGGCGAGCGCCTGCTTGCGGCCTTCGATCTCGCCGCGGGTAAGGTCATCAGGCTCGATGCCGTTGATGGCGTGGCCGTCCTCCCGCGCCACTTGCGTAAAGTTCACCCGCCATTCGATGCCGGATTTTTGCGGCCGCACGATCGCGCTTTTGCGCGGGAATGTGTGCGTGCCGGCGGCGGTGGCCTTCTCCATCAATTGCGGGATGGTCCGCCATGCCTCGCCCGCCTTCTCTGGATCGATGCCGTTGAGACGGAGCATCATCGAGGGGTACATCGGATGGCCGTGCTCGTCGCCGAATTCGAACGGCGCGCCGGCCCAGACCGCGAGATCGCCGTCCCCCGAGCAATCAATGAAAATCTCTGATCGCACCGCCTGCCGGCCCGCCTTGGTCTCGACCATCAGCGCGTCGATGCGGCTGTTATCGCCCATCACCACGCCGGCGCCAAGCGCGTGGAAGAGGATGTGCACCTTGTGGCTGGCGAGCAGTTGGTCGGCCGCGATCTTGTAGGCGGCGGTGTCATAGGCCTGGGCGAAGACCTTGCCGAGAATGAGATGCGGCGCGTTGAGGCCGTTCAAATGATCGATCCGCGCCAGCAGCTCGGACGCCATGCCCTGCACCAGCCTGTGGGCCTGGCCGTAGACATTGCCGTGCAAACCACAAAAGTTGGTGACGCCTGCGGCGGTGCCCATGCCGCCAAGGAAGCCGTAGCGCTCGATCAAGAGCGTCTTCCGCCCCACGCGCGCCGCTGATGCCGCCGCGACGATGCCGGCCGGACCGCCGCCGAGCACGACCACTTCATATTCGCCGTAGAGCGGCACCTGGCGTGCCGGTTCTTCGATCGTCATGACCTGCATGGCGCATCCTGCTCCCAAAATCTCTTGCTTGGGCCGGACTATGAATTAACGCGGGCCGGGCTACAATCTACCAAAATAAGCGATCACCCTTCTCGAATCGCGAAAGGCCGGAGATGGACATCCTGGTAAACCTTCAGGCGTTCCTCGCCACCGCGGACGCGGCCGGATTTTCCGCCGCGGCAAGAAAGCTCAATGTCGCGACTTCGGTGGTCGCGAAGCGGGTCACCCAATTGGAGACGCGGATCGGCACGCCGCTGTTTCATCGCTCGACGCGTCAATTGCGCCTGACCGCGGCCGGCCAAGAATATGTCCACCGGGCGCGCAGCGTGGTCGCCGATGTCGGCGATCTCCTGTCGCGCATGGGCGAGAAGGGCCATGATCTTATCGATCATTTGCGTATCAAGGCACCGACATCGCTGACCATCGCCCGGCTTGCCGATGTGTTCAGCGCGTTCCAGACCCAAAACCCGAAGCTGAAACTCGAAATCGTCCTGATCGACCGTCCCGTCGATCCGGTGACGGAAGGCTTCGATATCGCCATCGGCGCCTTCCCGCACTCCTTCGGCGGCGTAGTGGACGAGCCCTTGTGTGCACTGAAGCGGCTGCTCTGTGCTTCACCTGCCTATCTGAAGAAACACGGAACGCCAAAGCATCCGCGCGATCTCGTCGAGCATCGCTGCCTCAGCTTTCTGCCGACGGGGCCGGAGTGGATTTTTGACGGCCCGCGCGGCCGCATCAGCATCCAGGTCAGCCCGCTGCTCTCCTCCAACGAGGGCCATGTGCTGGCGCGCAGCGCGATCGCGGGCAACGGCATCGCGTTGATGTCGCATTATCTCGTCGCGGACGCGTTACGCGACGGCACGCTCAAACCGGTGCTGCGCGACTTTCCGATCCCGGAATTGTGGGTGAAGGCCGCAATCCCCGAGCGGCGGCGCAATGCGGCCGCGGTGCAGGCGCTGCTCACACTGCTAAAAACGTCCCTCGCGACGTCGTTATGAGAAGTTGCGCCAAGTGCGCGAGGCCGTAGCGCGTATGAGCGATATGCGGGTCCCTTTTGGCATTCCCGGATGTCGCTTCGCTCATCAGGCCTACATCCCACATCCACAGCATCTGCCGTGGCTGCTGAGCTCACCTCGTTCCGCCGCCCCAATTCCCCGCCCGCTTCTCCGCGAACGAGGCCAGTCCCTCCGCGGCTTCCGCGCTCTGTCGCTTCAGCGAATGCAGGTGCACGAGCCGCGTGTAGGCCGCGTCGTCCACCGCCATGCCGCCGAACGAGCTCTCGAGCGCCAGCCGCTTGGTCTCGGCCATCGCTTCAGGTCCATTGGCAAGCAACTGCTCGACCACCCTTGCGCCGGCGGCGTCGAGATCGGCGAGCGGCACCACCTCGTGGACGAGGCCGATGCGGCGGGCGTCCTCGGCGCCGAAGCGTTCGCCTGTCAATGCGTAGCGGCGGACTTGCCGTACACCAATGGCATCGCAGAGCTGTGGGATGATGATGGCCGCGGTCAGGCCCCAGCGCACCTCGGTGATCGAGAACAAGGCGTTGTCCGCCGCGATCACGACGTCGCAAGCTGCGATCACGCCAGTACCGCCGCCAAAGCAGCCGCCCTGCACCAGCGCGACCGTCGGGATCGGCAGCGTGTTGAGCCGCTGCACAGCCTCGAAAGTCGCACGCGACGCCGCCTTGTTCGCATCAGTCGATTGCGGCCGCACGCCGTTGATCCATTTGAGATCGGCGCCGGCCTGGAAATGCTTGCCATTGCCCCGGAGCACCACGACGCGAAGGTTGGGCTTGCTGCCGAGATCGTCCATGGCCGCAAGCACACCTGCGATCAATGCGCCGTCATAGGCATTGTTCACCTCGGGCCGGTTCAACGTGACGGTCGCAACCCCACGCGTATCCAGGGTCCACAGGACGGGGCTGTCAGTCATTGGCGATCCCTCCGGTCGTTTGTTTGCCCTGCACTATGACCGACGCCGCTCGTTCCGATCCATATCTTTCCGGCGTAGGGCAGCCGCGTCCATCGCATGGCGGCTTGTGTCATGCTGCCGCCGGGCGGCATTCAAGGGACCAGGGACGGGACATCACACCATGCGCATCTGCATTTTCGGCGCGGGCGCCGTCGGCAGCCATATCGCGGTCAGGCTGGCGCGCGCTGGCCATGAGGTCTCGTGCGTGATGCGCGGCGCCCATCTGGAGGCGGTCCGCGCCAATGGCCTCAAGCTGCGCGTCGGCGATTCCGAGGTCTCCGCCAAGGTGAACGCCTCTGGCGATCCGGCCCAGCTCGGCCCCCAGGACGTCGTGATCTCGACGCTCAAGGCAACCGCGCTCCAGGGGCTGGTCGCCAGCATCAAGCCGCTGCTTCAGGACGACACCGCGATCGTTTTTGCGCAGAACGGCATTCCCTGGTGGTACGGGATCGGCCTTCCGCCGCGGCATCCGACACCGCCCGACATTTCCTTTCTTGACCCCGGCGGGCGCTTGCGCGCCTGCATTCCGAAAGAGCGGATCGTCGGCGGCGTCGTCTTCTCCTCCAACGAGGTGACCGCGCCCGGCGTGGTGCACAACCTCACCCCGGACCGCAACCGCCTGCTGATCGGCGAATGCGACGACCGCAATTGCGAGCGCATCACGACGCTCCGCGGCGTCTTCAGCGACGCACGGCTGGAATCGCCGGCGGTCGCCGATATTCGCGAGGCGATCTGGTCAAAGCTGCTGACCAATATGTCGCTGTCGGTGCTGTGCCTCCTCACCGGTCAGACTGCGCGCGGCGTGCGCGACGATCCTGCGTTCGCCGAGGTCATTCCGCGGATGCTGAACGAGGCCAACGATATCGCGCAACACTTCATTCCCGAGGTCAAGCGCGTGAGCCGCAGCGGCCCCGCACCCAATCACAAGCCGTCGCTGCTGCAGGATTACGAGCTCGGCCGCGCCATGGAGATCGACGTCCTGGTGAAAGCGCCCGCCGCCTTCGCACGCACCGCCGGCCTGTCGACGCCGACGCTTGACCTGATCGCTGCGCTCGCGATCCAGAAGGCGCGCGACAAGGGACTTTATTCGGCGTGAGCTTCAGGCGAGCTCGTCGATCCAGGCCGCGAGTGTATCAAGCACCTCTGCAAGCGCCTCATCGTTGCTGCGGCCGGACTTTTTCAGCATCGCGAAGGAGTGATCGCCGCCTTCGACCTCATGCAGCGTCGCGTTTGGGCTGAGCGCCTTGATGACGGGCTTGAGATGGCCAGGATCGGCAAGCTTGTCGCGCGTGCCTTGCAGGAACAGCATGGGAATTGCGATGCCGGCGAGATGGTCGGCACGCTCGGTTGACGGCTTGCCGTCGGGGTGCAGGGGGAAGCCGAGGAAGGCGAGCCCTTTGACATCAGGCAATGGAGCCTTCGATTGCGCCTGCGACGTCATGCGCCCGCCGAACGATTTTCCACCCGCGACGAGCGTCACGCCGGGGCACAGCCCCGCCGCCTGCTCGACCGCCGCGCGGACGGTGGCGTGCGCGACCGCCGGCTGGTCGGGACGCCCCTGTTTCTTCTCCATGTAAGGAAAATTGAAGCGGAACGTCGCAATGCCGCGGTCGGCAAGGCCGGCGGCGACTTTCTCCATGAAGGAATGCCGCATATCCGCGCCCGCACCATGGGCCAGCACGTAACAGGCGCGCGCATTGTCCGGCTGCGTCAGGATCGCCGAGACCGTGCCGATGCGCTCGATGTCGAGCTTGAGCTCTTGAGTTTTGACAGCCACAATCAGACATCCCGACAGACGCTAATCCGGCCGCCTTGGTAGCGTCACCGGCGCAGCCTGAAAACACAATAATTGCCACGGCCGCCCGGCCTACCAAGCCGGAAAGCCGCATTGACCGAGGTGACCATGTCCTACCGCTCCTCCTGGATGACCGAAGAGCTCGAAATCTTCCGCGACCAGTTCCGGAAATATCTGGCCAAGGACCTGGCCCCGCATGCCGAAAAATGGCGCGAGCAGAAGATGGTCGACCGCTTTGCCTGGCGCGGGCTCGGCGAGATGGGCGCGCTGCTGGCGAGCGTGCCGGAGGAATATGGCGGCCTGGGTGCCACCTTCGCCTATGATGCCGCCGTGCTCGACGACCTCGAAAGCACGGTGCCGGAGCTGACGACCGGCGTCTCCGTGCATAGCGCCATCGTCGCGCACTACATCCTCAATTACGGATCCGAGGAGCAGAAGAAGCGCTGGCTGCCGAAGATGGCTTCCGGCGAGATGATCGGCGCCATCGCCATGACCGAGCCCGGCACCGGCTCGGATTTGCAAGCCGTGAAGACCACCGCCAGGAAGCAGGGCAATTCCTACGTCATCAACGGCCAAAAGACTTTTATTACCAACGGCCAGGCCGCCGATCTCGTCGTCGTGGTCGCGCGCACCGGCGATGTCGGCGCCAAGGGCATCTCGCTGATCGTGGTCGAGACCGCGGGCGCGGATGGTTACAAGCGCGGGCGCAACCTCGACAAGATCGGCCTGCATGCCTCCGACACGTCCGAGCTGTTCTTCGACAACGTCACCGTGCCGCCGGAAAACCTGCTCGGCGGCGAAGAAGGCCAGGGCTTTGTCCAGTTGATGCAGCAATTGCCGCAGGAACGCCTCGCACTCGCGGTCGGCGCAGTCGCCGCGATGGAGCGTGCGATAAAACTCACCGTCGATTACACCAAGGAGCGGAAAGCGTTCGGCAAGCCGCTGATGGAGTTCCAGAACACCGCCTTCAAGCTCGCCGAGCGCAAGACCGAAGCGATGATAGCGCGCGTCTTTGTCGACTGGTGCATCGAGCGCCTGGTCGCAAAGGATCTCGACACTGTCACGGCGTCGATGGCGAAATACTGGTGTTCGGAGAAGCAGGTCGAGACTGCCGACGAATGCCTGCAGCTGTTCGGCGGCTACGGCTACATGCAGGAATACCCGATCTCGCGCATCTTCATCGATTCCCGCATCCAGAAGATCTATGGCGGCACCAACGAGATCATGAAGCTATTGATCGCCAGATCGTTGTAGTCGGTCGCTGTAATCAGGTCGCTGTGAGCGGCTACTTGATCCGCTCGTCGGCCACGACGAAGTCCGCACCTTCGCGGAGAGATATTTGCGGCTCGGATAAACCGCGAACAGCTTGCCCTCGAAAATGACCTGCCCGGACATAACGTATCCCGCTCGATCGCAACGAGTTCAAATTTACGAGACAACCCGTCATTGCAAGATGCGGCACCAGACCTTACGCTGCGTGTGACGGGCAACAACCATCTGGTTTCGTTTTCGTCCCGTCAGGAGACAAGCGAATGGTTCACGTCTCGCGCCGGAAACTCCTCCAGCTTGCTGCTGTTGCATCGTCTGCCCTTTCCACCGCATGGATGTCACCGGCACCAGCCGCTGCCGGCCCCAAGACCCTCATTGCGGTGATGCAATCGGACCTTCGCGTCACCGATCCCGGCTTCACGACAGCCATCATTACCCGCGACCATGGCTATATGGTCTACGACACGCTGCTCGGCATCGATCCCAGCTTCAAGGTGCGGCCGCAGATGGCCGACTGGACGGTGTCCGCGGACAAGCTGACCTATACCTTCACCTTGCGCGACGGCCTGAAATGGCATGACGGAGCGCCGGTGACGGCGGAGGATTGCGTCGCCTCGCTGAAGCGTTGGGGCACGAGCGTCGACGGCATGGCACGCAAGTTGATGGACTTCACTTCGGGTATCGAGGCAACGGACGCCAAGACGATCGTGCTCAAGCTGAAGGAGCCCTATGGCCTGGTACTGGAGACGATCGCCAAGCCGTCGGCCGTCGTCGCCTTCATGATGCCGAAGCGGTTGGCCGAGACCCCGATCACCAAGCAGATTCCGGAGCAGATCGGCTCCGGCCCATTCAAGTTCGTCGCGAGCGAATTCCAGCCTGGCGTGAAAGCCATCTACGAAAAGAATACCGACTATGTGCCGCGCAAGGAGCCGGCCGAATGGACATCGGGCGGCAAGGTGGTCAAGGTCGACCGCGTCGAGTGGATCACGATGCCGGATGCGCAGACCGCGCTCAACGCGCTGCAGTCCGGCGATGTCGATTTCGTCGAAACGCCGCCGTTCGACATGCTGCCCACGCTCGAGTCCAATCCGGACATCACTGTTTCCATCCTGAACAAATTTGGCTTCCAGTCGTTCGGCCGGATGAACTTCCTGCATCCGCCGTTCGACAATGTGAAGATCCGCCGCGCCGCGCTGCTCGCGATCAACCAGAAGGACGTGCTCGACGCCCAGATCGGCAATCCCAAATACTATAAGTTCTGCGGCGCATTCTTCATCTGCGATACGCCGCTGGCCAGCGACGCCGGCGGCGAGACCCTGATCAAGGGCAACGGCATGGCGGACGCGAAGAAGGCGTTGGCCGAGTCCGGCTATGACGGCACGCCCGTGGTGATCTTGGCGCCAGGCGACCAGATCCTGCTGAAAGCGCAGCCGATCGTGGTCGCACAGCTGCTGCGCGAGGCCGGCTTCAAGGTCGACCTTCAGGCGATGGACTGGCAGACCTTGGTCACCCGCCGCGCCAACCAGAAGTCGCCGAAGGAAGGCGGCTGGAACATGTTCTTCACCTACCAGGGCGCCGCCGACTCCTTGAACCCGCTGGTCAACGTCCCGATGGGCGGCAAGGGCACGAGTGGTGGCTGGTACGGCTGGTCCGAGGACCCCAAGCTCGAGGAGTTGCGCGATTCCTTTGCCCGCGCGACCTCGCCCGAGGAGCGCAAGAAGATCGCGCTCGAGGTGCAGAAGGAAGCTTATGATCAGGTGATCTACATCCCGCTCGGCCAGTTCCAGGCGCCGAGCGCATGGCGCAAATCACTGACCAGCGTGATCGACGGCCCGGCAACGCCAATGTTCTGGAATGTGGAAAAGAACGAGTAGGCTGACGGCCCCACGAAGCTCTAGTTCGGATGCCACCAGCGGCCGCCGATGACGACGCCTTCGGACACGATCTTGCGATCGCCAATCAGGTGCTCGCCGACGACGTCCTCATAGTCGAACTGGCCTTCCTTGACCGAGATCAGCGTGGCGTCGCCGACGCTGCCCGGCTTGAGGCTGCCGAGCTCGGGACGCCGCAGCGCCATCGCAGCGTTGACGGTGGAGGTTGCGATGACGTCGGACAGCGGCATGCCCATGCACAAGAATTTCGACAGGGTCGTCACCTGGTCGAAGGCCGGGCCGTCGATGCAGAGCTGATGGATGTCGGAGGAGATGGTGTCCGGATAGAAGCCGTTGGCGAGCATGGCGCGCGCGGTCTTGAACGCGAACGAGCCCTTGCCGTGGCCGATGTCGAACAGCACGCCGCGCTCGCGGGCGTCGAGCACCGCCCGCTTCACCGTGCCCTGCGCGGTCGCGGGCGTGTTGGGGAAGGGCCGGAACGCATGGGTGAGCACGTCGCCGGGGCGCAGGCGCGCCAGTACCTCCTCGTAGCTCGGCGGCGGATGGTCGATATGCGCCATCAGGGGCATGCCGACCTCGTTCGCGACCTCGAGCGCGATATCGAGCGGCACGACGCCCGACGTGCCCGAGGAGTGCAAGCCCACGCGCACCTTGATGCCGACGATGAGATCGCGATTTTCGTTAGCCACCTTGGCCGCCTCGATCGGATTCATCAGCCGCAGTTCTTCGCTCTCGCCGACCATGATCCGGTGCGAGAAGCCGAAAATGCCGGCATGCGAGACGTGCAGATAAGCGAGAATGCGAACCTGGCTCGGCTCGATCACGTGCTTGCGGAAGCCGGCGAAATTGCCGGGCCCCGCGCTGCCGGTATCGACCGCGGTGGTGACGCCGGAGAGGCGGCAGAATTCCTCGGCGTCGATGCCAAGCGAAGTGCCGCCCCAATAGACATGGGTGTGGAGATCGATCAGCCCCGGGGTCACGATGTAGCGAGAGACGTCGCGCACATCCGTGCCCGGATCCGCCTTGAGGGCGCTGCCGACCGCCGCCACCTTGCCGCCCGCAAAGGCCACGTCCATCACGGCGTCGAGCTTTTGCGAGGGGTCAACGACGCGTCCGCCGCGCAGGATCAAATCGAAAGACATCGTATCTCCAGATATGGCAGTGAGGTGGGACCGGCAAGTCAGCCCCGGGCAAGGAAGGAAGCTTCGCGCTTCTAGCAATTTTTGCGCCGACGAGCGTGGCAAACGCAGCGATTGCTCATTGAGAGACTGGCGATCCCGGGAAGACTCGAACTTCCGACCTACGGTTTAGGAAACCGTCGCTCTATCCGGCTGAGCTACGGGACCGCGGAACCCGCGGGACGGGTTCGGCCCCCTCATAGCAGAGCAGGATGCGGTTCGCCAGCCGCAAGGCGGGCCAGATCATCGTCAACCTGAACGGGACGGCTGTACGATCGCCTCCAGATCCCACTCGGCGGAGTAGCCCACATGATCGAAAGCATCAGCGCCATCACGCTCGGCACGCATGACATGGGGCGCGCCGTGCAGTTCTATCGTTCGCTGGGGTTCGAACTGCTATATGGCGGCGAGGCCGCTGCATTCACAAGCTTTCGCGCCGGCACCGGCTATCTCAACTTGACTGCGCAGCCGGAAGACAAGCGCTGGTCCTGGTGGGGCCGCGTCATCTTCTACGTCGCCGATGTCGACGGGGTCTACGCGCGCGCACGCGGCGCCGGATGGCAGCCGTCGACCGCGCCGCGCGATGCAGAATGGGGTGAGCGCTACTTCCATCTCACCGACCCCGACGGCCATGAGCTCAGTTTCGCGCGACCGTTGTCCGGACCGCATAAGTCACATCCGCTGACGTTCCCAACTCGCGAGTAGCGCCGTCTCAGCCGCCGTGGCAAACTCGGCGCAGTTTCCTCAAGCGAGAATTGTATCTGGGTTCTAACCAGGGAGGACGACCATGGTAACCTATGTCGTGCTGGGGAACTTCACTGATCAGGGAGTCCGCAACGTCAAGGACTCGCCGAAGCGGGTCGACGCTTTCAAGGAAATGGCCAAAACGTTCGGCGTGACCGTGAAAGAGATCGTCTGGACGCAGGGACGATATGACGTTGTGACCGTTCTCGAGGCTCCAGATGAGGCTGCCGCAATGTCGCTCAGCCTTAGTCTCAGCGCGCTTGGCAATGTCCGCACCGAAACGCTGCGCGCGTTTTCGGCAGCAGATATGACAAAGATCGTTGGCAAGATGCTCTGACGTTCAAGCCCGCGCCAGCGCACCGGACCTGGGATGGCAATCCCGGGAAGGGGCCTCTCACGCCCTGATATTATTGTCCTTCACCACCTTGCCCCAAGTGGCGACCTGCTTGTCGAAGAAGGTTTTGAAGGCGAGGCCGTCCTCGAGCAGCAGCGTCATCTGCTGGGTCTCCTTGAGCTGCGCCGCGGTCGCGGGCTCGCTCAGGATCTCCCTGGACGCCGTCGCGAGGGCTGCGACGATGTCAGGCGGCGTACCCGTGGGCGCGAAGATGCCCCACCATGCCAGCGTCTCGAAATCCGGAAAGCCCGCCTCGATCGCGGTCGGCGTATCCGGCAGGCCCGGCAGCCGCTCGCGGCCGAGTTGCAGGATCGGACGCAGCATGTTGGTGCCGAGCTGCGCTGCGACCAGCGCCGCCGATCCCGCGATCAGATCGACATGGCCGCCGAGCACGTCGTTCATCGCGGGACCGCCGCCGCGATAGGGCACGTGCATGATCTCGACGCCGGCCTTGTTGCCGAGCACGGTCATGGCGAGATGGCCGAGCGTGCCGATGCCGACGGAGGCATATTTCACTGCGCCGGGCGTCGCCTTGCAGGCCGCCACCACGTCGGCAAAGCTCTTATAGGGACGGCCCGCACCGGCCGCGATCACGTAGGGCGCGGTGCCGACCAGCAACACCGGTATCAGCTCGCGCTCGACATCAACGGGCGGCTTGTCGAGGATGGACGGGATCACCGCGTGAGAATCGAAGGTGACCAGGAACGTGGAGCCGTCAGGCGGGCTCTTGGCGACCTGCGCCGCGCCGAGCGCGCCGGCGGCGCCCGACTTGTTCTCGACAATGACGATGCGATTGAGCTTGGTTTGCAGATGGCTCTGGAGCAGCCGCGCCATCGCATCGGTCGATCCGCCCGGCGGAAACGGCACCACCAGCGTGATTTTTGAGGCCTGTGCGCTTGCCGGTGCCATCGCGAGGATGGCGGGCGCAGCCAGCAGCGCCCGTCGTGTGATCGTCATGTTGTCCTCCCTGTTTTGCCTTCGCGCTTTGCTTTTTTGCTTGTGAGCGCTTTAAGCCGTTCCGAAACCGGACCCCGCTTTTCTGTATTCTGGCCGCGGTGGACTAAAGATGTCCAGCACGCGGGCGCCGTCGGGGCCGGCGCGCATGGTATGCGGCACATTACCGGGCGTGCGCCAGAAATCGCCCTTCTTCACGGGAATCTCTTCGTCGCCCTGGACGCGGATCGCGGAGCCGTCGAGCAGCACGCCCCATTGCTCCTCGGGATGATGGTGCAGCGTGCCCTCCGCATGCGGCGCCAGCGTCACCACCGACAGCATCGCCTGCTCGCCGGAGAAGATGCGCGTGGTCACCCCTGCCGCGAGTTCGCGAAGCAGCCCGTCGCCGGTATCGTCGAGATTGTGGAATTCCTCTTTCTGGCTCACGCCATCCTCCCCTTCTTTTTTTCTGATCAGGATTTTCCATACGAGCCCTGATAGCGGCCCTCGCGGATCGCCTTCAGCGTCTCCTCCTCGCGCGCGACCTGGGCCCGCACCGCTTCCAGCAGCGCCGCGGCACCGGCGGCGGGAAACGACACCACGCCGTCCTCGTCGCCGACCACGATGTCGCCGGGCGAGATCACGCTGCCGCCGATCGAAACAGGCAAATTGATCTCGCCGGGGCCGTTCTTATAGGGACCGCGGTGGATCACCGCGCGGGCGTAGCAGGGAAAGTCGTCGGCCGCGAACGCCGCAACGTCGCGGATCGCGCCGTCGATCACATAGCCTTCGGCTTTGCGCCACTGCGCGATAGTCTTCATGATCTCGCCGACCAGCGCCCGCGTCTCGTCGCCGCCGCCATCGACCACGATGACGTCGCCCGGACCGACCAGTTCGAGCGCGCGGTGGATGGCGAGATTGTCGCCGGGCCGGGTGCGGATCGTGAAGGCCGTGCCCACCAGCTTGCCGCCGCGATGATAGGGCTTTAGCCCGACGGCACCCGGCAGCCGGGCGAGATTGTCCGAAATGACCGAGGTCGGCGCACCGCGAAAACCCTCGATGATCTCGGCCGGCGGCTTCGGCACAGAGTTCGCAGCGATGGTGATGGTCATGATCGTCAGTCCTTCCCGTGAATTGTCTTACTCGGCGCGCGCCCGCGCCTGCGCCTGCGCCGGCAGGATCCGGAAGGCGCGCCCCTCCTTCATCCACGCCGCGCGCTCATCGCGCAACAGCGTGCGGCGAACTTTACCGGAATCATCGCGCGGCGGGGCGCTGACGATCTCAAAGCTCTCGGGATGCTTGTAGCGGCTCAGCCGTTCCTTCAGGAAATCCGCCATGCCGTCGGCGATCACCTGACCGTCCGCGTCGCCCTCCGGCTCGATGATGGCGTGCACGCGCTGGCCCAGTTCCGGATCGGGCAATCCCACCACCACGCAGGAGCGCACGCCGGGACACTCAGAGACCGCGGCCTCGATCTCGGCCGGATAGATGTTGGCACCTCCGCGCAACACCATGTCGGCAAGGCGGTCACCGAGATAGAGATAGCCTTCCGCATCCAGCCTGCCGATGTCGCCGAGCGACTCCCAGCCATCCGCGCGGCGCTTCGGCTCGGCGCCGAGATAGTGATAGGTCGCGTCCTTGCCGTCATTGTTGAGGAAATAAATCTCGCCGCTCTCGCCCGGCGCCACGTCGTTGCCGTCCTCGCCGACGATGCGCAGGCGCGCCATCTCGCCGATCTTGCCGACCGAGCCCTTGTGCGTCAGCCATTCCGTGCCGGAGATGATGCATGAGCCTTGCCGCTCGGTGCCGCCATAGAGCTCCCAGATCCGCTCAGGCCCGAGCCAGGCGATCCAGTTTTCCTTCAGCCAGGGCGGCATCGGAGCGGCCATGTGGAAGACGGTCTGCAGGCTCGACACATCGTAGGCATTGCGCACGTGCTCCGGCAGCGCCCAGATCCGGTGCATCATGGTCGGCACGAAATTGACCCATTGCACGCGCTCGCGCGCGATCTGTCGCAGCGCCTCCTCGGCGTCGAACTTGACGAGGCCGGTGAGCTGGCCGCCGGTAAACAGCGCGTAGTGCGACACGATGAACGGCGCATTGTGGTAGAGCGGACCGGGATTGAGCAGCGAGACCCCGAAGGGGATGTTGAGCGGCGGCGCGGCGGCCGTGTCGGTCACCGCCGGCTGGTGATCGAGGATCACCTTCGGCCGGCCGGTCGAGCCACCGCTGGTCATGGCTTTCCAATAGCGCGCCACCGGTGCGGTGAGCGGCTCGTCGGAAAATCCTTCCGGTACGAAATCCGCGGGCAGACGGTTCGGCGCATTCCAGTCGGTTTCGCCGCCGACCACCAGCGCCGGCTTCAGGATGTCGAGCACCGCGGCGGCTTCGCCGCGCGGCAGGCGCCATGACAGCGAGGTCGGCGTCGCGCCGCATTTCCACACCGCAAAAGAAGTCTCGAAGAATGAATTGCCGTTGGGCAATCCGATCGCGACGAAATCACCGGGCTTGACGCCCTTGGCCGCAAACGCCCGTGCGCGCCGGTTGGCGCCGCGCTCAAGCGCGTCCCATGTCAGCGTGTCCTGCCCGTGACGGACGGCGATCGTGCCTTGAGGTTTGCGCTCGGCGTACCAGCGCGGCACATCGGACAAGGGCAGCAGCATCAGGCGTTTCCACTTCGTCTTCTTGGCGTCGCCAACGAGGCAACCGCAGGATGAAGTGACGCTGTGACTCCTGCGCCACGTCAAGCAAAAAATGTCAGCATCGCAGCCATGAATTTCCCGGGTTCCATGGGTGACAAGCCGGCCATAAAGGGGCAAAAATCCGACCCGACTCAGTTCGGGTTGAGTTTTGCAAGGAATGCTCTCGTAGAATGTCGGACGTAGTTGCATCGCGTCGTGCGGCGCTTGTCTTGGCGGCAGCAGGATTTTTCCTGCTGGCGCCGTCGCATGCCCAGGCACAATGGTGGAAACGCGCGCCTGTTGACTTCGAGGCATGCGCCGACGCCGCCGAGAAAGCCGCGACCAAGACCGAGAAAACCTCCGCGCTCGCCGACTGCAACGCGAAATTCGCCGGCCGGCGCAAGGCCGGCGGCGGCTACTCCTATTACGACTTCCTCCAGGACCGCAGCTTTGACATCGCCGGCCCCAATCCGACGCCGGAGGAGCAGAAGAAGATCGACGAATCCTACACCGCCTATCTCGCCGTTCAGCGCCGCAGCAATGAAGCCGCCCAGGCGGTCGCGCGCCAGCAGCGCGAGCAGCAGGAACAACAGGCGCAACAGCTCCAGCGGGTCGCGCTGCAAACCGAGGTCGAGCGTGTGCCTGTGCCGGTCGAGCGGCCGAAAGTGCAGCAGGCCGCCATCGGCGACGCACGGCCGCGGCCGAAGGGCGCGCCCTGCACCAAGGGCTCGTTCTCCTGCGAATGGCCGCGGCTGTCGGATGGATTGAATGATCTGAAGAAGCTGTTCAGCCCGACGCCGAGCAAGCCCGCGAAGAAGGGCTGAGCTAGCCACAGCCGTCATTGGATGGAGATCCGTCTCCCAGCCTCAGTTCGTCCGCTTCGTCTTGCTGCGCTTCGGCTTGACCACCGGTGCGGTTGCTGCGGGTGAGCTACCCAACTGTGAGCGGCTTTCCTTCAGGCGTGCGTCATAGCCGGGCGAATTCGTGACGGTCGGCGGCCTTGCCTGGGCAAACGTGGAACCTGCGCAGAGGGCGGCCAATGCGACCCCGATCGTCAAATAGCGTTTCATCGCAATTCTCCCGTCGGCCGGCGTGAGCTCATGCAACGCCGTGGATCAGCTGCGGCGTCAGCCGCGGCGGGCCCTTGCCCGCGGCCTCAGCCTCGTTGATCAGCGCAACAATGCGGCGCGACAGCGGCACGTCGATGCTGTTCTGTTCGGCGAGCGCGATGATCGCGCCCTGGAGATAGTCGATCTCGGTCTTGCGGCCCTGCTTCAAATCCTGCCACATCGAGGAACGCGCCTCGGGATCGATCTTCATCGTCCTTCCCAGGATCAGGTTGAAGATCGGATCAGGCAGTCTCAGCAAGGTCGGCATCCAGGACGACGGGATCGGCGTCGCCGAGACCGGAGTGATGCCGGCGGCTTTCATCGCGGTCAGCCCCTCCGCCATCTGATCGGCGAACAGCCTTCGCCAGCCGCGGTTCGCCAGTTGCGCGGCGAGCGGCACATCGGACAAGGCGCTGAGCGCATTATTCAAATTGATGATCAGCTTGCCCCATTGCACGCCTGTGATGTCGCGGCTCGCGTGCATGACGAGCCCCGGCGCCGACAGCGCTGCGGCCGTGTTCGCCTCGTCTTCGCCAACATGAATGTCGCCGGAGGTCGAGCGGTGGAAGTGGCCCTCGCCCATCCCGATCACGTTGAAAGGCACCATGCCGGCGATTACGCGGCGGCCGCCGAGGCGCTCGCGCAGCACCGCGACATTGCCGACGCCGTTTTGCAGCGAGACGATGACGGCATCCTGCGGCGCATGCTGCGCGATCTGCTCCGCGACACCGGCCGTGTCGGCGCTCTTCACCGTGACCAGCACGATACCGGCGCTGTGGAAGATCGCGGGATCTTCCGACAGCGCAAGTTGGCCGGGGTCGAGCTTCTTCTCGGAGCCGTCGAAATCGGTCAGAAGCAGGCCGAACCGTTCGATCTCGGCCTTCACCCGCGGCCGCACCAGCAGCGCGACGCGGCGGCCGCCAGCCGTCAGCATGCCGCCGACGAAACATCCGATGGCGCCCGCGCCGGCCACCACGATCGGTCGATCCGTCATCACCTCGCCTTGCTCCCCGAATGGCCGGCCTTCGATAGCAGAGGCGAGGCCTGCTGCCCATCGCGCCGCATCCGCCTTGTAACCGTCATGAGAGCCTCATATGTTTTTGCCCGGGGGCCGATCAGCGGCGAGAGCTCGCCGACGAGAACGCCAAAGGAGAGCACCATGGGTCTACTCGATGTCCTCAACGGCATGCAGAACGGCCCGCGCGGCCCCAGCACGCCAAGCTCTGAGAAGTCCTCGGGCGGCATGTCGCCGATGACCATGGCGCTCCTTGGCCTGCTCGCCTGGAAGGCGTTCAAGCACGTGACCGCGGGCCAGCCCGGCGCGGCACCGCAGCAGTCCCCGACGCCGACGCACCTGCCCCCGCCGGTGAATGCGGGTGCTGGCGGCGGACTTGGAGGTGGTCTTGGAGGCGCACTTGGCGGAGGCGGCGGCCTCGGTGACCTGCTCAAGGGCGGCCTTGGCGGCCTGCTCGCGGGTGGCGCGGCCGGCAGCGTGCTCAGCGGCGGTCTCGGCGATCTCCTCAACCAGCTTCAGCAGGGCGGCCACGGCGAGGCCGCCAATACCTGGGTCGGCAAGGGCGAGAACAAGGCGATCGCGCCCGGCGATCTCGCCAACGCGCTCGGCGCCGACCAGATCGAGAGCCTGTCCGCCCAGAGCGGCCTGTCGCGCGACGAGTTGCTCTCCGGCCTCAGCCAGTATCTGCCGAAGGTGATCGACCATCTGACGCCGGACGGACGGCTGCCGACCGAAAACGAGATCTCGGGCAGAATCTGATTTGAGTCAAACGAGGGGAGCACGGACATGAGCATGGGTGGCTTGTTGTGGATCATCGTCGTCGGCTTCATCGCCGGCCTCATCGCGCGCTGGCTGGCGCCGGGACCGAACAACCCGAGCGGCTTCATCCTCACCACCATCCTCGGCATCGTCGGCGCATTTCTCGCGACCTTCGTCGGCCAGGCGATCGGACACTACAGTCCCGACCAGGGCGCCGGATTCATCATGGCCACCATCGGCGCGGTGGTGGTGCTGTTCATCTGGCACCGACTGGTCGCGAGTGGCGTGATCAAGGGGTAGCCCGCCGTCGCTTTGCAGCGTGGCCTGCCAAGAAATTCAGTGTCGTCCCGGCGAAGGCCGGGACCCATAGCCACCGAATTTGGTTTGGCGAAGATCGGTAGTTGTCGATTTCGAACGACAACCACGGCCTGTGGTTATGGGTCCCGGCCTGCGCCGGGACGACGGTTGTGTTTGCCGCGCTAGCGGAGCGAGCTCACGTAATCAAATGCATCCCCGCATCCATGCGCACGACCTCGCCGGTCATGTTGCTGGAGGCAGGCATCGCCAGGAAGCAGACGAGCTGGGCGATGTCTTCCGCTGATGACGCGACCTTCAGCGGCACCTTCGCCACGACGCTGTCGCGCACCTGCTTGGCACCCGCCTCGCCGCGGCCCTTGGTGAACCAGGGCGTGTCGATATAACCGGGACACACCGTGTTGACGCGGATCAGCGGCGCCAGCGCGCGTGACAGCGACAGCGTCATGGTGTTGAGCGCGCCCTTGCTCGCGGCATAGGCGATCGACGAGCCGACGCCGCTGATGCCGGCGACCGAGGACACGTTGACCACGGCGGACGGCCGCTCCGAGGCTTTCGCGCCGGCCTCGAGCAGGCTGCGTGCCGCACGTACCATCTGGAACGGGCCGATGGTATTGACGCCGTAGAGGCGCTGGAAATCTTCCGCCGACAATCCATCGAGATCGGCATGGGCGACATGCTTGGTGGTGCCGGCGTTGTTGACGAGCACGTCGAGCCGGCCCCAGCCGCTGGCTGCCGCGACGATCTTGCGGCAATCGTCATCTTTCGAAACGTCGCCCTGCGCGACCAGAACTTCCGGCGAGCCCGCCTTGCGGCAAAGCTCCGCGGTCGCCTCCGCTTCCTTCTGGCTCGAGGAATAGTTGATGATGAGCCGCGCCCCGCTCCGTGCGAGAATTTCCGCGGTCGCAGCGCCCAGGCCGGAGGCGGACCCCGTCACGATTGCGCACAAACTGTCCTTTGCCATCCTGATTTCCTTCCAATGTCTTTGATGCAAGCCTGAGGTAGCTGGTCTTGTTTAGCGAGTTTGCCGCGCCCTGCAAATCAGCAAACTCCGCTAAGCGGAATTAGCTTATCGCCCATGCCCGCGCCGCAGGTTGACCTGCGATCAACGCTTGTCAGGGCCATGGCTTTTTCCGATCATCCGGCGCAAGAAGAACCTGCGCGCCCTGCCCTTTCGGGCCGGATGCGCCAATGGCAAAACACGGGGAACGCTGTGGCGGAGAGTTACAATATCGTCGTCGAGACCGCGGAGAAGATCTTCGCCGATCTCGCCGATCCGCAGACCGTCAACAACGACAAGAAGGATTCGTGGCAGGCGCCGCTGTGGCACGCGCTGAGCGAAGCCGGCCTGCCGCTGTCCTGGGTGCCCGACGATCTCGGCGGCTCCGGCGCGAGCCTTGCCGACGGCTTTGCGCTGCTGAACGCCGCCGGCCGTTTCGCAGTCGCGGTTCCCCTGGCCGAGACCATGCTGGCCGGCTGGCTGCTGGCGCAGGCGAAGATTCCTTCCCCAGAGGGAGAGATGACGCTGCTGCCGGCCTCGCCGAAGGACCGGATCACGCGCGACGCCGACGGCGCGCTCTCCGGCCGCGCCCGCGGCGTTCCGTTTGCGAAAGCGGCAAAGCACTTCGCAGTGCTGGCACACGGCAAGGACGGCGCTGCGATCGCGCTGGTCGACGCCAGCAAGGGGCGGATCGAGACCGGGCTCAATGTCGGCTATGACCACAGCGACACCGTCACGCTCGACAAGGTGCAGCCCGTCACCATCAAGCCCGCCCCGAAGGGCTTTGACCAAACCACCCTGATGCTGATGGGCGGCGTCGCGCGCAGCCTTCAGATTGCGGGCGCGCTGGAAGCGATGCTCGACATCTCGGTGCGCTATTCCAACGAGCGCGTCGCCTTCGAGAAGAAGATCTCCAAATTCCAGGCGGTGCAGCACAACCTCGCCCGCCTCGCCGGCGAGTCGGCTGCTGCGCTTGCGGCTGCGACCTCCGCGGCCGACGCCATCGCCAATGCAAAGTCGTTCGACGACGCGGTCTACCTCGAAGCCGCCTCGGCAAAAATCCGCTGCGCGGAAGCTGCGGAAAAGGGCGGCGCCATCGCGCATCAGGTGCATGGCGCGATCGGCTTCACCCTGGAGCACATCCTGCATCGCTATTCGCTGCGGGCGCTGGCCTGGCGCGACGATTTCGGTTCGGAGAGCCATTGGGCCGTCGAGCTCGGCAAGCTGGTCGCAAACCGCGGTGCCGATGAATTGTGGCCGCTCGTGGCTTCGCGCTGATCAGGGACGAGACAACAATGACCGCTGCCCTCCGTTTCGATCCGATCCGCCTGCCTGAAAAATGCGAGCAATTGCGCAAGGAAGTGCGCGCCTTCCTCGCGGAGGAAATCGCCGCCGGCACTTTCGATCCGCATAAGCCGAACCGCGAAGACACCGACGCGCCGGAATTTTCCCGCCGGGTCGGCGCCAAGGGCTGGCTGGGCATGACCTGGCCGAAGAAATATGGCGGCCAGGAGCGCTCGTTCCTCGAACGTTACGTGGTGACCGAGGAAATGCGCGTGGCCAATGCGCCGACACGGCGCTTCTTCGTCGCCGATCGCCAGAGCGGGCCGGTGCTGCTGAAATACGCCCCGGAAAATATCAAGATGGACATCCTGCCGCGCATTTGCCGCGGCGAGATCTGCTTTGCGATCGGCATGAGCGAGCCGAACTCCGGCTCGGACCTGTTCGCCGCGAAGACGCGCGCGACCAAGACCGACGGCGGCTATCTCATCAACGGCACCAAGATCTGGACCTCGTCGGCGCACATCGCCGACTACATGATCGCGATCTTCCGGACGTCGCAACCGACCAAGGAAAACCGCCGTCACGGCCTGACGCAGTTTCTGGTCAAGATGAAGCAGCCGGGCATCCAGGTGAACCCGATCGGCCAGATCACCGGCCAGTACGAGTTCAACGAGGTCGTCTTCACCGATTTCTTCGTGCCTGACGATCACGTGCTCGGCGAAGTCGACGGCGCCTGGAAGCAGGCGACGAGCGAGCTAGCCTATGAACGCTCGGGCCCCGAGCGTTTTCTGGAGACCTATTACGTGCTGACCGAGCTGGTTCGCGCGGTCGGCCCCAATCCGGACACGCGCAGTGCCGAAGGCATCGGCCGGCTGGTGGCGCAGCTCCACACCATGCGGCGGATGTCGGTCTCGGTTGCCGGCATGTTGCAGGCCGGCAAGGAGCCGGTGGTGGAAGCGTCCATCGTCAAGGACATCGGCACGGTGTGGGAGCAGCAGCTGCCGCACCGCGTGCGCGATCTCGCCGCCTTCGTCGAGGAGACCGCGACCAACCGCGAGACGCTGGAGCGGCAGCTCGACTTCGCCATCAAGACCGCACCGAAACTCACCATCCAGGGCGGCACCACCGAGGTGCTGCGCGGCATCATCGCCCGCGGACTTGGTTTGCGCTAGGCGCGCGGACCTGGTTTGCGCTAACTCTTCGAGGACATCATGAGCACCTATAAAGATATCGGCGTCGAGAAGGTCGGGCATGTCGGCACCATCGAGATTCGTCGCCCGCCGCTGAACTTCTTCGACATCTCGTTGATCAACCAGATCGCGGATGCGCTCGACGAATTCGATCGCGACATCGAGATCCGCAGCTCGGTGCTGTCCGCGCAAGGCAAGGCGTTCTGCGCCGGCGCCAATTTCAAGGACCCGGCGCGACAGGCGCAGGAGGCGCGCGAAGCCGAGAAAACCGCCAAGGGCGATCCGGCCGACAGCCTCGGCGCGATCAACCATCTCTACATCCAGGCGGTGCGCATCTTCCGCGCCAAGAAACCGATCGTTGCAGCCGTGCAGGGCGCCGCCATCGGCGGCGGGCTCGGGCTCGCGGTGTCCGCGGACTTCCGCGTCACCTGCCCCGAAGCACGCTTCTCCGCGAACTTTACAAAACTCGGCTTCCATCCCGGCTTCGGCCTGACCGTGACGCTGCCCGAGCTGATCGGCAAGAACAACGCCGAGCTGATGTTCTACACCAGCCGCCGCGTCACCGGCCAGGAAGCGGTCAAATGGGGCCTCGCCAACGAGCTGGTGCCGCAGGACCAGGTCAAGGCGGCCGCACTGAAGCTCGCCGGCGAGATCGCCGAATGCTCCCCGCTCGGCCTCGTCTCCACCCGCGCGACGATGCGCGCCGACTTGGCCGACCGCGTCATGGCCGCGACCAATCACGAGCTCGAGGAGCAGACCCGGCTGCGCGCGACGGAGGATTTCAAGGAAGGCGTGAAGGCCACGGAAGAACGGCGTGTGGCGAATTTCAAGGGGCGGTGATTGCGCTCTTCCTTCTCCCCTTGTGGGAGAGGGATTAACCCCGCCCCACCACCAGCGCATCGACGATCGTGACGCCCTGCCCCTCCGGGTGCACGTGCACCGGGTTGAGCTCGATCTCCGCGATTTCCTCTGCATGCCGTGACGCAAGCACGGAGATGTCGGCAATCAGTTGCGACGCCGCCGCGACATCCGCCTTCGCCGCTCCCCGAAAACCATTCAACAACGGCGCGGCCTTCAGGCTCGCCAGCATCGCGCCGGCTTCTTTCGCGCTCACGGGCGCCGGGCGGTAGACGACGTCGCGGAACAGCTCCGTGGTGATACCGCCGAGGCCGACCATCACCATCGGGCCGAAGGTCTTGTCCGTCATCGTGCCGATGATGATCTCGACGCCTTTCTTCGCCATCGGCGCGACCAGCACGCCTTGAATTACGGCATCCGGCCGGTGCTTGCGCGCATTGTTGAGCAGCGCTTCGAACCCAAGAAACACCTCGCCCTTGGTGGTGATATTGACGCGCACGCCGCCGACCTCGCTCTTGTGCGCAATGTCCGGCGACTGGATTTTCATCACCAGCGGGAAACCGACGCCCGCGACGGCCGCGTCCAACTCGTCCTTCTCTTTCACCAGCACTTCGGCCGGCAGCACAACGCCGGCGGCGCGAAGCAATTCCTTGCTGTCGGCCTCGGACAGAACCGATGAAGTCAGATGCGCCGAGAGATCGCGCGCGGGCAGCTCCGCCCCATCCGCCGGCTTCTGCAGTTTGAAATTGGCGTAGTCGACCAGCTGCCGCATCGCCACACCGACATGAGTCAGACCGGACAGCACAACGACGCCGGATTTGGCAAGCTCGTGCCGGGCGAAGTCCGACGGCACCGTATAGGAGTAAAACACCACGGGCTTGTGCTGCGCGGCCAATACCGGCTTCAGCTCCGCTTCCCTGAAGGGCTTGCGCACCTCGCTCGACAGCGACAGCAAGACCAGAATTGCATCGACCTCGTCCGAAGCAGTCAGCAGATCAACGCTCTTTTGCAAGCCCCCCGACGTCACGCCTTGCGCTGTGACGTCGATCGGATTGCGCGCGGTGCCGTAGGACGGCATCAGCGTCTTGATCTCCGCCTGGATTTTTCCGGAGAGCTCCGGCACTTGCAAGCCTTGCCGCGCCACGGCATCGGCGCCCCAGATGCCGGCACCGCCGGAGACGGTGACCACGGCGACGCGATCGCCTTTCGGCAACGGATTGCTCGCAAGCACTGCTGCGATCGTCAGCGCCTCGTCGAGATCGTTGGAGACGATGAAGCCATATTTGGCAAACACGGCGTCGTAGGCCGCCGACCACCCGGCCATGCTCGCGGTGTGCGAGGCGGCCGCGCGCATCCCGGCGCCGGAGCGGCCGACTTTTGTCACGATGACAGGCTTCTTCAGCTCGGCTGCCCGGCGCGCTGCCGCGAGAAACTTGTCGACGTCGCGAATGCCTTCGATGAACAGCAGGATCACGTCGGTCGCGGCGTCCTGCACCATGTAATCCAAAAATTCACCGGCCCCCAGATCGGATTCGTTGCCCGCACTGACGACATAGCTCACGGCAATGCCGATCGCCTTGGCGCGGTGATAATAGGCAAAGCCGATGCCGCCGCTCTGCGCGACAATGCCGATCCGTTTCGTCGTCGCGACCAGCGGCGCCACGCCCGGCTTGACGTCCACGGCGGGACTGAACGTTGCCGCCACACGCTGCATCTGGCTGAAAAAGCCCTCGGCGTTCGGACCGGAAATCCGCATGCCGGTGCGCCCGGCCAGCGCCGCGATCGCGTCCTGCATCGCCGCGCTGTCGCCACCTTCCTCGGCAAATCCGGAGGAGATGATCACTGCGTTCCTGACGCCGGCGGCGGCGCATTGTTCGAGCGCGGCAAGCACGGCGCGTGCGGGAATGATGATGACGGCGAGATCGATCGGCGCGCGGATCTCCGTGATCGATTTGTAGCAAATGAGCCCGTCGATCTCGGCGTAGTTCGGGTTCACCGGGTAGATTTTTCCGGGATACTCGTTCTTGCGCAACATCGACAACAGCCGGCCGGGAATCTTCTCGTGATCGCGCGAGGCGCCGATCAACGCGATGCTTGCTGGTGCGAAGAAGCTGTCGAGCGGATGCGGCATGTGACGTTCCTTACTCGCCGGTAGCCGTCGCCCTTCGAGGCTCACCGAAGCGGCGAGCACCTCGGGGTGACGGATAACGATCAAGGGATCAACTGACGCGGAACGTCACCCCGCCGAGCAAAAACTCGTCGCCTGCAACCGCAAGCCCCTTTGCCTTGGCCGCATGCAGCACCTGTGCTTTGTCCGCAACCCGAAACTCCAGCCCGCTCATGATCTCGCCGGCGCCTTTGACGAAGCGGAAGGTCGCATTGGGCAGCTTCAATTCGGTATCGCCACTCGGCGCAACGCCGATGATCTTGCCCCAATGCTCGGCCAGCCCTGTTGGATCCGGGCTCTGCATCTCCACGCTCGTCAACGTCTGCGTCACGTCCTTGCGGATAAATTTCTGCCAGTCCGGCCCCGCCGGCGGATACGGCCCCAAAATGTCGTCGCTGCCCTCGGTGTGGTTGAACTCGATGAAGGCGGCGCGGCAGTCGCGGGGATGGAGCTGCACGCCGTGATAGGGCGCGTGGTCTATGACGTTGGCCGTGCGCACGCCAAGCGCGTTGGCGTTACAGCCGCGCTCGTCGGGATCGTTGCAGCAGAAGATCGCCATGTAGCCGCCGCGCCCGCCGCTCTTTTCGATGAAGCGACCGGCGGTGGTGCCGTCCTTGAACGGTGCGACGACCTCCAGCAGAATCGTGTCGACCGGAAGCAGCGCGTTCTCCAGGCCGTATTTTGCGACATTGCCGTCGCGATAGCAGACGGCGAGGCCCATGATTTCCGCGATGTCGGAGATGACAGGCGCGAGCTGCGGCGCGACCAGGCAAATCTGCCGCAGCCGCATATAGGGCGCCATCGTCATGCGCCCTTGAAGGTCGGCTTGCGCTTCTCGACGAACGCCTTTGCAGCCTCCTTGTGGTCCTCGGTGTCGCTGCAGCGGGTGTGATGGATCGCCTCGCCGTCGAAGCAATCTTCGAGCGCGAGATGCTCGGCATTGTTGATGTTGCGCTTGATGAAGCCCAGCGCAATGGAAGGGCCCTGCGCCAGCGACAGCGCCAGCTCGTGCGCGGCCGTGTCGATCTCGGCATCGGGGACGACCTTCGTCACCATGCCGATCGCATGAGCCTCCCTCGCGGTCAGGACCGGCGACAGCAAATAGAGCTCGCGCGCCCGCGCACTGCCGAGCAGCTGGGTGAGGAAATAGGTACCGCCGTAATCGCCGGAGAAGCCGACTTTTGCAAAGGCGGTGGTGATCTTGCAGGATTCGGAGACGATGCGGAGGTCACACGACAGCGCCATCGACAGACCCGCGCCGGCCGCGGCGCCATCGAGCTGCGCCACCACGGGTTTCGGCATCTGGTGCAGGATGCGCGACACCTCCATGCCGCGGCGCAGGTTCGCCATCTTCACTTCGAACGGCGGCGGCGCGCGTCCCTCCGCCATCGACTTGACGTCGCCGCCGACGCAGAAGCTGCCGCCCGCGCCTTTGAACAGCACCGCACGCACCTCCGGATCGTCCGCCGCGCGCCGCGCCGCCACGACCAGCCCGGCGACCATGTCCGGGTTGAGCGCGTTCTTCCGTTCGGGCCGGTTCATGGTGATGGTGAGCAGCCCGCCTTCGAGCTTCTGCAGGACCATGTCGTTGCTCATGGGACGTCTCCCTTGTTGTTGTTTGATAGAGCTTTGGCCACACCCGTCATTGCGAGGAGCGAAGCGACGAAGCAATCCAGACCGTCTCTGCGGAAACATCTCTGGATTGCTTCGCTCGCAATGACGAGCCTTATTTCTTCACCAGCGGGCAGCGCGACTGCTCCAGCGACTGGAACGCCTCGCTGCCGGGCACGGTGGCGAGCAGCTTGTAGTCGTCCCAGCGGCCCTTGGACTCCGACGGCTTCTTGACCTCGAACAGGTACATGTCGTGGATCATGCGGCCGTCCTCGCGGATCTTGCCATTTTTGGCGAAGAAGTCGTTGATCGGTGTCTCCTTCATCACCTTGATCACCGTCGCAGCGTCGGTCGTGCCGGCCGCCTTCACCGCTTTCAGATAGTGCGTCACGGAAGAGTAGACGCCGGCTTGCGCCGAGGTCGGCGGCCGCTTCATGCGCTCCTGGAAGCGCTTCGAAAACGCACGGGTGTCGTCGTTGAGATCCCAGTAGAAGGCTTCCGCAAGCAACAGGCCCTGCGCGGTCTCGAGCCCGATCGAGTCGATATCGGTCACGAAGGCGAGCAGCGGCGAGACTTTCTGACCGCCCTTGGTGATGCCGAACTCGGCCGCCTGCTTGATGGCGTTGACGGTGTCGCCGCCGGCGTTGGCAAGGCCAATCACCTTGGCCTTGGAGGCCTGGGCCTGAAGCAGGAACGACGAAAAATCCGACGTGTTGAGCGGATGGCGCACGCTGCCAAGCACCTTGCCGCCGGTCTTGGTCACGACGGCGCTGGTGTCCTTCTCCAGATCCTGACCGAAGGCGTAGTCGGCGGTCAGGAAGAACCAGGTGTCGAGGCCCGACCTCACGGCCGCGAGGCCGGTCACGTTGGCCTGGCCGTAGGTGTCGAACACGTAGTGAATGGTATAGGGACCGCAGGCCTCGTTGCTGAGGCGGATGGAGCCCGGGCCGTTGAACATGATGATCTTGTTGCGCGCTTTCGCGATCTCGCCGGCGGCAAGCGCGGTCGCGGAGGCCGCGACGTCGTAGATCATCTCGACGCCCTGGTTGTCGAGCATATCGCGGGCGATGTTGGCGGAGAGATCGGCCTTGTTCTGATGGTCGGCGGCCAGCACCTGGATCTTGCGTCCGAGCACCTCACCGCCAAAGTCCTCCACGGCCATCTTGGCGGCGGTCTCGCTGCCGGGGCCGGTGATGTCGGCATACAGGCTCGACATGTCGAGGATGCCGCCGATCTTCAGCGGCGGCTTGTCCTGCGCCTGCACGGCGCTCGCACTCAGCGCCAATGCGGCGGCAAAAATGCCCGACAAAACATGCTTCATCGAAAAAGACCTCCCTTATCGCGCCGTACTCTGATGGCGGCTTGGTTATTGCTCTTGGTTCTTGCTCTTGGCTAAAGCTGTTGCCGCAATCATGCCGCATGCACGAGAGCGCAGCAAGCGAAGGTGCGCTACGGGGACACGATTGGCGCGTACGTTTTCCGCAAAACGGAATGGCCGTGTGCGGCAAGATGCTTCCACGCCGTCCTTGTCTCGCTGCGCCCGCAATGACGGAGTGTAACGAAGCCTCTTCGCGACACGCCGCGCTTGAGTTAAGACTGGCGGGCAACGCAACCTCTCCGGGTCACGTGACGCAACGGCTTCACCTCATCGTCGCAATCCTTCTCGTCGCGGGTCGCAGCGCATTCGCGAGCCCGTGCCGGTTCGAGTCCCAAGGCGAAGGCCGCGTCGTCGCGATCGATGCGCGCAGCGTCCGTCTTGACGACGGCCGCGACATCCGCCTGAACGGCATTGAGCCGACCGCGACGACGAAGCAGGCGCTGACCGCGCTGCTCGTCGGCCGCGACGTGATTCTGCGCAGCGCTGACGACACGCCCGACCGCTATGGCCGGCAAGGCGCGCTGGTCTTTGTCGGCGAGAGCGACATCTCCGTGCAGGCGGTGCTGCTCGCTCAGGGCGACGCCATCGTCTCCGCCGAGATCACCGACAAGGATTGCGCGACCGCCCTGATGGAATCGGAGGCCGAAGCGCGGCGCCAAAAAAAGGGCAACTGGGCTGACCCGTCGGCCATAAAAAACGCGGAAAGTCCGGACGATATTTTGGCGGAGATCGGGCGTTTTGTGGTGGTCGAGGTCAAAGTCCTGTCGGTCCGGCAAGCTGGGGCAATAACCTACCTCAACTTCGGACGGAACTGGACGCGCGGCTTTGCCGTGACTATTTCAAAGCGGACACTACCGGCATTCGAAAGCGCCGGGACCGCTCTTAAGTCTCTGGAGAATAGACGTATTCGCGTCCGGGGCTGGGTCGAGGGGAATACGGGGCCGCGTATCGATGTACGCCTCGCGGGACAGGTCGAGTTGCTCGGCGCAAACGAGCCGACAGGGGTAGGGCCCTAAAAGGGCCAGGCACGGGTTAAGCAACGTGAATGGGGTGCTAGAACGGCACGGACGAGGCGAACGCCGCCGCCTGCGGGCAGCGCCGGCCGTGCTATGCCTTGTTCTGGGTTCAGCCCTTGCCGGCTGCGGTGACATGAACCGGTTCCAGACCGCCGCGGCACCGCCGATCGTGGCGATGCCCAAGCCGAAGCCGGCCGTCGCGCAGACCCCCGCCACCGAGAAGGAGCACGAGCGCATCCTGGCGAGCTATGGCGGCACTTACGACGATCCCAGGCTCGAATCGCTCGTGACCAAAACGGTCGACCGGCTGGTCGCGGCGTCCGACCGCCCCGACCAGGGGTACCGGGTCACGATCCTCAATTCCGGCGCGGTGAACGCCTTCGCGCTGCCGAACGGCCAGCTCTATGTCACCCGCGGCCTGCTTGCGCTCGCCAGCGACACCTCGGAATTGTCCTCCGTGCTGAGCCACGAGATGGCGCATGTGCTGTCCAAGCACGCCGCGATGCGCGAGGACCAGGCGCGCCAGGCCGCGATCGTCACCCGCGTCGTCACCGACATGAGCAACGATCCCGATCTCACCGCGCTCGCGCTCGCCAAGACCAAGCTGACCATGGCGAGCTTTTCGCGTAATCAGGAGTTCGAGGCCGACGGCATCGGCGTCGGCCTCTCCGCCAAGGCCCATTTCGACCCTTATGGTGCCGCACGTTTTCTCTCGGCGATGGAGCGCAATGCGGAGTTGAAAGTCGGAAAGACTTCGCTCGATCCGCGCGCGCAGGATTTCACCTCATCGCATCCGGCAACGCCGGAGCGCGTGCAGAACGCGCAGACTATCGCGCGGCAGTACTCAGCGCCAGAAGGCGCCGAGCGCGACCGCGAAACCTATCTCGCCGCGATCGATAACCTTGTCTACGGCGAAGACCCCAGCGAAGGTTTTGTCCGCGGCCGGCGCTTCCTGCATCCGAAGCTCGGCTTCACCTTCCAGGCGCCGGACAATTTTACGCTCGACAACACCGCGCAGGCCGTGATCGGCGTGCGCGACGGCGGCTCGCAGGCGATGCGTTTCGACGTCGTCCGGGTGCCGGCCGAGCAGTCGCTCGGCGATTACCTGAATTCCGGCTGGATGGAAGGCGTCGAGAAGGCGTCCACGGAGGACATCACCATCAACGGTTTCCCGGCGGCGTCCGCCACCGCCAAGGGCGACCAGTGGCAGTTCAAGGTCTATGCGCTGCGCTTCGGCAGCGACGTCTACCGCTTCATCTTTGCGGCACGGCAGAAGTCGACCGAGAGCGAGCGCAATGCGCGCGAGACCGTCAGTTCATTCCGCCGCCTGACGCTCGACGAGATCCAGGCCGCGCGCCCCCTGCGCATCAAGGTCATCACCGTGCAGCCCGGCGACACCGTGGAATCGCTCTCCCACCGCATGGCCGGCGTCGATCACCCGGCCGAACGTTTCCGCGTGCTCAACGGCCTCGATCGCAACGCTCAGGTGAAGGTGCGGGATCGCGTGAAGGTCGTGGCGGATTGAGGCTGCAGTAGGATGGGCAAAGCGAAGCGTGCCCACCATTCTCGACGCGATGTTTGCGGATGGTGGACACGGCGCTACGCGCCTTTGCCCGCCCTACAAGCCGCTTGCGCCCTAACCGCCCGCGTCCATGTCTCCGGCCTCGCGCTGGCCGCTGAGCCAGAGCGCGAGCAGGGTCCAGAACGCGCCTGACAGCAGATACGCTCCCGAGGCGATGACGCCGAGATTGGTCGCAAGCAACAGAGCGACCAGCGGCGCGAAGCCGGCGCCGAACAGCCAGGCCATGTCCGAGGTCAGTGCCGAGGCCGTGTAGCGATACGCCTGCTTGAAGTTCGAGGCGATCGCGCCCGACGACTGGCCGAACGACAGGCCGAGCAGGATGAAGCCGATCACCATGTAGATGGTCTCGCCGAACGCGCCGGCATCGAGCAGCTGCGGAGCAAAGCCGCTGTAGATCGCGATCGCGATCGCCGATCCCATCAGCAGCGACTTGCGGCCGACGCGGTCGGCGATGACGCCGGAGAGCACGATCGCGCCGACGCCGAACACGGCGGCGACGATCTCGATGATCAGGAAGCGCACCGGGCTTTCGCGGGTGAACAGGAACACCCAGGACAGCGGAAACACCGTAACCATGTGGAACAGCGCAAAGCTCGCCAGCGGCGCGAATGCGCCGAGCATGATGTTCTGGCCTTCGCGCGCCACAGTCTCGGAGATGCGCGAGGGCTGCAATTCGCGGGTCTCGAACAGCGAGGCATATTCTTCCGTCGTCACCATGCGCAGGCGCGCGAACAGCGCCACGACGTTGATGGCGAAGGCGACGAAGAACGGGTAGCGCCAGCCCCAATCGAAGAAATCGTCGGCCGAGAGATTCCCCGCGAAATAGGCGAACAGCGCGCTCGCCACGATCAGCCCGAGCGGCGCGCCAAGCTGCGGCACCATCGCGTACCAGCCGCGCTTTGACGGCGGCGCATTCAGCGCAAGCAGCGAGGCCATCCCGTCCCAGGCGCCCCCCCAGGCCAGACCCTGCGCGATGCGCGCCAGCGCCAGCAGCCAGATCGCCGCAACGCCGATCTCGTGATAGCCGGGCAGGAACGCGATCGCGACGGTGGCGGTGCCGAGCAGGAACAGCGCCGAGATCAGCTTGGCCGTCTTGCCGTATTCGCGGTCGACCGTCATGAAAATGACGGTGCCGATCGGCCGGGCCACGAAGGCCAGCGCGAAGATCATGAAGGAATAGAGGGTGCCGGTCAGTTCGCTCGTGAACGGGAACACCAGGCGCGGAAAGACGATCACCGAGGCGATCGCGAAGACGAAGAAGTCGAAGAATTCCGAGGTGCGGCCGATGATGACGCCGATGGCAATCTCGCCGGGACGGGCCTGGTCGTGGCCGTGCTCGCCCGAGTGGAGGTCTGCCATTGCGGGGGTCTGTGCCGTCGCCATTGGTGCGCCCTTAACGTCCTGAAAACCAAAGCCGACCGCCCGGCGGGGCGCCAGGCGATCCGGTTCTGTTTGGCGCAACATTTCGCACTGCAACATTGGACAAATTGTCCAATGTCCGGATTGCTGCGTCGCAGCTACCCCTTGGTCTCACGAAAGAAACTCATTCTCATAAGGTCGGCCCGTGTCCCGTCTCAAGATCCTGGCGCTGCTACCCCTGGCGGTTGCACTCAGCGGCTGCAACTACGTCGTGCTGGCACCAGCCGGCGATATCGCAGCGCAACAGCGCGACCTCGTCATCATGTCCACCGTCCTGATGCTCCTGATCGTCGTTCCCGTGATGGCGCTGACGGTGCTGTTCGCCTGGCGCTACCGCCAGTCCAACACCGACGCCCGCTACGAGCCCGAATGGGACCACTCGACCAGCCTTGAGCTGGTGATCTGGTCGGCGCCGCTTTTGATCATCGTTTGCCTGGGCGCGCTGACCTGGATGGGCACGCATCTGCTCGATCCCTATCGCAACATCGGCCGCATCTCCGCGGAGCGCTCCGTGGACCAAAGCAAGGTCCCTCTCGTGGTCGACGTCGTCGCGCTCGACTGGAAGTGGCTCTTCATCTATCCGGACTACGGCATCGCCACCGTCAATGAGCTCGCGGCGCCGGTCGATCGTCCGATCAATTTCCATATCACCGCGTCTTCGGTGATGAACTCTTTCTACATCCCCGCGCTCGCCGGACAGATCTATGCGATGCCGGGCATGGAGACGTCGCTCCACGCCGTGATCAACCACGCCGGTACGTATAAGGGTTTCTCAGCGAACTATAGCGGCGCCGGTTTCTCCGGCATGCACTTCAACTTCCACGGGTTCGACGACAAGGGCTTCGACGCCTGGATCGCCAGCGCCAAATCCGGCGGCGGCTCGCTCGGCCGCGCCGAATATCTCCAGCTCGAGAAGCCCAGCCAGAACGAGCCGGTGCGGCGCTACGGCACCGTCGATTCCGATCTCTACCGCCTGATCCTCAACATGTGCGTCGAGATCGGCAAGATGTGCCAGAGCGAGATGATGGCGATCGACGCCAAGGGCGGCCTCGGCCATGAGGGTCTGAACAACACGCTGCCGCTGGCCTACGACAAATACGCGCGCCGCGGCACCGCGCTTGGGCCGGAGCCCAGCTTCGTCGCCGGCACCTGCACGCCCGATGCGCCGCAGGGCAGGACCACCGCCTCCATCACGGCACCGCTCGACACCGCGCCGCTACTCGGCGCCGGCCTGAAGCGGCCGACTTTCACGCCGCTGAAGTCCTCGTCCTTCTTCCTCGGACAACGTCCGAAGTCAGATTCGTAAAGAGATCCCGCATGTCTCCTGATCTTCTCAAGCTCATCTTTGGCCGGCTCACCTTTGAATCTCTGCCGCTGCACGAGCCGATCGTCGTCGGCACCTTTGCGGTGGTGGCGACCGGCGGCCTCATCATGTTCGCCGGTCTGACCTATTTCCGCCTCTGGGGCTATCTCTGGAGCGAGTGGTTCACCAGCGTCGACCACAAGCGCATCGGCATCATGTACATGATCCTCGGCATCGTGATGCTGCTGCGCGGCTTCGCCGATGCGCTGATGATGCGGTTGCAGCAGGCGCTCGCCTTTGGCGGCTCGGAGGGCTATCTCAACTCCCATCACTACGACCAGGTCTTCACCGCCCACGGCGTGATCATGATCTTCTTCGTGGCGATGCCGCTGGTCACCGGCCTGATGAACTTCGTCGTGCCGCTCCAGATCGGCGCGCGCGACGTGTCGTTTCCGTTCCTGAACAATTTCAGCTTCTGGATGACGGTCGGCGGCGCGGTGCTGGTGATGGCCTCGCTGTTCATCGGCGAATTCGCCCGCACCGGCTGGCTCGCTTATCCGCCGCTGTCGAACATCGGCTACAGCCCGGACGTCGGCGTCGATTATTATATATGGGGGTTGCAGGTTGCAGGCATCGGAACGACGCTGTCCGGCATCAACCTGATCTGCACCATCGTCAAGCTGCGCTGCCCCGGCATGACCATGATGCGGATGCCGGTGTTCACCTGGACCGCGCTCTGCACCAACGTCCTGATCGTCGCTTCCTTCCCGGTTCTGACCGTCGTGCTCGCGCTGCTTTCGCTCGACCGCTACGTCGGCACCAACTTCTTCACGAACGATTTCGGCGGCAGCCCGATGATGTACGTGAACCTGATCTGGATCTGGGGTCATCCCGAGGTCTACATCCTGGTTCTCCCCGCCTTCGGCATCTTCTCCGAGGTGACCTCGACCTTCTCCGGCAAGCGGCTGTTCGGCTACACCTCGATGGTCTACGCCACTGTCGTCATCACCATCCTGTCGTACCTGGTCTGGCTGCACCACTTCTTCACGATGGGGTCGGGCGCCAGCGTCAACTCGTTCTTCGGCATCACCACGATGATCATCTCGATCCCGACGGGCGCGAAGATGTTCAACTGGCTGTTCACGATGTATCGCGGCCGCATCCGCTTCGAGCTGCCGATGATGTGGACGATCGCGTTCATGCTGACCTTCGTGCTCGGCGGCATGACCGGCGTGCTGCTGGCGGTGCCGCCGGCCGACTTCGTCCTGCACAACAGCCTGTTCCTGATCGCGCATTTCCACAACGTGATCATCGGCGGCGTTGTGTTCGGCGCGTTCGCCGGTATCGGCTACTGGTTCCCGAAGGCGTTCGGCTTCAAGCTCGATCCGTTCTGGGGCAAGCTGTCGTTCTGGTTCTGGGTCACCGGCTTCTACCTCGCCTTCATGCCGCTCTATGTGCTCGGCCTGATGGGCGTGACCCGGCGCTTGCGCGTGTTTGACGATCCCAGCTTGCAGATCTGGTTCATCATCGCCGGCATTGGCGCCTTCCTGGTCTTCCTCGGCATCCTCTCGATGCTGATGCAGTTCGCCGTCAGCTTCCTCAGGCGCGAGCAGCTCAAGGACGTCACCGGCGATCCCTGGGATGCGCGCACGCTGGAATGGGCGACCTCGTCGCCGCCGCCGGCCTATAACTTCGCCTTCACCCCCGTCGTCCACGACAATGACGCGTGGTGGGATATGAAGCGCCGCGGCTACCAGCGTCCGCTCACCGGGTTCAAGCCGATCCACATGCCCAGCAGCACCGGCACCGGCATCATCCTCGCCGGTCTTGCCACCGCGATGGGTTTCGGCCTGATCTGGTACATCTGGTGGCTTGCCGCCGCGAGCTTCGCTGCGATGCTCGTCGTCGGGATCGGCCACACCTTCAACTATCACCGCGACTTCGACATTCCGGCTGACGATGTCATCCGGGCCGAGGACGCGCGCACCAAACTACTCGCCGGAGCCAAGTAATGACTGTCACTGTCAATCCCGCGCAAACCGGCGAACCGGTCTTCTACCTCGCCGACGAACACCCGCATCCAGAAGGCTACAGCACCTCGCTGGGCTTCTGGATCTATCTGATGAGCGACTGCCTCATCTTCGCGATCCTGTTCGCCACCTTCGGCGTGCTCGGCGGCAATTACGCCGCCGGTCCCGCGCCGAAGGACCTGTTCGAGCTGCCTTTGGTCGCGGTCAACACCTCGATGCTGCTGCTGTCGTCGATCACGTATGGCTTTGCCATGCTGACCATGCAGCAGAACAAGATCGGCCAGACCCAGATGTGGCTGGCCATCACCGGCCTGTTCGGCGCCGCCTTCATCGGCATCGAGCTCTCCGAGTTCGCCCACATGATCCATGAAGGCGCGACGCCGCAGCGCAGCGCCTTCCTGTCCGCCTTCTTCACCCTGGTCGGTACCCACGGCCTGCACGTCACCTGCGGCCTGATCTGGCTGGTGACCCTGATGGTGCAGGTCTGGAAGTTCGGCCTGATCGAGGCCAACCGCCGCCGCCTGATGTGCCTGTCGATGTTCTGGCACTTCCTCGACGTGGTCTGGATCGGCGTCTTCACCTTCGTCTATCTCCTGGGAGTTCTGCGATGAACACCGATACTCACGCTGCCCACGCGGACGATCATCACCAGGGCGACAGCCACGCCCACGGCTCGTTCTCGACTTACATGCTCGGCTTCGTGCTCTCGGTCGTGCTCACCGCGACCCCGTTCTGGCTGGTGATGAGCGGCGCGCTTCCGAGCAAGCAGATCACCGCGCTGGTGATCATGGCCTTCGCGGTCGTGCAGATCGTCGTGCACATGATCTACTTCCTGCACATGAGCCCCAAATCCGAGAACGGCTGGAGCATGATGGCGCTGATCTTCACCATCGTCATGGTGGCGATCGCGCTGTCGGGTTCGCTGTGGGTGATGAACCACCTCAACAGCAACATGATGCCGATCCACCAGATGACTGGAATGAAATGAACGAGACTGGGACTGTGATAAGCAAAGCAGACGGGGCTCGCGGAAAAGCTGCGCGTCCGTCCTTGTGGCTCACGGTCCTCTCGCTCACGGCCTTTGCACTTCTGATCGCGCTCGGCGTCTGGCAGATCGAGCGCCGCGCCTGGAAGCTGGCGCTGATCGATCGCGTCGAGCAGCGCGTTCATGCCCCGGCCCAGCCGATCCCCTCGATCGCGTCATGGCCCGCGGTGTCCACCGCAAATGACGAATACAGGCATGTTAGCGTCACCGGCCGCTTCCTGCATGACCGCGAGACGCTGGTTCAGGCCGTCACCGAAGAAGGCCCGGGCTATTGGGTGCTGACGCCGCTTCAGCGCAGCGACGGCACGATGGTCCTGGTCAACCGCGGCTTCGTGCGGTCCGAGCGGCGCGACGCGTCGATGCGCCGGGACGGCAATCCGGACGGCCAAGTCGAAATCACCGGCTTGTTGCGCATCACGGAGCCGAAGGGCGGATTCCTCAGGAACAACGTGCCCCAACACAATCGCTGGTATTCACGGGATGTCGCCGCGATTGCGGCGGCACGCGGGCTCGGCGAGGTCGCGCCGTTCTTCGTCGATGCCGACGCCGGATCACAATCCAGCAGCGGTCCGATCGGCGGATTGACCGTGGTCCGCTTTCCCAATAACCACCTGATCTATGCGCTGACGTGGTTTGCCCTGGCTTTCATGCTGGCCGGCAGACTTTTTGTCACATTCGGCGGCGGGCTGTTCCGCCGCAAGAAGCCCTGGAGCGGCTTCGTCCACGAAGCGGCCGGCGGCTCCGATGCCGTCGCCCGCAGGACGGGATCAGATGCTGGAACGATCGTCGAGCCAACCTGACGACGGAAGAACGCATGGCGCTGTCACGCTGCAATCGCAGGCGGACGCGCGCAGCGAGCTGATCGGGGCTGCGCCGACCGACGACGAGACCAACCGCAAGAACATGGCGCTGCTGATCCAGCTGCGCTGGACTGCGGTGGTCGGCCAGATCGTGACCATCGGCGGCGTGCATGTCTGGCTTGGCATTCCCCTGCCCCTCACCCGCATGGGCGCGGTGATCGGCGCGCTGGTGTTTCTCAACGTCTCCAGCCTCGTCTGGGTGCGCCATCGCGCCGCGATCACCAACAACGAGCTGCTGGTCGCCTTGATGCTGGACGTCGCCGCGCTGACCGCGCAGCTTTATCTCAGCGGCGGCGCCACCAATCCCTTCACCTCGCTGTTCCTGCTCCAGGTGACGCTGGGCGCGGTGCTGCTCGATGGCCGCTCGACATGGTCGCTGGTCGCGTTGACCTGCGCGAGCTTCGTCTGGCTGACGATCGCGTACCGGCCGCTCGACTTGCCACCGAACCCGCTGAGCGAGACCTACACGCTCACCGTCGCCGGCATGCTGCTGGGCTTCGTGCTCAACGCCGTGCTGCTCGTGGTGTTCGTCACCCGCATCAACAGGAATTTGCGCCAGCGCGACGCACATCTGGCGGCGCTGCGCCAGCATGCCGCCGAGCAGGATCACATCGTGCGCATGGGCCTGCTCGCCTCCGGCGCGGCGCACGAGCTCGGCACGCCGCTCGCCTCGCTCTCGGTCATCCTCAGCGACTGGCGGCGCATGCCCGACCTCGCCGCCGATCAGGAGCTGGCCGAGGATCTCGCGGAGATGGAGACTTCGCTGCAACGTTGCAAGACCATCGTGACCGGCATCCTGGTGTCGGCCGGCGAGGCCCGCGGCGAAGGCTCGTCTCCGACGACGGTGACGGCCTTCGTCACGGCGCTGGTGGAAGAGTGGCGCGACGCGCGCTCGGCGCACACGCTGTATTTCGTCAACACCTTCGGCGAGGACGTCGCGATCGTGTCCGACATCGCGCTGAAGCAAGTCATCTTCAATGTGCTCGACAACGCCTACGAGGTCTCGCGCGACTGGGTCGAGCTCGTGGCCGAGCGCGAGGGCGATAATCTCGTGCTGTCTATCAGCGACCGCGGCGCGGGCTTTGCGCCGGAGATGCTGGCACAGCTCGGAAAGCCCTATCAATCGAGCAAGGGCCGCGCCGGCGGCGGGCTCGGCCTGTTCCTGGTTGTGAACGTCGTGCGCAAGCTCGGCGGCAGCGTGACCGCCGAGAACCACAGGAAGCGCGGCGCCACCGTCCGCCTCACGCTGCCGCTCGCAACGCTCGCGATCGGAGGCAGCTTTGACGCCTGACCGCTCGCTCATCGTCGTCGAGGACGATGCCGGGTTCGCGCGCACGCTGAAGCGTTCGTTCGAGCGCCGCGGCTACGAGGTCGTGCTCGCCGCCTCGATCGAGGACGTGCGGAAAGCTCTGGAGCAACGATCGTTCGGCTATGCCGTCGTCGACCTCAAGCTCGGCGGTGCCTCGGGCCTCGCCTGCGTCGAGCTTTTGCATACGCACGACCCGGAGATGCTGATCGTGGTGCTGACAGGCTTTGCCAGCATCTCCACCGCCGTCGAGGCCATCAAGCTCGGCGCATGCCACTATCTGGCAAAGCCGTCGAACACCGACGACATCGAAGCCGCCTTCAGCAAGGCCGAAGGCAATGCCGAGGTCGCGCTCGACGCGCGGCCGACATCGATCAAGACACTCGAATGGGAGCGCATCCACCAGACCCTGATCGAGACCGACTTTAATATTTCGGAAGCGGCGAGAAGGCTGGGGATGCACCGGCGCACGCTGGCACGAAAGCTAGAGAAGCGGCCGGTGAAGTGAGCCAGCGCCCCGACCAGTGCGAACCTAGGGTGGGTTAGCGTCGCGTAACCCACCTCTTTGTTTTTCGCGTGGAAAGAGAAGCGGTCGGTTACGCCTAGCGGACTGCGCAACGCGCAGCCGCGAGGATAACCCACCCTACGAAACCACGAACTCCGAACAAAAAGCCCGGCCAAACGGCCGGGCTTTTGAACTGTTGCGATGAACGCGAGACGCTACGCCGCCTCGTCGGCGACCGTGGTGCCGCCGCCGCCCTCGGTCTCGTCGCTTTCGCCCTCGGCGTCCGTATCGGCCTCGCCTTCGGCGGCTTCCGACTTGGCGCCGGTGCGGCGCGGGCTCTTGGCGAGCTGGGCCTCGATCTCCTTGACCGCTTCGGTCTCGGTCGAGTGCTGCACCACCGCGATCTCGCGGGACAGACGGTCGAGCGCTGCTTCATAGAGCTGGCGTTCGCTGTAGGACTGCTCGGGCTGCGACTCGGAACGGTAGAGGTCGCGCACGACTTCCGCGATCGCGACGATGTCGCCCGAATTGATCTTGGCTTCGTATTCCTGGGCGCGGCGCGACCACATGGTGCGCTTGACGCGGGCGCGGCCCTTGAGTGTCTCGAGCGCACGCTTCACCAGCGCAGGATCGGACAGCTTGCGCATGCCGACATTGGCGACCTTGGCGGTCGGCACGCGCAGCGTCATCTTGTCCTTGATGAAGTTGATGACGAACAGCTCGAGCTTCGCGCCGGCGATCTCCTGCTCCTCGATGGCCAGGATCTGGCCGACGCCGTGAGCGGGATAGACGACGAATTCGTTGGCCTTGAAACCCTGACGCTGGGTCACGACCTTCTTTTCCTCGACCTTCGGCGCAACAGCCGCGGGCTTCACGACCGGCTTGGCGGCAGCGACAGGGGCGGCCTTGGCAGGAGCAGCAGCAACCTTCGCCGCGGCTGGCTTGGCAGCGGGAGCCTTGGCAACAGCAGGTTTGGTAGCAGGCTTGGCAACAGGGGGCTTGGCAGCAACAGGCTTGGCCACGGTCGCTTTCGCGGCCGGCTTGGCAGTCTTGTTAGGCATTGCGCTTCTTTTGTTCTTCGAGGACTTTGCAGCCGGCGCCTTCGTCGCGGTCCGACCCTTGGATGCGCTACGGCTGGCCGCGGCGACTTTCTTGGCCACCTTGTGGGAAGCCTTCGCAGAAGTACTCTTTTTACGCGTTTTCTGTGACACAGCCTGTGCGCGGAAACTGCCACGCCCCTGTTCGACATCTGGTTTCACGGGAACCCAACGGGCCGACGGGGCTGACGAAGGGTTCGGTTTAATGTGCCCAATATAGCACATTTCCCGCAAAAATCAATGATTTAGGGGTCTTGAGGGCTGGTTTTCGGCGGTAGCGCCGCTATTAGGGTTAAGTTTGGGCCCGAATTAGTCGCCGGAGCCTGGGTTCGGAGAAAAATACTTGTCGAACTTGCCCTCCACGCCGTCGAATTCCTTGGCGTCGGCAGGTGATTCTTTCTTCTGGGTGATGTTCGGCCAGCTCTTGGCGTAGTCGGCGTTGACGGTGAGCCACTTTTCCAGGCCCGGTTCCGTGTCCGGCTTGATGGCGTCGGCGGGGCATTCCGGCTCGCACACGCCGCAGTCGATGCACTCGTCAGGATGGATGACGAGCATGTTCTCGCCCTCGTAGAAACAGTCGACCGGGCAGACCTCGACGCAGTCGGTGTACTTGCACTTGATGCAGTCTTCAGTGACGACGTAAGTCATCCAACGCTCCGAAAAGCTCTTTTAAAACTCGCGGCTTGCGTAGCGCGGATGGCCCGGCGCTGCAAGGTCGGCAACGGCCGATCATGACGGCTTTATGTGTCCGATCGACCAAGAAATGAATTCAAAGCGCAATTAATTGCGCTGAGAATTTGGATTGCCGTCACTGAACTCTTCGTAGAGCACACGGGCCGATGCGGCATCGCCGCGGCGCTCGTTGAAGGCTGCGACTTTCAAGACGCGCACGGTGCGATCGAGCGCGACGGTGAGCACGTCGCCGATCTTGACCGCATGCCCCGGCGATTTTTCGCGCACGCCGTTGACGCGGACATGGCCGGACTCGACGAGTCCAGCAGCCGAGGTCCGCGCCTTCACCACCCGCGCATGCCACAGCCATTTGTCGATGCGCTGCCGCTCGGTCGTGACTCTATTCCTTCTGACGCGTTTTCTTCACGCGAACCGCTCCGCACTTCGCTTGAAAACGCTGTGCTACTCCTTACGCCCGGACAGCTGCTCCTTCAGCGCGGCGAGCTTTGCGAACGGCGAGTTCGGATCGGCAGGACGATCGCGCTCGCGCGGGGTGGCGCTCGATGCGTAAGGACGCAGCGACGGGCCGCCCTGGCGGTCGCGGCCCTTGTCGCGGTCGCGGCCACGGTTGTCGCGGCCCTTGTCGCGATCGCCGCCGAACTTGCCCTTGTTGCGATCGCGATCCTTGTTGTCGCGGTCCTTGCCTTGATCTCGACCTTGGAGGCTGCGGTTCTTGTCGCCGCGCCCCTGTCCCTCCGGACGCGGCGCAGCTTCGCCACCGCCTTCGCGCGGCTTGCGGAAGTCTCTGCCGCCATCGCGACCGGAATCTCTGCGATGACCACCGCCATGGCGATGACGCTCGCCGCGCTTCTCGCCGTCGGCGGCCTGCGCTGCTTCGCCTTCGGCAGGCGCGGCGCCTGCTTCAGCACCCGCCTGCGGGCGCGGCTGGTTGTGGTGGCGCTGGTTACGATGGCGCTCGTGGCGCGGCTTGCGATCGTCGTGACGGCCGCTCGGACGCCAGACCTCGATGAGCTCGGGCTCGGCGGGCGTGGCCGCGGCCTCCACAGGCGCAGCGGCATCGGCCGACGCAGCGGCTTCGGCTGCAGCGGTCTCTGCGGGAGCGGTTTCGGCGGGAGCAGCTTCGGCAGCCTCGATGGGTGCAGCAACCTCTTCCACAGGCGGCGCGATGCCGGGAGCGTCTTCCGGCGTGACGGGGGCTTCAGGGGAAGCTTCGAGAGCCGGTTCTTCGTGCGCGGGCTCGTCGTGCTGCTCCATGCCGGGCGCGTCTTCGACGGTCACAGGCTCGGCGGCGGCTTCGATTGCGGCATCCGCAGACACGGCAGCGTCCTCGACCGGCGTTTCCGTCTCGGGCGTCTCGGCCGGAGCTTCGGTGCTTGCTTCAGCAGCCGGCGTCTCCACGACAACCGGCTTTGCCGGCAGCGGTGGGCGCTTATCCATGCGGTAGCCGAGCGCGCGCAGCACGGACGCAAAGTCCTCGCCGGCCGAGCCGGTGAGCGACGTCATCGCCTGCGTCACGACAAAACTGCGGCCGTCGAACGCGCCGGCGGGCTTCTCGCCCGACGCGTTCTCGCGCCAGGCCAGCGCCGGGCGGATCAGATCGGCAAGGCGCTCCAGGATATCGACGCGCACGGCACGCTCGCCGGCCTGCTTGTAGCCGAGCACGCGATAGGCATCGCGCGGCAGCTGCTTGTCGACCGGGAACGAGGTGCGGCCCGAACTTGCCAGATGCTGCGCGCCCGACAGCGCGGAGGGATCGACGTTGTCCTGCTTCAGCGCCCAGAGCAGGGCGGCCAGCGCACGCCCGGCCGGCTTCAGCAGGCCGGGGAAATAGATGTGATAGGCGCCGAAGCGGACGCCATATTTGCGCAGGACGGCGCGCGAGGGCTGGTCGAGGTCCTTCAGCTCGTTGGCGATCTTCTGGCGCTCCAGCACGCCGAGCGCCTCGACGAGCTGGTAGGCGATGCCGCGGGCGATGCCGGTGACGTCCTCGGCCTTCGACAGCTCGAACATCGGCCCGAGCAGCTTTTCGATGTGCGTCTTGAGCCAGAGGTCGAGCCGGGCCTGCACCTTGTCGCGGGGGCCGCCGGTCAGGCGTTCGTCGGAGATGATGCGGATGCGCGGATGCAGCGCGTCCTCTGCGGCAGACAGCCGCGCCACAGCGTCGCCGGTCCAGCGGATCATGCCTTCCGAGGTCAGCACGAACTGCTCGTCCGGCGCGTTGCCCAGTTTTTCGGCGCGCGCGTTGATCTCGCCGGCGAGCACGGCCTGCGCTGCCGCCTGCAACGCTTTCGCATCGGAGCCGGCTTCCGCCGCATCCGGTGCAAAGGTGAAGCCATCGAGGCGGCCGATGACATGGCCTTCGACGATGACTTCGCCGGTCTTGCCGATTTCAGTATTCAAGCTCGTGTTCTCCCGCAGGCGGCGCATCAATACACTGGTCCGGCGATCAACGAAACGCTCAGTCAAGCGTTCATGGAGCGCATCCGATAATTTATTTTCGACCTCGCGGGCGATTCCCTGCCAGCGTTCGGGGTCTTTCAGCCAGTCCGGGCGGTTGGCGACGAAGGTCCAGGTGCGAATCTGTGCGATCCGGGCCGAGAGCGTGTCGATATCACCGTCGACGCGGTCGGCCTGGTCGATCTGGGTCCTGAACCAGGAATCGGGGATGCAGCCCTTCTGCATCAGGAAGCCGTACAGCGTGGTGACCAGCTCGGCATGGGCGGCCGGCGACAATTTTCGGTAGTCCGGGACCTGGCAGGCCTCCCACAGCCGTTCCACGGCCTCCTTGCCATGCGCGACATCGCGCACCTCGGCGTCGCGGGCGGCATGGTCGAGCACGCGCATGTCCTCGGCGATCGGCGCGCGCGTCAGCGCCTCATGGCCGGGGCCCAGGTTCAGGGACACCTGGAGCGCTCCGAGCGAGGCGAAGTCCAGCTTCGAATTGCGCCATTGCAAAACCTTGACCGAATCGAAGGTGTGGTTCTGCAGCGCGTTCACCAGCTCGGGCTCGAACGGCCCGCAGCGGCCTGTGGTGCCGAAGGTGCCGTTGCGGGTGGCGCGGCCGGCGCGGCCGGCGATCTGGGCGAATTCGGACGGTGTCAGGCGGCGGAACTGGTAGCCATCGAACTTGCGGTCGGAGGCGAAGGCGACGTGGTCGACGTCGAGATTGAGGCCCATGCCGACGGCGTCGGTGGCGACGAGATAATCGACCTCGCCGTTCTGGAACATCGCCACCTGCGCGTTGCGGGTGCGCGGCGACAGCGATCCCAGCACCACGGCGGCGCCGCCATGCTGACGGCGGATCAGCTCGGCGATGGCGTAGACCTCGTCGGCCGAGAAGGCGACGATCGCGGTGCGGCGCGGCTGGCGCGTGATCTTGCGGTCGCCGGCGAATTCCAGCTGCGACAGGCGCGGCCGCGTGATCATGGAGACGCCCGGCAGCAGCCGCTCGATGATCGGGCGCATCGTCGCTGCGCCCAGCAGCAGCGTCTCGTCGCGACCGCGGCGGTTGAGGATGCGGTCGGTGAAGACGTGGCCGCGCTCGAGATCAGAGGCGATCTGCACTTCGTCGACCGCGAGGAACGAGACGTCGAGATCCCGCGGCATCGCCTCGACGGTGGAGACCCAGTAGCGCGGCGATTTCGGCTTGATCTTCTCCTCGCCGGTCACAAGCGCGACGGCATCGGGGCCGACCCGCGCGGCGATCTTGTTGTAGACCTCGCGCGCGAGCAGGCGCAGCGGCAGCCCGATCATGCCCGAGGGATGCGCGAGCATCCGCTCGATGGCGAGATGGGTCTTGCCGGTGTTGGTCGGCCCGAGCACCGCAGTGACGCCGGCGCCGGGAAGCCGCTCGGAAGCGAAGGGGGAGGAGGAAAAGGGCATCTCAGAGATTAGGTAATGGCGATTGGGGCGAATGTCAGTGCTGTTTTGGGGCGGGCCGGAGGCTGGGCCTTGCTCCTCATCCTGAGGAGCGCGTCAGCGCGTCTCGAAGGATGAAGGCCCCGGATGGTGCCGGGCCCCTCGCCCTTCGAGACGGCCGCTTACGCGGCCTCCTCAGGGTGAGGGGATCAAGCAGCGGAGAATATGGTGACGCTCCCCAAACCCCGCGCAACTGTCTCACTTTGCGACGCTTTTCCCTGTGTCTTTAAGCTTCGGAACGAGTTGAGAACGAATCGCGGCCGAATCGCAGACCCCCCATGAGTCCTGTTCCGTTCACACAACATGTCGCGGGAGACTTATTGACTGCGCACTAGATGGAGTTTCGGGCTGCCGCACAAGCGACGTTTCGGTGGCGCGTTCCTTAAAATTGGGGATGGCGTGGAGTCGAATCAGAATCGGCGAGGAGTCAAATGGATTCCCTGTTCAAAGGCCCCTCCAAAGCAAAACCGCGAAAACAACCCCATGCACAGTAGGCAAGTCTTTGAAATCACTTGTGTTTATTTTCGCCAGAAAGGGCGGGGCGCCAGGCCTATTGCGTCTTCGCGACCCGCGGCGGCTGGGCTGATGTGATGAAGCTGGTGGCTTCCAGCATCGCAGGCCCGAGCGGCGTCGGCACTTTCAGCCAGAACGGGACCAGGACGCGCGTGCCCGCCACCGGCGCGAACGCGATCTCGATGTTGCGCTGGGCGGCGAGGTATTTGATCACGGGGCGGTCGGGGATGTAGCCGGCCACGGGCACGAAGAACAGCGAGCAGACCACGACCGGGCCGTGATAGCCCTTCTCCGCCTTCACGGTCTCCATGCGTTTGAAATCGAGCTTGAGCTCGTAGCGCATGCGGCCGTCGAACACGGCGGCGCTGCCGTGGCAGGCGTCCGGCGACAGCACGTCGCCGGTGCCGGGCACGCGCACCAGCGAGGCCGTCATCGGATCCCAGACGCCACGGCGATGCGCATCGGTGACGACGATGCGGTCTGCATCGACCGGGGGCTCCGGCACGATGGCGAAATCCTTCACATTGCCCTTGTCGAGCGTGATGCGGATTTCCTCGGTCTTTTTCGAGGTGGTGGTGGAGGCCTGGTAGCCGGTCGCGACCAGCGCGCCGTTGACCACCCGCCCCTGGCTGGCGCCGGTGCCGGACCCGCCCGCGAATGACTTCAGCAGCCCCGTGGTGCCGCCCGAGGCGGCTGCGGCGAACACGTCGTCTCCGATATCGATGTTCCAGGCGCCTCGGCCGACGGGAATGCCGGCCAGCGAGGCCTCATATTGCGCCTCGAGCTTGCCCTGCGCCGCCGCCGGCTCCGCCGCCCATGCCAAAACCAGCCCGCACAAGGCCGCCATGGCCAGCCGGCCGGCAGAGCGCAGATCGCTTGCGCGCGGCTCCGTTGAGCGCAGGCCGGGCGCATGATGAGGCGTTGTGAGCACGAAACAATCCAATCGGAGCGCGAACGGTTGTTACTTAAGCCAAATACCACGGCAAGCAATGTGTCCGGGCATGTCCGCTTCCGAACTCCACTGAACTCTTCGGGTGCGAATACGCCCTTTATGTGATGGTAAGGGGCTTGAAACACTGCCGTTTTGGTGATCGGGGGATCGCTCCGGGCTCCAGTACCTCTCCCGCTTGCGGAAGAGGTCGCGCGAAGCGCGGGTGAGGGTTTTCTCCTCTCGGAGACACTGCCTGTGATAACGAGTGCCCCTCCGCGGAGGTACCCCCACCCCGGCTCTCCCCCGCAAGCGGGAGAGGGGGTGGACCGCCGCCGGCGTGGAGCACGAAACCCGCCCCAAAACCTTGACGGCTCGCCCCTTCCCCCCTATACGTCCGCCCGCTCCCTGCAAGGACAGAGAATTTGCCCGTGGCGCCCCGAATGGCGGCCGCACATCGTTGGGAAAGATTGAGGATTTTACCATGTCTCGCCGCTGCGAATTGACGGCCAAGGGCCCCCAGGTCGGCCACACGGTCAGCCACTCCAACATCAAGACCAAGCGCCGCTTCCTGCCGAATCTGGTCAACGTGACCTTCATCAGCGAAGCGCTGGGCCGCAACGTGCGCCTGCGCGTCTCCACCAGCGCGATCAAGAGCGTCGATCACAATGGCGGCCTCGACCCCTTCCTGATCAAGGCCAAGGCCGCCGTGCTGTCGCCGCGCGCCCTCGAGCTGAAGCGCGCCATCCAGAAGAAGGTCGGCCCGACGCCTGCGCCGGCGAAGAAGGCGAGCTAAGAATTTTCGAATTGGGCGGGGGCTTGCGTCGCGAGGCGTAGGTTTAGCCGAGTAGAGTTTTGCATTGCGGCCGGATCGGAAGATCCGGCCGTTTTTGTTTTGGGGGGCTGCATGTTCGCCAAAAGTGCAATTACGAGAAGTTGTGTTATGAGGTAACTCTCGCGACAATTACTAATCATAATTCGCCTGGGGGAGACGTGGGGGCGGTCAAGACCAAATCGTCGATCGAGAATCTGCCGCTGCCTTCGCCGTGGCCCAATGCGAACGCCAGGCTATTAGGAGTGGGAGCTGGTCTCCCAGTCGACCCACTTGATCGACTAGGACAATTTAGTCCGAAGGCATTTGAGCGTTTTACGCTTGAGTGGGCTTCCGGCTATCTGGCGTCAAAAGTTCCAGACGTATACGAAGTCCAGCAGCGGCCGGCGACAAGGGACGCGACGTAATCGTTTGGTTCGATCCACCGTCGTCCAACCCGCGACGTTGGTCACTGTACCAGTGCAAACACTACGACAGCAAACTTGGGACAGGCGTTGCCGCTGCGGAGATTGCAAAGGTTCTCCATTATACATTCATAGGCGACTATTCCCCGCCCAAGGAATATTGGTTTGTAACGCATCGAGGCGTTACCTCTGACTTTCAGGACCACGTGGATCAACCCGAGAAGCTTCGCGCTTACATTCTGTCAGAGTGGGCTAATCGATGCGCAACCGAAATAACCTCGAAGCAAACGATAGGGCCTGCAAGAAAATGGGAGCCTCTGCCGTCAAAATTGCTCTTGATGTTTTGCAAAGAAGTAGAGGGCGTTCTAAAGGAGTGGAATTGGAAAGGTGAAGGGCGAGTTGAATTTGATGAGTCAAGCTATGACATAGTTGTCGACGGACAATCTCGACAGTCGCACGGCAAGGGTTTTCGCGCGATCCTCCATTCAGCATTCGTGCTGGGGTTGTTGAGATATTGTGGGAACAACAACCGACCTCACCTTGGTATGGTGCTCATTGATTCACCTCTTACGAGCTACAAAAAGGGGACTGTTGGGGACGGACATGATGCGCCGATAGACCCTGGGATGGAGAGCGGATTTTGGCGCTCGTTGACCGGCTTCAATACCAATTTGCAGCTGATCATCCTGGAAAATAAGGAGCCACCAAAAGATGTCGCAGCTTCCGTCCACTATGAGTGGTTTGCTGGAGAAAGTGCATTGAAGGGCGAGCGCGTCGGTTTCATTCCAACCTAGCGCCCATCAGCGGCCATCCTTCGAGACGCCTGCCTGCGGCGGGCCCTCAGGATGAGATCTGGTTGTCACCTGCGACGCGCGCGATGACAACGGACCGCGGTCCATCGCTTCAAGACCCTACCCCCGAAAATCAATACTCCGCAGCACGATCCCGGGCGGCGTGCCCTCGAACTCCGTCGCCTGATACTTCCGTTCCACGCAGGCTTCGATGCACTCGCGCAGGCGCACGAACTGCTCTTCGCGCTCGGCGGGTCTGGCGCGCACGCCCGGCGCTAGCGCCCCGCGCGCGTTAACCGTCCATTAACCAACGCACCCTAGCCTAAACTCATCGTCCAGCCATCATTAGCCCGAAATGCCTTCCCGGCTCGCTCCAGGAGAAGCGCCGATGTGCGTTGCGTTGTTGACGTATGCCGATCTCAGTGCCCGCCTCAATATCTCGCGCGAGGCCGCTCGTTCGCTTGCCAGGCGACGCGGTTTGCCACGCTCGCGTTCGGATGATGGGAAAGCCCTGGTGAGCGTTGATTTCTCCGAACTCCGGTACACGCCTCGCCCACGAATTGGCCGCCCGGCAGACCGCATCGATGTCTCCATGGCAAAGATCGAGGCCTTCAAGATCGAGGCATTCAAGGCGGAGGTCGCGCGGCTCGAAGCAGTCGCAGCCGGCTACCGGTCAGATCTCGAGCGCGAGCGCGAGTGCGCCGATCGCCTTGCCGTCGAGCTGACGCAGGCGGCTGCCGAGACGATGGCCGCCAATGCGTGGGCGGCACGACTGGAAGACGAAGTGGCGGCTCTGCGGACCGGTCGCCGGGCTGGCGGCGCGACCGCGGGACCAGCCGCGCTTCGATTGGGCCATCTGGCCGCGGCCATCGTGGACGCAGACCGCGCGGCTTGCGGGTAGCACTCGATACTCATCCCACCCGGCCTGCCGGAGCAACCGCGAGGACAGAATGACTGGCACTACAGATATTCGCGAGATGAAGGCGCGCATTGTCGTATTCGGGGTTGGCGGCGCTGGCGGCAATGCCGTCAACAACATGATCACGGCCGGGCTGCAGGGGGTCGACTTCGTCGTCGCCAATACCGACGCGCAGGCGCTTGCCATGTCGAAGGCGACACGCCTCATCCAGCTGGGCACACAGGTGACTGCGGGCCTTGGCGCCGGCTCGCAACCCGAATTGGGACGCGCCGCGGCCGAGGAGGCAATCGATACGATCCGCGAACATCTGACCAGCGCGCACATGGTGTTCGTGACTGCCGGCATGGGCGGCGGTACCGGCACCGGGGCTGCACCCATCATCGCCAGGACCGCGCGCGAGCTCGGCATCCTCACGATCGGCGTGGTCACCAAGCCATTCTACTTCGAGGGCCAGCGCCGCATGCGCTTTGCCGAAGCCGGCATCGAGGAATTGCTGAAGACAGTCGACACCCTGCTGATCATCCCGAACCAGAACCTGTTCCGGGTGGCCAGCGCGAAGACCACATTCGCCGATGCCTTTGCCCTTGCCGATCAGGTGCTTTATTCGGGCGTGGCCTGCATCAGCGACCTCATCGTCAAGGAAGGCCTGATCAATCTCGATTTTGCCGACGTTCTCTCCGTGATGCGAGAGAAGGGCAAGGCGATGATGGGACGGGGCGAAGCTTCCGGCGAGAAACGCGTGCTCGCCGCCGCCGTGGCCGCAATTTCCAATCCGTTGATCGAGAACCCCTCGATCAAGCGCGCCAGTGGCCTCATCATCTCCATCACCGGCGGCAGGGATCTCATGCTGTTCGAAGTCGACGAAGCTGCCACCCGCATTCGCGACGAGGCCGACCCGGACGCCAACATCATCGTCGGCGCGTCGTTTGACGAAAGCCTCGAGGGCATCGTCCGCGTCTCGGTGGTGGCGACGGGAATCGACAATCTCGATCCGGCGCTGCAGACGCCGCCGGCGGAAACCTCACTCACGCAGCTCGCCGGCAAGCTGCGCAACGACAGCCGCCGCATCGCCGATCGCATCGAGCGCAGCGCACCGCTTCCGCAGGTGGAAAGCCCGCCGCTCCACCCCGCGGCCGGCCGACCCACGGGGCAACCGGCAAGGCCGGATCTGGAATATGCGCGCCAGGCAGCTCCTCAGCCGCTCGATCCCTACGGCCGCTCATCTCCACGCAACGCGACCGACGAAAGCATTCTCGATATCCCGGCCTTCCTGCGCCGCGCCGCCAACTGAGCTGGCCGCAAGAGCCGGAGTTGCTTGCCTGGCGGACCAGCGAGCCTGACAACGGGTCGTCATCCAGGGGCGCGACCAACGGGTCCGCGCGAAGCGCGGCCCGGTGACAGACTCCGTCGCGAGCTACGATGCCGGGAATGGGCCGCTGCTAGGCGTCCAGGGCGCGATGAGATTGGGACGAATCGTCATCGCGCAATTTCATCGGCGAATTCCGAACGTCATGCATTCGAGCTTCTTGGGGTGCGCGGCGCGCCGATGATTCACGCTGCCGTGCTGCGCGGGCTCTCCGCTGTTTCCGTTTCCGGCTCCTTGTCGCGAGACAGCCATGCCGGGAAGCGAAGCAGGCGATCGTTGTTGTCTTTTGGCGGTTCCACGGGCGGTACGATGGCCCCCTCATTGGCCGAACTCGGGATGTCCGGTGCAGCGTGGCCTATTCGCACCGCATCCGCGCGCTGATCCAGTTCGCGCACCAAGGGATCGATGACGTTGTCGATTTCGGCCGCCACCGATACCAGGAAGCTATTGAGCTCGCGGGCCTCGGGCACAACTGCCGCAGCCTGCTCGATCGCCTTGCAGAGACCATCGACAACAGGTGCAAACGCGCTCCCGGCCTGTTTGATTCGGGTTTTGATCGCTTCGATTTCGCCCAGGACGCGATCACGCTCCCGCCTGTTCTTCTCCTCCGAAAGGCGGGTTTCGATTTCGGCGATCTGAGCCGTCAGGGTCGCAGCCTCGGATGCAAGAGCATCGCGTCGTCCGCGCGCGCGATCGAGATCGCGACCGAGATTGTCCACTAAGTCGTCCTTTCCGAACATGGCATTGCTCCGTAGGACAGCCGTTTTGGTCTGTATGAAGGCCTTGGCACGAACCGCGAGCCCGCCAAGCAGATGAAAGGCAGCATCGGCTGGCATCAACTTCGGTCGCGTCACATGGGCCGACATGGTGATCCCCCAACCTTCACATTAGGCGACCGCATGGTTAACAGATGGTTAATATCAACAGCTGAGGCGGTAAAGGGGCCTGCGGATGCGATCGAAAATGCGCGAAGCCTGCACGCTCGCGGTGCGAACCGTCGCCTCCCCTACCCCCGAAAATCAATGCTCCGCAACACGATGCCCGGCGGGGTGCCCTCGAACTCCGTCGCCTGATACTTCCGTTCCACGCAGGCTTCGATGCGCTCGCGCAGGCGGGTGAACTGCTCTTCGCGCTCGGAGGGCCGGGCGCGCGGGCCGCGCTCGAGGTCGTCCATCGCGGAGGTCGAGATCGCGCAGGCGATCTGCTTCGCGCCGTCCTGCATCGAGAACTGGACGATGCCCCGGTCCTGTTCGTGGCCGATGAAGCGGCTGCTGGTGAGCGTCATGGGGTACTCCTTGTGCCGATTGGTTCTGGTGCGCTCCCTCTCCCGCTTGCGGGGGAGGGTTGGGGTGGGGGTGTCTCCACAAGCGATAACCCTGATGAGGAGAGAGCCCTCACCCGCCGCGCGCGGGACGATGCTTCGCATCGCCCGGGGCGCGTCGACCTCTCCCGCAAGCGGGAGAGGTGCAGCGAGCCCGGGGCTTGCGGCTCGAGTCAATTATCGCCGTTCAGTCTTGCGAAATCGTCGAACAGCGCGGCCACCAGCGCGCGGTGGCGGGTGTCCTCAGTGGGCAGGCTCGCGGCATAGAGGTTGAGCAGATGGCGCGCCTTCACGGCGGCCTCCGGCCAGGACGCGGCGGGCACCGACATCATGCGGTTTTCGAGATCGGCCTCGCGCTCGCGCAGCTCCCTGACCTGGGCCTCGACGTCGGCCAGCGCGCGGCGCAGATCGGTCGCCTTCTGGGCGGCCATGCCGCGGTGGCTGTCGAGATCGACCGGGATGTCAGTCATTGGCGGCACTCGCGTCGATGCGTTGGGCATCCGCCAGGTCGACCGAGCCGATCGACAGCATCTCCGTCGCACCGCGCACGCCTTCGGAGGGCACCGTGATCATGGTGGCGACGCGGCGATAGGACGCGAACGACAGGCCCTCGATCATCTCCTCGTCGGTGACGACCTCATAGGCGCCGGCCGGCAACTCGCGCTCGACGCCGCGGATGTGGAATGGATATTTGAAGGTGACGGTTTCTCGCCGCGAGCGGATGGTCATGCACACCTGCCTTTCACAAAGAAGGGGCCTCAACCGACGCCAGCTACCGCAAACATGCGCCCCTAGCGCGGCAATAGCCAGCATTATGTCAGCGCGGGCGGGCACTTAAGGCCGCATCGCGGCGCTCGCGCGCGGCGTTTTTGTCCTCGCAATCGGCATGACGCAGGCGTACGCTCGTAAGCGTCAGCGCAACTCACGCAATTGCCGTGAGGTCGAGATTGCGCTGCATGTTCCGCGTTTCGTGTGCGCGGCACCGCGTGTCTTTTCTCTCGTCGCCGCGTGCCCAGCGCATACGGCAGCGCCAATCTCGCAGTCGAACGAACCCAGCGAATTCGAGCCCCACAGGAGACGGACGTCATGGCCAAGGGACAGCAACGCAGCAATCGCGAGACCAAGAAGCCGAAGAAGGACAAAGTCAAAGCAACCGCCGCGGCACCGAGCCGCAAGGACGCCGCCTGGCAGCCGGAGATCGGTCAGGGGAAGAAGAAGTAGGGGCGATCGAGGCCGGGCGCCTCGTCCTTCGAGACGACCGCTACGCGGTCTCCTCAGGATGAGGCTTGGCTGCATCCGTCTGCGTTGAAATGCTGCCGCACACTCATCCCTCATCCTGAGGGCCCGCCGGAGGCGGGCGTCTCGAAGGATGGCCGCAGTCGAGCTTCCAGCCATATGTTTCTTCATATGCGATAGCCCTGCCCACAATGGGAGAGGGAGAAGCGACCGCTATCATCTCTTCTCCCCTACCCTTTTCCGCTATACTCGCCCGGGTAGCATCACCGGGAGGGCCGTACCGTGGAGCACGACCGCACGACCGACCATCAATCCGAGCCGAAAAACCTCGTCATCTGCTGTGACGGCACCGGCAACGAGATCTCGGAGAACATCTCCAACGTCCTGAAGCTTTATCGCTGCCTGCGCAAGACCGACAAGACGCAGCCGCGGCAGATGGTGTTTTACGATCCTGGCGTCGGCACGGTGACGGAGCCGTCGACGTGGCACCGCTGGAAAGCCAACGTCAATCTGGTGCTGGGGCTCGCCACCGGCTACGGGCTCGATGACAATGTGCTGTCGGCCTATTGCTTCCTGGTCGAGCACTACGCGCCGGGCGACAAGATCTATCTGTTCGGCTTCTCGCGCGGCGCCTATACCGTGCGGGTGCTGGCGGGGCTGATCCACAAGATCGGGCTGATCTCGCCGGAGCAGACGAACCTCGCAGGCTCCGGCCTCGTCGCCTACAAGCAATATTCCGGCACCGGGCGCGGCAACGACATCGAGGACCTCAAGGGTATCGATGTCGATGATCAGGGGCCGTTGCCGAAAGACGAATTCGACCTCGCCGCGCAATTCGCGCGCATCACCTCCACGCGCTGGCCGACCATCCATTTCATCGGCGTCTGGGACACGGTGGCGAGCGTGATCGTGCCGCGGCGCGACGTCTTCTTCCTCGTGTTCAGCCTGGAGGAGCTCGCCTTCACACTGCGCAATCCGAGCGTCAACATCTTCCGGCAGGCGATCGCGATCGACGAGCGGCGCTGCATGTTCCGCCTCAAGAAGCATGACGAGCCGCAGGAGTACTGGAGCCACCGCTACGTGCCCGACGAGAAGAAGGAGCCACAGGACATTTTGCAGGTGTGGTTCGCCGGCGTGCACTGCGATGTCGGCGGCGGTTATCCGGAGGCAGAGAGCGGCGAGTCCAAATATCCGCTGATCTGGATGATCGGAGAGGCGGCGAAGGCCGGGCTGAACTTCAACCCGCGCACCGTGAACCAGCTTGCCTGGGGCATCCAGCGCAAGCACTCACCGTTCCAGTATGTCGAGCCCGCCTACACCGGCAAGACCGGCGAGCTGCACAATTCGATGACGGCGCTCTGGCGCGTGCTGGAGTATCTGCCGAAGAGCGCGACATACAAGGAATGGCCGGAGCGGAAAGTCTTTCTCGGCTTCTACATCCCCGATTGCGAACCGCGCCCCATCCCCGACGGCGCGCATGTGCATGAGAGCGTGCTGAAGCGGATGGCGGTGGAGCCGGGATACCGGCCGGTGAACTTGCCGAAGGATTATGTGACCGTGCCGATGCCGGTGCCGCCGGGTGTGGGGGCGGCGGCGGGGTGAGGTGGGGCTTCGTCATACCCCACTACCGCCGCTTTCTCCATTCGCCGACACTTTTCATTAAAATTCTCGCCCCCGCCTTAGCTGGATCGCATCAACTCCTCTGCATCATCTCCCAGACCACCCGCGCTATTCGCGGAAATTGGAGGAGAGTGCCAATGCATCCGCGCCGACATGCCCGCGTCAAACCCGCCGGCCTGGTGTCCCGCCAGGCCAAGATCATCACCGACCCGCGCGCGCCGGTCATCGTCTGCACGCTGATCGACTATTCGCCCGGCGGCGCCTGCGTCGATCTCGGCGGGCAGGTGAAGATTCCCGACAGGTTCGAGCTGCTGCACGTGAACACGAAAAAGCGCTGCCGCGTGGCGTGGAAGCGCGGCACGAAGGTGGGCGTGGTGTTCTAGGCGAAGCCGCCCCACCTACTTCCGCATCCGCGCCTTCGCCCCCGCGACGATCTGCATCGCGACACCTGCGATCCAGCCCAACAAGGCGAACCAGCTCCACGCGATGTGCGGATCGAGGCGGAGCACGATGATGGCGACCGAGGCGAATGCGGTGAGCGTGGCGCAGAGCGTGCCGGCGGAGCTCAACAGTTCCGCGGCGTCGATGTCGCCGTGGGCCTCATCGAAGGGCAGCTGCGGCGTGTCGATGCCGAGATAGAAGCCGACGAAGCCCAGCACCATCATCAGCAGCAGGAACCCCTCCGTGGTGAGCGCGGGTATCACAGATCCCACATAGGCGCCGACGAACAGCCCGCACGCCGCCCCTGCCATCGCAAGACCCACGCGCTCGATGACGTGGGCAGCCTTCCGGACACGAAACCGCATGGCGGGCCTCCGTGACGAATTGGAGTGCGCGCGAGGTTAGGCCAGTTTTGCCCGACGTGGAAGGTGAGAGGGGTTACGGATGCGTGAGGTTAATTCCCTCTCCTGCAAGCGGCAGGGCTATCGCATATGACGTCTTGGCGGAGGCTGAGCGAGCGCCTCGTCCTTCGAGACGACCGCTTTGCGGTCTCCTCAGGATGTGGCTGAGCGGCATCCTTGCCTGCCGAAAGTGCTACCGCGCACTCCGTCCTCATCCTGAGGGCCCGCCAAAGGCGGGCGTCTCGAAGGATGGGCGGCAGAAAGATGGGCGGCAGGTGAAGGCATCATCTTGCCCCGAACGTGGTCTTGCCGAACAGCGCCTTCTGCGTCGAGGGCTGCGAGCGCCAGTATTGCGGCGGTGCCTCGACTTCGCCGCCGACGTCTGCCGCAGCGTGCCAGGCCCAGCGGGGGTCGTAGAGCATGCCGCGGGCGAGCGCGACCATGTCGGCCTTGCCGGATGCGACGATCTCTTCCGCGTGCTTTCCTTCGGTGATCAGGCCGACGGCGATGGTGGGCAATCCGGTCTCGCGCTTGATGGCCTCTGCGAACTGCACCTGGTAGCCGGGGCCGAGCGGGATCTTCTGCAGCGGCGAGACGCCGCCGGAGGAGGCATCGATCCAGTCGACGCCGCGCGCCTTCAGCGCGTTGGCGAATGCGATGGTCTGCGCCAGATCCCAGCCGCCCTCGACCCAGTCGGTCGAGGACACCCGCATGCCGACCGGCTTGTCGTGCGGAAACACCGCGCGCACCGCATCGTAAACCTCCAGCGGGAAGCGCATGCGGCTTTGCAAGCTACCGCCGTATTCGTCGGTGCGCTTGTTCGAGATCGGCGACAGAAACTGATGCAGGAGATAACCGTGCGCGCCATGCAGCTCGATCGCGTCGATGCCGATGCGATCCGCGCGTTTCGCGGACTCGACGAAAGCGTCGCGGATGCGCTTCAGGCCCGCGGCATCAAGCGCCAGCGGCGCGGCCTCGCCCTCCTTGTGCGGCATCGCTGACGGCGCCACGGCCTGCCAGCCGCTTTCGCTCAGCGGAATCTGCTGGCCGCCGTCCCAGGGCCGCGCGCTCGAGGCTTTCCGGCCCGCATGCGCGAGCTGCATCGCGACCGCCGTGGAGGAATGTTTGCGCACCGAGCCGAGGATCTGCTTCAGCGCGGCCTCGGCGGCGTCGCTGTAGAGCCCGAGGCAGCCGGGCGTGATGCGGCCGATCGCCTCGACATGAGTCGCCTCGATGCAGAACATCGCCGCGCCCGACAGGCTGAGATTGTTGATGTGCGTGAAGTGCCAGTCATTGGCGACGCCGTCGTCGGCCGAATACTGGCACATCGGCGACACCACGATTCGGTTCTTCAACGTCAGGCCGCGCAGCTTGATCGGGGAAAACAGGGCGCTCATGCGGGGGGAGTTCCGGAGGATGGAGGGGCGATGGTGGAGGCGACAGAGGGAGTGTAGTGATGGAAACGCGGATTGCCAGCCGCGCGGGGGAATGGCGGCCCGTAACGTCATGCATTGCGGGAGCGCGCCGGGCCGCCCTACTCCACCAGCGCGAACTGTAGCAGGAGCGTGCGCTGGAGCAGCGAGAAATTGTCGTCCGACACCAGCGTCAGCACGGTCTCGCCGTCGGTGGTGACGTGGGCGTCGATGCCTTCCATGTTGTCGATCTCGTGGCCGAGATCGGCCTTGAACAGCACGGGGCCGTCGACCACGGCGCCCGGCGCGATCGATTTCAGGGGGATCGCGCGGATACGGATATCGATGCCGGTGAACCAGGAGAATTTGCGCTCGAGGATCAGGAGATCGCCCGAGGGCAGCAGCACGGCGTCGCTGATGAACTGCTGGTCGGTGCGGCGAATGCTGAACTGGCCCGGCGTGGGGCCGCCGATCAAAAATCCGATCAGATTGCCGTCGGCATCGAAGCCGCCCTCCGACAGCGCGATCAAGCTGCCCGCAAGCGGCTGGCCTGTGGGGACAAACACCAGCGCCTCGAGCCCCTTGTTGTAGGGCAGCTTGCGCACCGCCGGCGGCGTCTGCAGCACCTCGCCGCGGGCGCGGATGCCGCCCTTCGAAAAATCGAAACGCATGATCTGGTTGACGCGCTCGAGCCCGACATAGACCAACGAGCCGTCACGCGCGAGCGACTCGGTATCGTACCACAGGCGCTTCTCGGTGATCGGCCGTCCCTCCGCATTCAGCACCGGCGCGGCCTCGACGTCGTCGAGACCCGTCATGCTCCGTCCGGAATAGCGGATCGCGCCGGTGAACCAGGTGCCCTGGTCGGAGATCGCGAGAAAGCGCTCACCCTTGGTATCGAGGAAGCGAAAGCCGGACAGACCGCCGAAGCCGCGATGCGCTGAGGTCAGCACAAGGCCGCTGCGATACTCAAGCGAACCGAAGCGCGCGCGTGAACCGTCGCGCGGCGCAAAATGCGGAATCGGCCGCGCGTTCACCTCGATGCGGACGGGCGCGGCGACGGCGTGTTCGATCAGCGAAGTGCGCGGCGGCGGCTCGGTCGCAGGCTGCGCCTGCGCCAGGCGAGAAAGTGCGAGAGTGGAAAATCCCGCCGCCGCGTGGCCGATAAAGCTGCGGCGGGATCGATGGTTGCTCACGAATGCAATTTGCGTCGCGGGCGGTTGGCCGGTTGCGTGGGTGCGGTGTTGGTCTCGCTGAAGAGTTCGGCGAGTTTTTCCGTGATGGCACCGCCGAGCTCTTCGGCATCCACGATTGTCACGGCGCGGCGATAATAGCGCGTGACGTCATGGCCGATGCCGATCGCGATCAGCTCGACCGGCGAGCGGGTCTCGATCTCCTCGATGATGTGGCGCAGATGCCGCTCGAGGTAGTTGCCGGGATTGACCGACAGCGTGGAATCGTCGACCGGCGCGCCGTCCGAGATCATCATCAGGATCTTGCGCTGCTCGGGCCGGCCGAGCAGGCGCTTGTGCGCCCAGTCCAGCGCCTCGCCGTCGATGTTCTCCTTCAGCAGCCCCTCTCGCATCATCAAGCCGAGATTCTTCCGCGCACGGCGCCAGGGCGCGTCGGCGGATTTGTAGATGATGTGGCGGAGATCGTTGAGGCGGCCGGGATTGGCCGGCTTGCCGGCGGCAAGCCACGCCTCACGCGATTGCCCGCCCTTCCAGGCGCGCGTGGTGAAGCCGAGAATCTCGACCTTGACGCCGCAACGCTCCAGCGTGCGGGCGAGGATGTCGGCGCAGGTCGCGGCGACCGTGATCGGGCGGCCGCGCATCGAGCCGGAATTGTCGAGCAGCAGCGTCACCACGGTGTCGCGGAAGGTCGCCTCCTTCTCGTGCATGAAGGACAGCGGGTGATAGGGATCGGTCACCACGCGCGACAGGCGCGCGGGATCCAGAATGCCCTCTTCGAGATCGAACTCCCAGGCGCGGTTCTGCTGCGCCATCAGCCGGCGCTGAAGGCGGTTGGCGAGACGGGCGACGATGCCCTGCAGATGCGCGAGCTGCTTGTCGAGATAGGCACGCAGGCGCTCCAGCTCGTCATGGTCGCAGAGGTCTTCAGCGGCGATGATCTCGTCGAATTTCGGCGCGAAGGCGTGATATTCCGGCCCGCGCGGCTCGTTCTTCCCGTGCGAATTCGGACGCGTCGCCTCGCCCGGCGTCTCGTCGTCGCCGAGCTCGCCGTCGTCGAAGGTGTCGGAGGTCGAGGCCTGCGCGCTTTCCATCGCGCTCTCGCTCATATCTTCCGAGCTGGCCTGCGCCTGGTCGGCGCTCATCTCCTGCGCGGCGTCGGAATCGGGCGAGCCTTCGGCGCCGGACTGGTCGTTGTCGCCGTCCTGATTGTCCTCGTTGTCGTCGTTGTCTTCACTGTCGGCATTGCGCTCGTCGCCGATCTCGAGTGCGGTCAACAGATCATGCACGGCATCGCCGAACCTGGTCTGGTCCTCGACCAGGATATCGAGCCGGTCGAGCCGCTTGCCGATCTTGTCTTCGAGAATGGGACGCCAGAGGTCGACGACCTTCTTGGCAGCCGTCGGCGGCGCCATGCCGGTCAGGCGCTCGCGCACCAGCATCGCCAGCGCGTCCGCAAGCGGTGCGTCGGCGCGGTCGGTGATCTCGTCGAACTTGCCGCGATGGAAATGGTCGTCGAGCATCGCGGTGAGGTTTTTGGCAACGCCCGCCATACGACGCGCGCCGATCGCCTCGACGCGGGCCTGCTCAACCGCCTCGAACACGCCGCGCGCCTGCGGATTGCCGGGCATCAGCTTGCGATGCAGTTTTGGATCGTGACAGGCGAGCTTGAGCGCGATGGAATCGGCGTGGCCGCGCACGATGGCGGCATCACGCTTGGTCATTTTTCGCGCGGGCTCAGGCAGCCGCGCCTTGCCCGGCGCAAGCCCGGGACGCTCCGCGGCGAAGCTGACATCGAGCTCGGGCGCTTTCGCGATCGCCTTCAGGCAGGACGCCACCGAGCGTTTGAACGGCTCGGTCGGGGCTTCCTTGGTGTTGCGGAATTTGGAGTTGGACGTGCTCATGTCGCCTTTACCCGTCGTCCCGGCGAAGGCCGGAACCCATAACCACCGGCGGTCATTGCGTCAGGAGAAACGACCCGCGTCGATTCAATCGAGAGACCTCGCGGTATGGGTCCCGGCCCCCGTGCGCAATTGCGCACTCGGCCGGGACGACACACCGAAAGAGATATCAGCTGAGCGCCACGTTGACCGCCGATTCCGGAAGCTCCGCGTTGAAGCAGCGCTGGTAGAACTCGGCGACCAACGGACGCTCGAGTTCGTCGCACTTGTTGAGAAAGGTGACCCGGAATGCAAATCCGATATCGCCAAAAATGTCGGCGTTCTCCGCCCAGGTGATCACCGTGCGCGGGCTCATCACCGTCGACAGATCGCCATTGGCGAAGGCGTTACGGGAGAGATCGGCAAGGCGCACCATCTTGTTGACGATGTCGCGTCCTTCCGGGGTGCGATAGTGCTTGGCCTTCGCCAGCACGATCTCCACTTCCTCGTCATGGCTGAGGTAGTTCAGTGTGGTGACGATCGACCAGCGGTCCATCTGGCCCTGGTTGATCTGCTGGGTGCCGTGATAGAGGCCCGAGGTGTCGCCGAGACCGACGGTGTTCGCGGTCGAGAACATGCGGAACGCCGGGTGGGGCTTGATCACCTTGTTCTGGTCGAGCAGCGTCAGGCGGCCGGAGACTTCCAGCACGCGCTGGATCACGAACATCACGTCCGGGCGTCCGGCGTCATATTCGTCGAACACCAGCGCGATGTTGTGCTGGAGCGCCCAGGGCAGGATGCCGTCGCGGAATTCGGTGACCTGCTTGCCGTCGCGGACCACGATCGAGTCCTTGCCGACGAGATCGATACGGCTGATGTGGCTGTCGAGGTTGACGCGCACGCAGGGCCAGTTCAGCCGCGCAGCGACCTGCTCGATATGGGTGGATTTGCCGGTGCCGTGATAGCCGGTGACCATGACCCGGCGATTCCGGGAAAAGCCGGCGAGAATGGCGAGCGTGGTGGCGCGGTCGAAACGGTAGTCGGAATCAACTTCGGGTACGTGAGGATCGACTTCGGAATAGGCCGGCACTTCGAGATCGGTGTCGATCCCAAAGACCTGGCGCACCGACACCTTCATGTCGGGCAGACCGGAAACTTCCTCAACTTTGGACAGGGCGGCGGTCGTCATCAATCCTCCGAGGCCCCGGGCGGTCCCGAGACCAGTTATTTGCACGTTGGCTGCGGCTGGGTGCGGTGGCGAACTTATCAGAGACAACGTGCGGGCAGAAGCCCGCCCCCCAATCAAAGTTCCGTTGTCTTTTCATTTAGATAGGCAAGAAACGCAGATTTTGGAGGGCTGCCTTGCGAATCACGCCTGAAATTCGTGCGGGATGCGCGGCCCTGCGTACGTGGGTGGCACTTTTACCGCCGCTTGTTACTTATGTAGGGTCTTAACCTCACAGCCCAACCCCACCACAGAGACGATGTGACGTCCTTCCTCGATCCCCTCATTTCATTCGTCTCGGCCCATGCATGGCTGGCCTATCTGACCCTGTTCCTGGCGGCCCTGCTGGAGACGGTTCCGGTGGTCGGCTCGGTGATCCCCGGCTCGACCATCATCCTGGCGCTGAGCGCGCTGGTTCCGGGCGGCGAGCTGAAGCTGCAATGGGTGTTGCTGGCGGCGGCAATTGGCGCTGTGCTCGGCGACGGGTCGGCCTACTGGATCGGGCACCGGCGGCAGCGCGAGATTCTCAACACCTGGCCGCTGACCAACTATCCCCGCGTGATCGAGCAGAGCGAAAACTTCTTCCGCCGCTTCGGCGCCTGGGCCGTGTTCTTGGCCCGCTTCGTGCCACCGATCCGGGCCTTTGTGCCGGTCACCGCCGGCGCGCTGGGCATGCCCCCGGCCCGCTTCTACGCCATCAATATCCCGGCGATCCTGGTCTGGGCGCCCGCGCATGTGCTGCCGGGTGTTTTGGCGGTGTCGGCTCTGCACGAATATGCCGGGCTGCCGCATCATGATCATCTCGGCAAACACATCTGGATTCTCAGTGTGGTCGGCGGAGCGATCATTCTGGGACTGACGATCTGGTTTTACCGTCGCCGCCACGGAGCCGTCGTCGCGGAAGCAAAGCCGCGGGCTTAGACCTCAGCGTACCAGTTGGGGAAACTTCTACAACGGCGGCCATCGTCGCTGTTTGCCGAACATCACTCGACCTGTCAGCGTCATCGCCCGGCCTCGAGCGGAGATCGAACGAACATCACCGTTGGATAGAGCCCGAAAATCAATCTCATAAGCACCCCGCGACGGCTCGCGTTGCCGCAAATGCTGACCTGACCCTTTCGAGATCGGCGCTAGCGTAAGAGGATTGCTTCGGGCAGCACCGCGACCGAGCCAAGCGGCACATCCAATGAATAGATGAACCCACCGGGTTCGTAGGCAAGTTGCACCCGACCGGTCAGCTGTTGGCCGAGAGACTCCATCATTCGGGTGCCGAAGCTTCGCCGGGTTGGAGGCTCCACGGCCGGACCGCCTCTTTCCATCCAGACCAGGCGGAGTCTCTGCTTCAGCTCGTCTATCGTCCACGTAATTTCGACGCGGCCCGCAGGAACCGACAACGCCCCGAACTTGGTGGTGTTGGTGCACAGCTCGTTGACGGTCATCGCGAGCGCGATGACCGCTGCGGATGTAATCCTGATGTCCGGTCCGTTGAAATGAAAGCGTCGATCGCCCTGGCCGTCATAGGGCTCCGTCGCGCTGCTCAGCGTGTGAGTAAGGCTGGCATCCGCCCAACTGACCTGCATCAGCAGGTCGTGCGCTCGTCCCAATGCCGTCAGCCTTCCCTCCGTTGCCTTCTGTCCGTGCTCTATGCTGGGGGCTGCGCGGAAGCTCTGGGACGCGATAGCGCTGACCATCGCGAGCGTATTCTTGACGCGATGATGAAGTTCCCCGAGGATCAGCTTCTGCAATTTGTCAGCGGCTTGCCGCTGCTCGGCGTCGATCCCGGCCTGGATAAGGAGGGCCTGCGCGTCAATCCCGGCCTGTTCAAGCAGCAGGCGAAGGCTGTCGTTCTCCGCGGAAAGGACGGCATCCTGCGCGTGGTGGGGCGCGGAATCAGCCGCCGCCGGGGCGCGAAGCGCCTGATCCGCCGGCCAGTCGGTTGGTCCCGGAACAATCCTGAGCGCCCCCGCACCGACCATCTTCTGCAACTCGGCAATCATCTGCTCAACGCCAAGCGGTTTGCCGAAGAAGCGGCTATTCTCCGGCCTTTCCGCGTCAGATGGCTTCACTTGACCTGAAACCAGTATGATCTTGATCGAGGGCCAGCGCTCGTGCACCGCATGCGCGAGTTTCAAGCCGTCGATGCTTCCGGGCATCTGGATGTCCGTAAATAGCAGCGAGATGTCCGAGCGGGACTCGAGAATCGATATCGCCTCGTCGGCGTTGACGGCCTCGACAGGATGAAAGCCGGCATCCTCCACGATGTCGACGGCGCGCATGCGCAGGACCATTTCGTCCTCGACGACAAGCACATTCGGCACCGAACCTGGATCTGCTGACATGGATGGCCTCACACTTTCGAAGGAGCGGATGGATCGGTCCGGAGAATGTTTCGCGAATAGCGGAAGGGGCTTGCCCGGCCTCTCGGCGGCTCGACGCGGTCGTGATGACTGGGTCTTTCGCACGAGACGACAAGCATTCGCGGCTTCCGCCAGCGCGTCATCTTCGATGAACGGATGAAGCGAATCCGGCCTATCGGCGGGCGGTCACAAGACGAGCTTCCACGATTTTTCCGCCCGCGCCCCTGTCTTGCAAACAAGAGGCGGAGAAATCGGGCCAGATCTGTGTGGAGCAATTCGAAGCCGCGGCCCGGACTTCAAGCCGGTCACTCTTGGCCATCGCGATGACCTCACTCGATTGCACCTGGGGGGTGAAACCCGGTAGGGCAATAACCAAAGCTCCGAGGAGCGAGAACATCGCCGTCGCCGAAAGTAATCTAAACATTTTGGGCTGCTGACTTTTTGGATCTTCGGTCCCGCCACTTTCGGGGACACATTGGCAACAACCATAACGGAAGATGGTTCCACGAGAACAACTTGTATTTGTTCCGGCTCCCGGCCCCTCGTGTTAGCAACTCCCGACGCGAGTAAGTCTTCAGGCTATGACCGCGCCTAACGCGTCCGGTTGTTGGCAGAAATAGAGAGATCCTGAGCGCCCCAAGTGCTGGCGTGTTTCCGAGTGGCGCGAACCACGCTGAAAGAGGCGGTGGCCTATCCATTTCGTCACCGCGAAACGAATTAGATGGACTTCAGAACTCAACAGGCGCCCAGTTCCGCCATCGCCGCGCTGCCTTATGGCTCATATCGGCGACTGAGAGTCCGGTAATGCTCCCGCCCAACGCTTAAAGGAGCGGCTATGACCTGGCTTGTCAACAAATCGCCAACACTGCGTGAACGTCTTGCTGATGAACACAAGCGCATCGAAGCGGCGATGTCTCTTCTCGCACCCGGATTGAAACGCAACAAGCTTTTGGAGAAGCTTCGTCAGCTTGATATCGCCGCGCAAACCAACGAATGGCTTTCATCTCCCAACCTGCGCGCACCACTCTAAACATGAGCAAGGCCGTTGCAGTTGGCAGCCGGTTTTAGGGCCCTCACCTGAGCCCTCGTCAATCCTCATCCGCGTCGTCGATAGGACATCCCAGGTTGCGCAGGCGTCTTGGCGCTGACTTGAGAAGTTGAGCCGGGCTCTCCACGATTTTATCCACAAGCGGCAACCCGCCTGATTTGCCTCAGCGAGTGAACCTTCACACTGCTCGTCCCGACCTATTTACATCCGGGATTTTGTTAGTTCCTTCCGGGAAAGAGATTCAGCGCCGCCGGCGATCGTTTCAACGCCCGGCGGCACTGCATTTACCAGCACCTCCAGCTTGATCTTCAAGGCCTCTTTGCCCTCCATGCGCGCGCGGCGTTCGTCATCTTTCATGGCGTTCCTCGCATCGCTTATGACTGGCACGGCACTCCTTAGCTCTTGAACACGGTAGCAGTCCCTCTCCGCCCCGGCGCCGGGCCCACATAGCGGGCCCGCGGGCGGATCAGCTTGCCGTGCTGCAATTGCTCGCTCGCATGCGCGATCCATCCGACGCTGCGGGCCATTGCGAACAGCGCGAGCTCGCTGCCTACAGGCAGGCGCAGTGCGTGCACGAGCACCGCGAGCGCGTAGTCGATGTTGACGAGCTCGCCGGTCGCCTCCGCGATGCGCTCCGGCACCTCCTTGGTGAATTTGCGCGGTGCGCCGGCGCGGGCCAGGGCATTCAGGAGCGACTGCGCGCGCCGATCGCCCCGCTTGTAGACGCCGTGACCGAAGCCGGCAAAGCGTTCGCCGAGCGCGACGCGTTCGCGGACCATTGGCTCGACGTCACGATCCACCAGCGCCTTGACGAGCTGCGAGGCGAGCACGCCGGCGCCGCCGTGCTTCGGCCCCTTCAGCGCGGCGAGGCCGGCGATGACGGAGTCATAAAGATTGAGGCCGGTCGAGGCCGCGCAGCGCGCGGTGAAGGTGGACGCGTTCAATTCATGCTCGGCGAGCAGAACCAGCGCGCGGCGGATGAGATCGGCCGCGTGCTTGCTGTCGGGCGCCCAGGCCCTGGCGATCTGCTGGTGCAACGGCTCGGCCGACGGCTCCGTATTGAGCATGGTCGCGACCAGGAGCCGGACAATGCGCGCACCGACCATCGCACGTCCGTCATGTGCACGGGTGAAGGCGCGGGGATCGGCGCTCGATGCGAGCGCCAACACCGCGATGGCGCGATCAATCGGCGCGGCGCGGCGCGCGGCCTGCGCGATCAGGCGCATCTCATCGGATACTGCTGGAAAGTTGTCAGGTGCAAAGGGATCGACGCCGGAGACGTCCCACAGGAGCGTCGCGGTGTGCTCCAGCGTGTCGTTCTCGGCGAGATCGACGCAATTGACGCCGCGATAGATCGCGCCGTCCTCGGTGATGGTGGATATCTCCGTATCCATGACCGGCAAATCGGCGTCGAAGCTGCGCAGGCCGCGCGGCTCCGGCGATGGCACCCGGCGCTCCTTCAGCGCCCGGACGTCCTCGGCGCGATAGCGGTTCTTGCGCGAGTCCGGCGTCGGCTCGGAGCGGACCAGGCCGCGGCTGACATAGGCGTAGAGCGTGGCCGGCGAGATCGCGAGTTCGGCGGCGGCCTCCCGGGCCGAGAGATAGAGCTCCTCAGAATTTTTCATATTGATTTATGTAATCAAGATTGATCAATCTGTCGAGAGGCCCGACCTTTCGCTGCATAGCAAAACGGAGATTGGGCCATGAACATCCACCTCACCAAGAGTCAGATCGGGCTGGACGGCGTTCCCGCGGCTGAGACCGTGCTGAGCCATGTCGACGGCGAGCGCGGCGAGCTGATCATCGCCGGCGAGCATGTCGGCCGACTGGCGAGCCAGTCGAGCTTTGAGGGCGTTACCGCCCGGCTTTGGAACGGCGCCAGCAAGACCACGCTGAGCGAAGCCAATGTGCGGGCGAACCTGGGTGCCGCACGCGAACGCGCTTTCGCGCGTTTGGCCGACCTGCTGCCGGCGACAAGCGGCATGGGCATCCTCGACGGGTTTCGCGCGGCGGTCGCGGGACTTCGCGCGGAGCACGGACTGGAGCACGAGGCGACCATCGTCGGCGCATTTCCGGTGATCGCAGGTGCGCTGGTCCGGCGCGCCAAAGGTCTCGATCCGGTCGCGCCCGATCCGAGCGTGAGCCACGCCGCCGATACGCTCCGCATGCTGCACGGGTGCGCACCGGCGACGCGCGAGGTCACGGCGTTAGACGCCTATCTCGTCACGGTCTGCGATCACGGCATGAACGCCTCGACCTTCACCGCGCGCGTGGTGGCCTCGACGCAAGCCGATCTGTTCGCCGCCGTCACCGCCGGCTATTGCGCGCTCACCGGCCCGCTGCATGGCGGCGCGCCGGAGCCGGTGCTGGAAATGCTCGACGCGATCGGTTCGCGCGAGCGCATCCAGACCTGGGTCGATGCGGCGCTGGCACGCGGCGAGCGGATGATGGGTTTTGGTCACCGCGTCTATCGCGTGCGCGATCCCCGCGCCGACGTGCTCAAGACCGCGATCGAGGCGCTCGCCTCGGACGGCGCCGGCCTGCCGTTTGCCGGCGAGGTCGAGGCCTATATCCGCAGCGCGCTGCGCAAGAAGAATCCGGACCGGCCGCTGGAAACCAATGTCGAGTTCTTCACCGCGATCCTGCTCGATGCGCTGGCGGTTCCAAGACAGGCTTTTACGCCGATCTTCGCGGTGGCCCGCGCAGCCGGCTGGACCGCCCATGCGCGTGAGCAGCAGCGGACGGGGCGGCTGATCCGGCCGAGTTCGTCGTATGTGGGGGCGATGCCGAACGAGTAGGGGATGCGTGGCCCGGAGCAGCGAGACGGGTAAGGGGTTGTCTCGACACCCTCATCTCTTGCAGTTGAATTCGCCGGGAGAAACCCCTCATCGGGCGCTTCGCGCCACCTTCTCCCGCGAGGGGAGAAGGGAAGAAAGCGAGCGCGAGGCCTACGCCTCGCGCACCACGGTCTTCAGATAATTATACGCCTTGATGATCTCGATCAGGCGATCCTCTGTGGAGCGGTCGCCGCCGTTGGCATCGGGGTGGTGCTGCTTCACCAGCGACTTGTACTTGGACTTGACGTCGGCGAGCGAAGAGTCGGGGCCGAGGCCCATCACCTGGAGCGCCTTGCGCTCGGCGTTCATGATCTTGCGCGTCTCGGCCTTGGGCGCGGCCTGCGGGCCGGCGCGCCAGCCGGAGCGGCCGTTGAGCTCCTGGAACATGCTGAACGGATCGAAGGCGCCGTCGATCTCGGCCTCCGCGCCTTTCTTGACGCCGCCATTGGCGCCCATCTTCCAGGTCGGACGGTGGCCGGTCAGCGCATCTTTCTGATAACGCGCGACCGCATCGGCATTCATGCCGGAGAAGAAATTGTAGTTCTGATTGTACTCGCGCACGTGGTTCAGGCAGAAGTGCCAGTATTCACGCTGGTTGTCGCGACCCTTGGGCGCACGATGGGCGCCCTTGTTCTGACACCCGGTCCATTCGCAGTTGGCCACGGCGTCGCGCGGCTTCACTTCCGGCTGCTTGCCTTTCGGCTTGACCCGGATGGAGTCGAAGAACTTTGATGAATCGATCGGCATGACTGACTTTGACTACGCAATGCAAAAACCTTCAAGTCTTGACATTGCAATTAGCTGAAAACACATAGCCAAAGCTCGGCTTCGGCGTTCTCAAGAACGGTCGCCAGAGGCGGCCTGCGCAAATAACGGAGAGCGATCTCGCACCTTAATGGCACATCCATGGCTATGACAGATACTATCAGCAACAAGTTGCAGGAAGCTTTCACGCCGGAAAGCCTGCAGGTCGTCGACGAGTCACATTTGCATGAGGGCCACGCCGGCCATCGGCCGAGCGGCGAGACGCACTTCCGCGTTTATATCGTGTCTCAAGCCTTCAAAGGGAAGGGCCGCGTCGATCGTCACCGCATGATAAATGCGGCGCTGGCCGCGGAACTCTCCGGCAGCGTGCACGCGCTGGCCATCCACGCGCAGGCGCCGGGGGAAGGCGGGACTTAGCTCGCCAATTCGAGCAGCAGACGGCGCCATTTCTCCTCATCCTGAGGAGCGCGCATTTGCGCGCGTCTCGAAGGATGCAGGCCCCCGCTGCGGCATCCTGGCCTGCATGGTTGGAGACGCGCCTTGCGGCGCTCCTCGCCATGAGGGGCAACAGGGTCACGCGAATCCTAAAACGACGTCCCGGCCCTTCTCGGCTTCGCCTCGTCCACCTCCGACTCGCGCGGCACCGGTGAAATACGGAGCGCGGTGATGCGGTTGCGTTCGCGGCGGAGGACGCGGAAGCGGAAGCCGTGGAAGGTGAAACTCTGGCCGCGGTCGGGGATCGAGCGCGCCTCGTGAATGACGAGGCCGGCAACCGTGGTTGCCTCTTCGTCGGGCAGATGCCAGTCCAGGGCGCGGTTGAGGTCGCGGATCGGCACCGAGCCGTCGACGACGACCGAGCCGTCCGGCTGGGCGCGCACGCCCGCAACCACGACGTCATGCTCGTCGGAGATGTCGCCGACGATCTCTTCCAGAATGTCTTCCAGCGTCACAAGACCTTCAACTTCGCCGTACTCGTCAACGACCAGCGCGAAATGGGTCTTGCGGCGGCGGAACGCCTTGAGCTGCTCGGACACCGGCCGCATCTCCGGCACGAACCAGGGCGGCAGCGCGATGGTGGAGACGTCGATGCGCGAGGTGTCGCCGTCCGAGGCGCGGATCGCGCGCAACAGATCCTTGGCGTGGAGCACGCCGATGATGTTTTCCGGCTTCTCGCGCCACAGCGGGGTGCGGGTGTATTCGGTCGCCAGCACCTCGCGCACCAGCTCTTCCGGCGGCAGGTCGGCGTTGATCATCGTCATCTCGGTACGATGGATCATGACGTCGGAAACCTGAAGCTCGCGCAGATCGAGCAGGCCGCCGAGCATGTCGCGATCCTGCTTCTCGACCTTGCCCTCGTGATGCAACAGGTCGACCGCGCCGCGCAGGCGTTCGGTCGGCGACAGGATCGCCTGGTGCTCGCCGGCGAGGCCAAACATGCGCATCAACAGGCGCACGATGACTTCCACGATTCTGAGCAGCGGCCCCAGCACGTACATCGTCATCCGCATCGGGCGCGCCACCGCAAGCGCCATGCGGTCGGGCGCGTTGATGGCGATGGTCTTCGGCAGCACCTCGGCGAAGATCACCACCAGCACGGTCATCACGCCGGTCGCATAGAGCACGCCGACATCGCCGAACCAGGACGTGAAGATGCTGGTGGCAAGGGCGGATGCACTGATATTGGCGATGTTGTTGCCGAGCAGCAGCGCGCCGATCAGGCGCTCACGCATGGCGAGCAGTCGCGAGACCACGTCGGCGTCGCGGTTGCCCTGCTTGGAGAGCCGCAACATGCTGGCACGCGAGGCGCCGATCAGCGCGGTCTCGCTCGCGGCAAAGAAGCCCGAGACGAGCAGGCAGAGGACGACGATGGTGAATCCGAGCCAGTCCATGAACCACTCTGGTTTCTTGTTTTGACGCGTTTTCCTGACGCGAACCGGTACCCACTTCGCTCGAAAACGCTCTCACGCCGTTCAGCCGCGTATCACGCCTTGAGGGCGAGCTTGTCCTTGAGGAAATCGCGCACCGGAGCCGGCTCGACGTCCTTCGCGATGACGGCGCGCCCCACGGCCTCCAGCAGGATGAAAGTGAGCTTGCCGCGCTCGACCTTCTTGTCCTGTGACATCAGCGCCATCAGCGCATCGGCATCGGCAAGCCCTTCCTGCGCGAAGCCCGCGATGTCCTGCAAGCGCGTCGGCAGGCCGGCCTCAATCAGATGCCGCTCGACGCGCGCCGCATCGGCTTCGCCGATCATGCCGAGCCTGGCCGAGAGCTGCGCTGCCAGCGTCATGCCGATCGCAACGCCCTCGCCGTGGAACAGACGATCGGAGAACCCAGTCGCCGCTTCCAGCGCGTGACCAAACGTGTGGCCGAGATTGAGCAGCGCGCGCTCGCCGGTCTCGCGTTCGTCGCGCGAGACGACGCCGGCCTTGGCGCGGCAGGACGTCGCGATCGCATGCTCGCGCGCCGCGCCGCCCCTGGAGATGTCGGAATGGTTGTTCTCAAGCCAGGTGAAGAAGGCCTCATCGCCGAGCACGCCGTATTTGGCGACTTCGGCATACCCGGCGCGGAACTGCCGCGGCGACAGCGTGTCGAGCACGGCCGTGTCGGCGACGACAAGCACCGGCTGATGAAAGGCGCCGAGCAGATTCTTGCCCTGCGGCGAGTTGATGCCGGTCTTGCCGCCGACGGAGGAATCGACCTGTGCCAAAAGCGAGGTCGGGACCTGCACGAAATCGACGCCGCGGCGCAGGATCGCTGCCGCAAAGCCGGCGAGATCGCCGACAACGCCACCGCCGAGCGCGATGACGAGATCGTTGCGCTCGATCTTTGCGGCGATCAGGGCCTCGCTGACCTTTTCGAGCCCGGCATAGGTTTTCGAGATCTCGCCTTCCTCGACGACGATGCGCGATGCCGGAATGCCGGCCGCTGCGAGCGAAGCCTCGGCGGGTTCGAGCCAGTATTTTGCGACGGTGCGATCGGTCACGACCGCGGTGCGCACGCCGGGACGTAAACGCGCGACCCGTTCGCCCAGCGAGGCCAGCACGCCGCGGCCGATGACGATGTCATAGGCGCGATCGCCGAGCGCGACCTCGACGTTGGCGGGATCGGAATGTTTCAAAGGCGCGGTCATCGTGCGGCACTCGCGACGTCGGCTGGTGGCGGGGACGCCTGTTCGCCGCAGAGATGGGCGCGCAGCGTCTCGATGGTCTCCTCGACGATCTTGTCGTGCGGCACGTCGCGCGAGGCGATGGTGAGGTCGGCATGGCCGTAGACCGGCTCGCGTTCGATGAGCAGGCGCGTCACGGTTCCTTCGGGATCGGCGGTCTGGAGCAGCGGACGGTCGGCGCGCCGGCGCACGCGGCGCATGATGACGTCAGCATCGGCCTTGAGCCAAATCGAGATCGCCTTCGCCGCGATGCGGCCCCGCGTCTCCTCGCGCATGAAGGCGCCGCCGCCGGTTGCCAGCACGATGGGGCCGCCGTCGAGCAGACGCGCGATCACGCGGGCCTCGCCGTCGCGGAAATGCGGCTCGCCGTGGCGCTCGAAGATTTCCGGTATGGTCATGCCGGCCGCCGCCTCGATCTCGGTGTCGGCATCGACGAAGGGCAGCTTGAGCCGGATCGCCATGCGGCGGCCGATGGTGGATTTGCCTACCCCCATCATGCCGACGAGCACGATCGAGCGCGCGCCCAGCGCCGACAGGATGTCGGCCTCGGGCGAAGCTTGGATCGGCAACGCGGCGTCGGACATTTGTCTCGCTCGAATGGGTCTCGCTCGAACCGCCGCCAAAGGCGGCATGCTTTGGCCACCTATACGACCCCAAAGGGGGCCTCGCCAGAGGACTCTTGCCACGAAACGGCGAACATGTTGGATGATTTCATTGGTTAATTCGGCCGCCCGAGACCCTCTCCGAGACCTTGCCCGATGCCCAGCCTGTTCCGCTTCCTGACGGTCGTCGCCGTGATCGCCGGCATTGTCTATGGCGTGGTCTTCGCGCTGGCGAACTTCGTCAACCCCAAGCCGCGGGAAATGACGGTGACGATCCCGGCGGACAAATTTCTCAAGAAATAGGCGCTAGGCTGCCGGGCATGCGTGCCAGATCTTCCGCTAACAAGCCCTCAGATGCCAAGCTCACCGGCCTGTTCCTCGACATGCTCGCCGCGGAACAGGGCGCCGGCCCCAATACGCTCGATGCCTACCGCCGCGACCTCGCCGATTTCTCGGAGTTTCTCGGCCGCGTCGGCCATACATTTGCGGACGCCGAGACGCAGACGCTGCGCGACTATCTCGCCGACCTCGACACGCGCGGCTTCAAATCCACCAGCGTCGCGCGGCGGCTGTCGGCGATACGGCATCTCTGCCGTTTTCTCCTCAACGAGCGCATCCGCGCTGAAGATCCCGCGGCGATCCTGTCCGGCCCCAAGCGCGGCCGCGGGCTGCCAAAGGTGCTGTCGATCGCGGACGTCGACCGCATGCTCCGCCGCGCCACGGAATTGAGTACGGCGGAAGATGCCTCGCCCTCGAAACGGCTGCGCGCTTTGCGGCTCTATTGCCTGCTCGAGGTGCTCTACGCCACCGGCCTGCGCGTCTCCGAGCTGGTGGCGCTGCCGCGCACTGCCGCAAAGCGCGACGCCCGCATGATCGTGGTACGCGGCAAAGGCAACAAGGAACGGCTGGTGCCGCTCAACGAGGCCTCGCGGCAGGCGATGGCCGATTATCTCGCCGCGACGGAAGCCGCCAAGGAAAACAACAAGACGGACAAGAAGAACAGCGTGGCGGCCTCGAAATGGTTGTTCCCCTCGTTCGGCGAGAGCGGGCATCTGACGCGGCAGCATTTTGCCCGCGACCTGAAGGAGCTCGCGGTCGCTTCCGGCCTGCAGGCCCGGCTGGTCTCCCCACACGTGCTGCGCCATGCGTTTGCCAGCCACTTGCTTCACAACGGTGCCGATTTGCGGATCGTGCAGACGCTGCTCGGCCACACCGACATCTCGACGACCCAGATCTACACCCACGTGGTCGAGGAGCGGCTGAAGAGCCTCGTTCGCGACCTGCATCCGCTGGCGGAGAAGTAAGGCTCGTGCCCCGGTCGCAGCGCAGCGTGAAACGGTGCGCTGCAGAGCCGGGGTCCATGCCGCTTGCTGGGTCCCGGCTCTGCGCAGCAGCACTGAAGAAGCGCTGCAACGCGTGCGGGACACGAGAGCCGGCCGGGACGACGATGAAACCGCCTTGACTTCGGCCACATCTCCGCAGAAAGAGCCGGGGCCTCACGATTGATTTGGCGGGCGGCCTAAGAGTGCACAAGCCAACTCATTGAAGAAGCTACACTTCTTTCCGAAGGCTCGAATCTGCTTCGCCGCCTCGCCCCGCCCTCCCTATATTGAGTTGATGCCAGACCAGATGCGCAGCTATCTCGATTTCGAAAAGCCCGTCGCCGAGCTCGATTCCAAGCTCGACGAATTGCGGACGCTTGCGGCCTCCGGCAGCGACATCACTGATGAGATCGGGCGAATCGAGGACAAGGCAGCGCAGGCGCTGGCCGACCTCTATCTGAACCTGACGCCGTGGCAAAAGACGCTGGTCGCGCGGCATCCGCAGCGGCCGCATTTCAACGACTTCATCAAGGGCCTGATCACCGAGTTCACTCCGCTCGCCGGCGACCGCAAGTTCGGCGAGGACGAGGCGCTGGTCGCCGGCTTCGGCCGCTTCCGCGGCGAGGCCATCTGCGTGATGGGCCAGGAAAAGGGCGATTCCACCGAGAGCCGCATCAAGCATAATTTCGGCATGGCGCGGCCCGAGGGCTATCGCAAATGCGTGCGGCTGATGGAGATGGCCGAGCGCTTCGGCCTGCCGGTGCTGTCGCTTGCCGATTCCGCCGGTGCCTATCCCGGCATCGGCGCGGAAGAGCGCGGCCAGGCCGAGGCGATCGCGCGCTCGACCGATGCCTGTCTGGCGCTGACCGTGCCGAACGTCGCCATCATCACCGGCGAGGGCATGTCGGGCGGCGCCATCGCCATCACCACCGCCAATAAGGTCCTGATGCTGGAGCATGCGATCTACAGCGTGATCTCGCCCGAGGCAGCCTCCTCGATCCTCTGGCGCGACGGCTCCAAGGCGCAGGAAGCCGCCAACAACATGAAGATCACCGCCCAGGACATGCTCCGGTTCGGCGTAATCGACAGCATTCTGAAGGAGCCGGTCGGCGGCGCCCATCGCGACCCCGCCGCCATGATCGCCACCACGGGCGACGCCATCGCCAAGGCTTTTGACGAGCTCCGCGGCCTCGACGGCGACGCCGTCCGCAAGCACCGACGCCAGAAATTCCTCGATATCGGCCGTAAACTGGGCTGATTCGGACGGTTTTTCGTGTCCCGGACGCGGTGCGGCACGAAGTGCCGCTCCGCAGAGCCGGGACCCAGAAACTTCCGGAGATCGCCTCAAGCATGGGCCCCGGCTCTGCAACGCACCGCTGAAGGAGCGCTGCGCTGCGTCCGGGGCACGAGAGACCTGTCCCGAGCCCCCGGTAACTCCGCGTTAACCCTTTTTTTGCCCAAATCAGCGATCTCAGTACCGGTTTGGCCGCAAGGCCCAAGTTACGGCCCAGTTTAAGTCTTCGTTGACCACACCTTTGGGCCAACGGGCTCGTGATCCCCGCTCGGGTTGCGACCACATGCCCCAGAGGTTAGAATTTTAATCAATGGCTTCAGGGCATAAGCGCTGGAGTGTGATTGCGAAAAAGCCCGTCGCGACGGGCCCGGATGGCCGGTCGGATCATGCTTCAAGATTGGGGTTTGCGCGATGCCCGGCACGGTGTGGGGTCCGTCTTGATTTCTCGTTCGCTTGCTCGCGCGGTTTTGGCTTCGGTTGCGCTTGCCGCCAGCATTGTGCTGGCCGGCTGCGATACCGATCAGGTCTCGCTCGCGACCAACGCCAAGGCCAACCAGCCGGTCCCGCCAAAACTTCTCGCCGCGATGGTCGAAAAGGACATGGACCTGCAATCGCCGATCCTGGTGCGCCTGTTCAAGCAGGAGGCCGAGCTCGAGATCTGGAAGCAGGCCCGCAACGGCCAGTTCGCCCTGCTCAAGACCTATCCGATCTGCCGCTGGTCGGGCGATTTGGGGCCGAAGGTCCGTGAAGGCGACCGCCAGGCGCCAGAGGGATTCTATTCGATCAATCCGGGCCAGATGAATCCGCAATCGGCCTATTACCTCTCGTTCAACACCGGCTTTCCCAACGCGTTTGATCGCGCGCTCGGCCGTACCGGCTCGCAGCTGATGGTGCATGGCGATTGTTCTTCGCGCGGTTGCTATGCGATGACCGACGAGCAGATCGCCGAGATCTATTCGCTCGGGCGCGAGTCCTTCTTCGGCGGCCAGAAAGCGTTCCAGTTCCAGGCCTATCCGTTCAAGATGACGCCGGTGAACATGGCCAAGCACCGGAACAACCCGAACATGCCGTTCTGGAAGATGATCAAGGAAGGCTATGATCATTTCGAAGTGACGCGGCAGGAGCCGAAGGTCGATTTCTGCGAGAAGAAGTACGTCTTCGACGCAACCAAGGCGCCCGACGCCAAGCGTGATCCGGTGTTCGACGCCTCGGCAAAATGTCCGGCCTATGTGATCCCCGAGGACATCGCCCGCGCCGTGCGCGAGAAGGATGCGCGCGACCAGGCCGAGTACAACAAGCTGGTTTCGCGCGGCACACCGGTGGCGCGCATGAACACCGGCATCGACGGCGGCATGAACAAGATCTTTGCCGCGAAGATTCCGGAAGGCTCGACCGGTCTGTCCGAGGGCGCCGAAGGCACGACCTTGCAGATGCTGGCGATGGCGAAGGCGCCGGGCACGATCCCCGGCCACGTCAATCCGCCGAAGCCGAATCTCGACGCAGCCGCGCCCTCGCCGCAGGCAGAGCCGGTCGTCGCCGTCAGCGCGCCCGCCAACGCCCGTGTCGCCAACGCCGCGCCGGCTGAGAAAGCCGGCTTCTTCTCCAACCTCGGCCGCAAGATGGGCATGGGCACCGCCGATACCACGGCGACCACGCCTCCGCCGCAGGCCACCGCGTCCGTCGCCCCGGCCGCGCCGTCGACAACGCCGCCCACCGCAGCGTCGAGACTGAAAGCCGCAGTGACCCGGTTCGTGCCGGGACACGACAAATCCAAAGATACGGCCAAGGAGGCGCCGAAGCCGATCGTGGCCGCCAAACCCGCCGAGCCGGCGAAGCCCGACACCCGCCTCGCCGCGACGCGCCCGGCGCTGAAGCCGTCGGTATCGGATGGTGCCGGTGAAGCGACACAGATCATGGGAGCTGCGCCGGTCGTGTCATCGAACTCGTTCGACAGCCGCTTTGGGGCGGTGAAGTAGGACGAATCTAATCGCTTACAACGGTTTCCTGCATTTTAGGTGCCGCCGTTGCGCCAGCAGCGTGCCTGATACTATTCAAGTCCAAGAAGCTGAGACTTGGACCGGGAGCAAACCGAGGAGATCGCTGGCACACTTTGGACGGAGAGCGAGATCTCCGCAGTGGTCGATAGCTATTTTCAGATGTTGACCTCCGAGAGGGCGGGCGTTGCCTACAGCAAGGCGCAGAATCGGCGCCAGCTCATGACGACCGTGCATCGGTCTGAAGGCTTGATCGAACGCAAGCTTCAAAACATCTCCGCCGTTCTCGATATGCTCGGAACGCAGTGGATCAACGGCTACAAGCCGTTAACGCACGATCAGGATGCTTTGGTGGCTGCCGTCGAGCGTAACGTCGGACGAGCGCCGGATTTTCTTTGCCCTGCGAGCATCGACATTCAACCGCTGACGCTCAACGATGATGCCGTCTTCGTTGCTCCGCCATCTGTTGCAGACTTCGAGAAGACAATGACACCCGCCGGCTGGTCGGAAAGTCGGTCCCAGCCGAGCGCGATGCCAGGAATCGTCAATTGGGGAAAGCCGCCTGGAGGATGACGTTCGCTGGGTTTCCGACCAGCGTTTTGGCTCATGTCTGGGCTACTTGCACTTGATGATATCCAGCTTAAGATATACAAATATATTGTATATCGTGGAGCAAGCAATGTTGGTTTCCAAATGGGGCAACAGCCTTGCGGTTCGCTTGCCCAAGAGACTCGTTGAAGCCTTGAACCTCGCCCCCGGCGACGAACTCGACGTCGTGAAGGCCTCGAAAGGCCAGATCGCGGTGGAGAAGATCGACAAGCGGGCAGAATTTCTCAAGCAGGCGGAACAGTTCCAATTTCCCCTGCCCGAAGGCTACGAATTCGACCGCGACGAGGCGAACGAGCGGTGAGCGCTTTCTTCGACAGCAACGTCCTGATCTATGCCTTTTCGACCGACGTCCGGCGGCAGCGCGCATTGACCACGATTGCCGGCGGCGGTGTCATCAGCACACAGGTGCTGAACGAGTTCACCAACGTGTTGCGCAAGAAGCAGAAACAGGATTGGCCTGTGATCGAAGCTGCGGTGCAATCGATCCGGTTTCGCTTTCCGGATACTGCACCGCTCACCGCCGACACGCACGCCGCGGCGCTTGCGCTTGCCCGCGACCACACGCTTGCTTTTTACGACGCGCTGATCATTGCCGCTGCGATCGAAGCCGGATGCGACACGCTCTACAGCGAGGACATGCAGCACGGCCGCAGCATCGGCGGACTCACCATTCTCAATCCGTTTCTCGGAAGCACGCCGTGAACGCCCCACACCAAGCGATCTGACAGTCCGCAAGTTATCTACGGCGCCAGATACCGCAGCAGCTCCGGATTGCCCTTCACCTCGCCCGCCTTGCCCTGCAGCGCGACGCGGCCGCGGTCGAGCACATAGGCGTAATCGGCAACGCGCAGCGCGAGATCGAGGTGCTGCTCGACGATGATGACGGCGATGTTTTTCGCGAGCTCGATCAGGCGTTCGGTGATCTCCTCGATCACGCCGATCCAGACGCCTTCGGTCGGCTCGTCCAGCAGCAGCAGTTTTGGATCGCCCAGCATGGCGCGGCCGATGGCGAGCATCTTGCGCTCGCCGCCGGAAAGCGTGCCGGCGGGCTGGTCGAGGCGCTGGCCGAGCTTCGGGAAGATGGTCAGCACGTGGTCGACCGCGTCGGCCTTCCTGCTCGCAAGCGAGCCGACCGCGAGATTGTCGCGCACCGACAGGCGCGCGAACACCGAGTGCTCCTGCGGCACGTAGCCGATGCCGGCGCGCACGCGCTCCTGGGTGGCGCGGCGGCTGATGTCGCGGCCGTCGAAGGCGAGTTCGCCCTTCCACGCCGGCAGCTCGCCGACGATGGTCTTCATCAACGTGGTCTTGCCGGCACCGTTGCGGCCGAGCACGGCGACGCCGCCGCGCCAGGGAATGCCCAGGTTGACGTCGAACAGGACCTGGCTGCGGCCATAGCCGGCATCGAGATGCTTGATGTCCAAAAATTCAGGCACGGCGCAGATAGATCTCCTGGACGGATTTGTTGGCCTGGATCTCCGACACCGTGCCTGACGCCAGCACCTTGCCCTGGTCGAGCACGGTGAGACGGTCGCAGATATCGCGGATGAAATCGAGGTCGTGCTCGACGATGACGAGCGAGCAATGCTTTTTGATCGGCTGCAACAATTCGCCGGTGACGCGGCGCTCCTCCAGGCTCATGCCGCCGGTCGGCTCGTCGAGCAGCAGAAGTTTCGGCTTGCCGGCAAGCGCCATCGCGATCTCCAACCATTGCTGCTGGCCGTGCGACAGCGCCGCCGCTGCATCGAAAGCGCGGTCGGCAAGGCGAAATTGCGTCAGCATGGTCATGACCTGGTCGTGCAACGCGCCCCGGGTGCGCGAGAAAACGAGGTCGAGCAGCGAGGACTGCGCCTGGAGCGCGAGCAAGATGTTGTCGTAGAGCGTCAACGACGGCAGCACGCTGGTGATCTGGAATTTCAGGCTCATGCCGGCGCGGGCACGCTCGGTCGGCGTGAACGCAGTGATGTCGGTGTTGACGAAGGAGACCTTGCCCTGCGTCGGCACCTCGGCCCCTGCAATGCATTTCATCAGCGTGCTCTTGCCGGAGCCGTTCGGACCGATCAGGCCGTGAAACTCGTTCTCGCCGACGGTGAGCGCGGCGCCATCGAGCGCAGTGAGCTTGCCAAAGATTTTTTTGACGCCGGCGGCTTCAAGGAGCGGCATTGCGCTTCTCCTTTTCGGTCTCCTTGGGCCTGGCACCAAAACTGCCGACCCGCTCGCGCTCGCCGAGCACAAAGCTGATCAGGCCGAGCGGCCGAAACAGAATCACGAGCAACAGCAGCACGCCAAGGATGATCGGCCAGACCTCGCGGTAATTGTCCGACAGCCAGAAGCTGACGCCCTCGACGATGACAGCGCCGATGACCGCGCCGATCAGCGTGCCAGAGCCGCCGAACAGCACGTAGAGCACGACTTGCGTCGAGACCACGACGCCGACCATGTTGGGCCAGACGAACCCTTCGTGGAAGGCATAGAGGCTGCCGGCGAGGCCCGCGACGGCGCCGCCGATCGCGAAGATGATCGCCTTCAGATGCTGCGCCTTGTAGCCGAAGAAGGCGATCCGCTGCTCGTTTTCGCGCAGGCCCGCCAGCGCAAGGCCAAACTGCGAGCGCACCAGGAAGCGGCAGAGGAGATAGACCACAATGAGGATGCCGAGCACGAGATAATAGAAGGACGGCCCTTCCGAGAATTCGTAACTGCCGAGCGTCATCGACGAAATCGAGGGGATGCCATTCTGGCCGCCAAGATAGTACCAGCCGCGCGCGAGCCGATCGGCGGCGTAGGAGCCGGTGAGTGTGCCCAGGGAGACGAAGATCACGCTGGAGGGATGCCGTCCCAGCAGCAGGAAGCCCCCGAGCAGCAGCGCGAAGGTCAGGCCGATCAGCGTTCCCGCGGGCAGCACCAGGAAGATGTTGGTGATATCGAGGTCGCGCGCGAGCAGCGCCACACCGTACCCGGCTGAGCCGAAGAACAGCGCCTGGCCGAAACTCATGATGCCGGCATAGCCCCACACCAGATCGAACGACAGCGCGAACAGCGCGAGGATAATCACGCGCGTGGCGAACACCGTGAGGTAGTCTTGCAGCACCAGCGGCGCGAGCAGCGCCGCGACGAGCACGACGCCCTCCACGATCGGCAGGACCTTTCGTCCCGAAGCGGCCTGCCCTGCCGTCCCGCTGCCACCCATTGCGACGTCCGCCTCCCCGCCGATCTCAGCGGGGATCGCCTGTTTTACTGCGCCCATCGATTTCGGCATTCGACCTTAGCATTCCTTGGGATCGACGAGCCCGTCGCTGCGTCCGACGATCTCGTAGTTTCCAGCCTTGGCGACCGCGGTGTACATCTTCATCTTGCAGTGCCGCTTGCCCGGCACCATCTCCGCTGGTCCGCCCGGTCCTTCAGCGATCTTGGCGTGGTCGAGGGCTGCGGCCACCGAGTCGCGATCGACCTTGCCGGCCTCCTTGACGGCCGCTTCCCACAGCTTGAGGCCGCGATAGGTGCCGGTCGCGGCACTGCCGGCCGCGAACAGGAAGTTACCCGGAAAATCCTTCTCGTAGGCCGTCTGGATCTTTGCGTCGAACGGGTTCTCCTTGGTCAGCACCTTGAAATAATCGAGACAGCTTGCGAGCCCCTCGATCTCGGCGGCCTGGTTGATGTTGAGCGTGTTCTCGTCATAGTAAACGCAGGCGAGACGCCCACCGTTCTTGAGGAAGCCCGCTTCATAGAGCTGCTTGAAGAACAGGCCGACACCGGGCGGAATGACGGTGTTGAAGACGACGTCGACCTTGTTGGAGATGATGCGGTTGACGGTCGAAGAGAAATCGACCTGGTCAAGCGGGTAGTATTCCTCGAACACGACCTCGCCGCCGTTGGCCTCGATCACCTTGCGGGCGTAGACGTTGAGCGTGTGCGGCCAGACATAGTTGGCGCTCGGCAGCGCGAATTTCTTGCCGCCGTTCTTGATCAGCCAGGGAATGAATTCGTCGCACTGCTGCGCCGGCGTCGGCCCGGTGCAGAACAGATAGGGCGTGCACTCCTTGCCTTCATAGAGCTGCGGATAGATGTAGAGCGTCTTGCCGCGCGCGACGATCGGATCCTTGATCGCGTTGCGCATCGACGAGGTGATGCCGCCGAGCACCATGTCGACCTTGTCGCGCTGGATCAGCTTTCGGACGTTGCCCACCGCGACCGATTCGTTCGACGCGGTGTCCTCGATGTAGAGCTCGAGCGGACGGCCGAGCAGGCCGCCGGCATCGTTCATCTGCTTGACCAGCATCTTGGCAACGTTGGCGTCCGCCGTGCCGGCGTACGCAATCGGGCCGGTGAGGTCCGTCGCGATGCCGACCTTGATCGGACCTCCCGCTGCATTGGCCCAGGGCGCCGGAATCACCCAGCTGCCGACACCGGTCGCGACTGCGCCGGTTGCGAAGGCGAAATTGGAGAGGAAACGACGTCGGGTGAGATTGGTGCGTTCTGCAAACATATTTAAACCCCTCTTCCAGCGATGAGGCCCTGTGGCCGGAATTTGATGAAAACAATGGCAAGCACGAAGACGAGAACATCGGCGACGACGGGCGCCATCACCCAGGGCAACGCGGCGCTGAGCGTACCGATGACGCCGGCGCCAGCGACCGGCCCGATGAAGGAGCCGACGCCGCCGACCATGACGGCGACAAATCCCTGGATCAGGAAGCGCAGGCCGAGATCGGCGTAGAGACTGAACACGGGGACGATCAGTGCACCGGCAAGGCCGGCAAGCGCGGAGCCAAAGGCGAAGGTGGCGCCGTACATCAGCGGCGTTGAAATGCCCGAGGCGCGCGCCAGCGACGGGTTTTCCAGCGTGGCGCGCATGCGCAAGCCGAAGTTCGTGCGCGACAGCAGGAGATAGCAGCAGACCATCACCAGCAGCGTGATGACGATGATGGTGAAACGCCAGGCCGAGATGTGCATGGCGCCGATGTCGATCGAGCCGCCGATCGGCTCCGGCACGGTGAGATAGAAGCCGCCGATCAGTCCGCGCACGGTCTCACGGATGATCAGGCCGAGCGCATAGGTGCCGAGCATGGCCACGATCGGCGCGGCGTAGAACCGGCGAATGATCAGCGCCTCCAGCACGAAGCCGAGCGCGCCGACCACGAAGGGCGCCGCGACCATGCCGGCCCAGATCGGCAGGCCCTTGGCGTAGGCGAGATAGGTGATGTAGGCGCCGAGCAGGACGAACTCGCCCTGCGCGAAGTTGAAAATGCCCATCATGCTGGCGATGATCCCGAGCCCCAGCACGATCAGGACGATGATCGCACCAAAGCTCAGGATCTCGAACGCCGCGACGAACGCGTTAGCCATGCGCTAAAATCCCGCTCGTCTGCATCCATGCCTCGCTCACATCTTCTTCCAGTCGCCGATCTGCTCGAAGGCGTGGGCGGCGCGGTAGATGGTGGTTTCCTCGAACATGCGGCCGACCAGCATCAGGCCGACGGGCAGGCCGTCGACCATGCCGCAGGGCAGCGACATCGCGGGATGGTGGGTGATGTCGAACGGCGCGGTATTGGAGATCATCTCCAGCGCGCGCGCGACGTAGTCTTCGCGGCTGGCCGTGGGCTCCGGCAGCTTGGTCGCCTTCATCGGTGTGGTCGGCAGCAGCAGCAAATCGTAGTCCTTGAAGGCCTTGTCGTAGGCCGCGGTCAGGCGTCGGGAGATGTTGAGCGCCTTGCCGTAATAGCGGGGACCAAAAGTGTTGTTGATGTAGGTGCCGAGCAGCAGGAACAGTTTTGTGGTCTCGGACAGTGAATCCGCCTGCCGCCGCCAGCCACGATGGAAATCCATCAGCGTGGTCGAATAGAGGTCGGACCGGCTCAGGCCGTAGCCGTCGCCATACATCATGGTCTGGGTCATGCCCTCGGTCCCGATCGGCGTCCAGATCGCGGGGCCGACGAGATGCATCGGGATCGAGACGGTCTCGACAGTGGCGCCGAGGTCCCTGAAGCGTTTTGCGGCTTCGCGAACGCTTTCGTTGACGGCGGCTTCCGCGGTCGCCTGCTCAAAGCCTTCCTTGAGGATGCCGATCTTCATGCCTTTCACGCCCTGGCCGAGCGCCTTGGTGTAGTCCTCGACCTTGGGCGCCTTGATGCGCGGATCGTAGCCGTCGTCGCCGGCGAGCACTTCGAGCAGCAGCGCGTTGTCGGCGACCGTTGCCGTCATCGGGCCGGTGTGATCGACGAAAACCTCGATCGGCATGATGCCGGTGTAGGGCACGAGGCCCCAGGTCGGCTTCATGCCGTAGGTGCCGCAGAACGAGGACGGCATGCGGATCGAGCCGCCCTGGTCGCCACCGATCGCCATGTCGACCTCGCCGAGCGCGACGACGACGCCTGAGCCCGAGGACGAGCCGCCGGCCGAATAGCCCATCTTGTGCGGATTGTGCACCGCGCCGACCGCGTTGGTGTGGCTGCCGCCGGACATGCAGAAGGATTCGCAATGCACTTTTCCGGCGATCTCGGCGCCGGCATCGAGCATACGTGTGACGATGGTGGCGTCGAAATCGGGAACGTAGCCTTCGAGTGTCGCCGAGCCGTTCATCATGGGAACGCCGGCGAGCATGATGTTGTCCTTCAACGCGACGGTCTTGCCCTTGAGCTTGCCGCTGGCAGCGCCCTTCACTGTCGACTTGCGATACCAGGCGTTGCGCGGGTTCTCTTCCGGTGAGGGCCGATAGCCCGGCGTGCGCGGATATTTGACCTCCGGCACCTCGTCCGGCATGGCTCCGACGAGATTGTAGGCTTCGATCGAGCCCTGCATCAGGCCGCGGAACGAGGCGACATCGTCGTCGGTCAGCGAAAGGCCGCACTGGTCGGCGACACTGCGAAGTTGGGCTGGCGTGGGAAGGACAACTGTCACGGCGCTCTCCTCAAAGGCTTCTTGATCCCTGGCGTTGGATCCTCATGGGCGCGCGTGCACGGCGCGGGCCAGTCGGCTCCACTTCGATATTACAGACGGAAATATTTTCCTTTTCAAGTATTATTTCACGAATGTGCCGGACCGGAGGGACGACCTGAGGTCAGAGCGTCTTGATGAGCCTGAAGTCGAGGCCGTCCGCTTCGGCGAGGTACATCGGCATCTCGGCGCGGCCATCGCGGATGGTGACGGGACCGCGGCCTGCCGAATAGACGGTGTTGCGCGCCGCCTTCAGCAGCGGACGCAAGGCCAATGAGCCGGCACGGTTGGCGACGGACTCCAGGAACCGCAGCCCCTCATAGTTCGACTGGCCGACCGAGCCGACCGGCGGCGCGTGCGGGCCGAACATGGCCTGATAAGCGCAGAGGAATTCGTCATTGGCGCGCGAGGCCATGCAGTTGAAATAGCCGGAGGCGCAGAACAAGTTCTCGGTGTTGTCGGCACCGATGCCGAGCAGCACGGTCTCGTCCATCGCGCCCGCGAGCCGCAGCGTCGAGGTCGCGAGGCCCGCTTCCGCGAAGGCGCGGTTGAAGGTGATGCTGTCGGTGCCGATCAGCGAGATCAGCACCACGTCCGGCTTGGCAGCGCGGATGCGCGCCAGATGCGCCTCGTGATGGTCTTCGCCGACGGGGACGAACTCCTCGCCGACGACCTGGCCGCCGGCTTCCTTGATGTAGCGCTTCACCGCGCGATGCGACAGCCAGGGCCAGACATAGTCGCTGCCGATCAGATACCAGCGCGCCGCCTTCTTGACGTCCGCGAGCCAGTGGATCGAAGGCCGGCTCTGCCAGCGCGGCGTCTCGCCGATCGCCATCACGCCCGGCGTACGCTCGCCGCCCTCATAGACCGGCGTGTAGATATAGGGGATCCGATTGCCGGTGACCTTGCGCAAGGCAACGCGCACGGCGCTGATATGCGAGCCCATGATGAGGTCGACCTCGTCGAAGGCGATCGCCTGCTCGGCGCGCCGCAGCACCTCGTCAATCGGGCCGCCGGAATCGTAGATCGACAGCTCGAGCTCGCGACCCAGAATGCCGCCGCGCCTGTTGATCTCGGCAACCGCCAGCATTGCGCTGTTGGTCGAGGTCGGGCCCCAGATTCCGGGCGAGCCGGTGAAGGTGAGAAAATTGCCGATGCGGAGCTTGTCGCGCGCGCCGCGGCGCTTCATGAAATGCGCGTCGATCGGAGACAGGTCGAAGTCGGTCGCGACGGGCGACAGATTCCGCAACAGCATGGACGGCGGCAACGCCGGACCGCCGTGAGCCGGGAAGTTTACCGTCGTGTGCACGCCAACTCCTGTCTGGCACCAGACCTGAAAGCACATTGAGCAGGCGGCCGCGGCATCCGCCCTTTTGTTGGGCAATATCCTATTTTGAAAATATTGAATATTCAAGAATTGAAGTGCATATAGATGCAGCATCGATTGCAAGACATTCACTCATTTGGGTCAAGACAAAGTCTTAGCCGTGGCAAAACCAAACTCCCCGATCACCGAACACCTCGCCTACCTGCTCGCGCAAGCTAACCGGGAGATCAACCGGCAGCTCGAACTGCGGTTGAGCAAGGAAGGCGTGCCCGTCGAGCAATGGCGCATCCTGAAAGTGCTGTCGGATGGCAACGGCCATTCGATGGGCGAGCTTGCGGATGCCGTGCTGCTCAACCATCCGACGCTGACCAAGATGATCGACCGCATGGTCTCGGACACGCTGGTCTACCGCGTGCAGGACCCGAACGATCGCCGCAAGGTGCTGATGTTCATCTCCGATCGCGGCAAGGTGCTGAGCAGGAAGCTCAACTCGCTCGCGGTCGACCAGGAGGAGCACATCCTGGAAAGCTACGGCGACAAATCGACCAGCGAGTTGAAGCGGCTGCTGGAGAGCTTGATCGACAGCTCGAATTAGAGCGGTGGCGTAGCACACGCTCGGCACGTCCTCCCGGACAAGCGAAGCGCACAGCGGGCACCACATACTCGCTGTCATCGCCCGCCTTGTGCGCAATTGCGCACTGGGGCGGGCGATCCAGTATTCCAGAGACTGATATGACGGAACCGAGAGGTTGCGGCGTACTGGACGCCCGGTCAAGCCGGGCGACGTCAGCGGAATTTAACGGCTAAGCGTACCGCCCATGGCAGTGCTTGTACTTCTTGCCGCTGCCGCACGGGCAATCCTCGTTGCGGCCGATCTTGCCCCAGCTGGCCGGGTTTTTGGGATCACGCAGTGCCGCGTCGGTGGCCTGCGCTCCGAGCGAGACGTGGGCGAGCGCCATTTCGTCCTCGCCGGTGTTCGGATCGAACTTGTGCGCTTCCATCTGCGGCAGCACCGGGGCTTCCTGCTCCGGCGGCACGATCTCGACCCGCATCAGCTGCGCGGTGACGGCCTCGCGCAGATGCGCGCTCATCTCCTGGAAGAGATTAAAGGCCTCGGTCTTGTACTCCTGCAACGGATCGCGCTGGCCGTAGCCGCGCAGGCCGATGACCTGACGCAGATGGTCGAGCATGATCAAATGCTCGCGCCAGAGATGGTCGAGCGTCTGGAGCAAAATGGTCTTCTCGACGTAACGCATCACGTCGGGGCCCCATTGCCCGACCTTGGCGGCCATGTGCTCGTCGGCGCGGGTCTCGATGCGCGTGAGCAGCTCTTCGTCGGCGATGCCTTCTTCCTTGGCCCAGTCCTCGACCGGCAGGTCGAGATCGAGCACGCGCTTGAGCTCTTCCTTCAAGCCCGCGACGTTCCACTGCTCGGCATAGGCATGCTCGGGCACATGCTTGGCCACGAGGTCGTCGATGAAGGCGTGACGCATGTCAGTGACGGTCTCGGCGACGCTGTCGTCCTTCATCAGGTCGACGCGCTGGTCGAAGATCACCTTGCGCTGGTCGTTCTGGACGTTGTCGAACTTGAGCAAATTCTTGCGGATGTCGAAGTTGCGGGCTTCGACCTTCTGCTGCGCCTTCTCCAGCGCCTTGTTGATCCAAGGATGGATGATGGCCTCGCCCTCTTGCAGGCCGAGACGCTGCAGCATGCTGTCGAGGCGATCCGAGCCGAAAATGCGCATCAGATCGTCTTCCAGCGACAGGAAGAACTTCGAGCGGCCGGGGTCGCCCTGACGGCCGGAACGGCCGCGGAGCTGGTTGTCGATGCGGCGGGATTCGTGGCGCTCGGAGCCCATGATGTAGAGGCCGCCGGGCTTCTTCACGGTCTTGGCGGGCTTCGAACCCTTCGCCGGCTCGATCTCGACCTCTTCCTCGGCCTTCAGCACGATGTCGCGGAAGTGCTCGATATCGGCCTTGATCTGTTCGATCTTCTTGGCCTTCTCGGCCTCGTCCTCGATGCCCCCGGTCTCCTGAAGGATCCGCATATCGAGCGAGCCGCCGAGCTTGATGTCGGTGCCGCGGCCGGCCATGTTGGTCGCGATCGTGATCGCGCCGGGCACGCCGGCTTCCGCGACGATATAGGCTTCCTGCTCGTGGAAGCGCGCGTTCAGCACCGCGAACAGCTTGGCCGGCTTGCCGGCGCGGGCGGCGGCGTACAGCTTCTGCATCGAATTTTCGTTGCCGAAATCGATCTGCCGGTAGCCGTGCTTCTTCAGATATTCGGCGATCACTTCCGATTTTTCGATCGAGGCGGTGCCGACCAGCACCGGCTGCAATCGCGCATTGGCGCGCTCGATCTCGGCCAGGATCGCGGCGTATTTCTCGTTCTGGGTGCGATAGACCTCGTCGTCCTCGTCCAGACGAGCGACCGACAGATTGGTCGGGATTTCCACGACCTCGAGCTTGTAGATGTCGAACAATTCGTCGGCTTCGGTCAGCGCCGTGCCGGTCATGCCGGCAAGCTTTTCGTACATCCGGAAATAGTTCTGGAAGGTGATCGAGGCCAGCGTCTGGTTCTCCGGCTGGACCTGGACATGCTCCTTGGCTTCCAGCGCCTGGTGCAGGCCTTCGGAATAGCGGCGGCCCTGCATCATGCGGCCGGTGAACTCGTCGATGATCACGACCTCGTCGTCGCGGACGATGTAGTCCTTGTCGCGGGTGAACAGCGTGTGGGCGCGCAGCGCCTGGTTGATGTGGTGCACGACGGAGACGTTCTCGACGTCGTAGAGCGACTCGCCCTTGAGCTGGCCGGCATCGCGCAGCAGCGTCTCGATCTTCTCCATGCCGCCTTCGGTGAGCGTCACGGTGCGCTGCTTCTCGTCGACCTCGTAGTCGGTCTTGTCGAGCTTGGGCAGGAAGCCGTCGATGGTGTTGTAGAAGTCGGAGCGGTCGTCGAGCGGGCCGGAGATGATCAACGGCGTGCGCGCTTCGTCGATCAGGATGGAGTCGACTTCGTCGACGATCGCGTAGAAGTGCGGCCGCTGGACCATGTCCTCGAGCCGGTACTTCATGTTGTCGCGCAGATAGTCGAAGCCGTATTCGTTGTTGGTGCCGTAGGTGATGTCGCAGGCATAAGCCGTCTTGCGCTCGGAATCGTCCAGGCCGTGGACGATCACGCCGGTGGTCATGCCGAGGAAGCCGTAGATCTGGCCCATCCAGGCGGAGTCGCGGCTGGCGAGGTAGTCGTTGACGGTGACGACGTGGACGCCCTTGCCGGCGAGCGCGTTGAGATAGACCGCGAGCGTCGCAACCAGCGTCTTGCCTTCGCCGGTCTTCATCTCGGCGATGTCGCCCTCGTGCAGCACCATGCCGCCGATCAGCTGGACGTCGAAATGGCGCTGGCCGAGCGTGCGCTTGGCGGCTTCACGGACCGTGGCGAAAGCGGGGACCAGGAGGTCGTCCAGCGTTTTGCCCTCGGCGATCTCTTTCCTGAAGTCGGCGGTGCGGGCCTTGAGCGCCTCGTCGGAGAGTTTCGAGACCTCGGGCTCCAGCGCGTTGATCGCGCTGACGCGGGACTGATATCCCTTCACCCGCCGGTCGTTGGCGGAGCCGAAAAATTTGCGGGCGAGCGCGCCGATCATGCCTGGTTCCTGTGTTCGCGATTCAACCGCGTTGCAGCCGAGAGGTTGTCACCCGCCTGCCCATCAACTCACCGTGACGCCTGGTGGCGCCGGAGCCCGGACTGCGGGGTCCATCCGCCATATGGGTGGGAGTTGGGCAAGTCTGGGTTCAACGGCCAAAAACGTAGCAAAATAAACGCCATCGCCATGGACGCGACCGCGCAGAGATATGGCCCGGTCAGGGCCTTGTCAACGGCGGGCGCATTGCGGCTAATTCATCATTTTGACAGACTTTTCGCGTTGCCAAGGCCCCCTGAATTGGGCGAGTGTCCGCCCCGCTCGAGCAGCCCCCTGCTTCAACAAAAGGATTTTCCATGACCACCTCGTTCCCGGTAACAACCGGCCAGCGTTTCCGCCACGCGTCCGCCCTGGCTGGCTGCCTCGCTTTGGCGCTGTCCCTGGCGTTCGCGGGCCCGCTCCGGGCCGCCGACGATCCGGTACTGGCGAAGGTCAATGGCGCGGAAATCAAGAAGAGCGACGTCGCCATGGCCGAGGAGGAACTCGGGCCGAGCCTCGCCCAGATGGACCCGGCGACCAAGGACGAGAACGTCCTGTCCTTCCTGATCGACATGAAGATCGTCGGCAAGGCCGCCGAGGACAAGAAGGTCGCCGACGGCGAGGAGTTCAAGAAGCGCCTCGCATTCGCCCGCAACCGCCTGCTGATGGACAGCCTGCTCGCCGGCGAGGGCAAGGCCGCCATCACCCCGGACGCAATGAAGAAGGTCTATGACGAGGCCTCCAAGCAGATCACCGGCGAGCAGGAAGTTCGCGCGCGCCACATCCTGGTCGAGACCGAGGACGAGGCCAAGGCGGTGAAGGCCGAGCTCGACAAGGGTGCCGATTTCGCCGAGCTCGCCAAGAAGAAATCCAAGGATCCGGGCTCGGCCGACGGCGGCGACCTGGGCTTCTTCACCAAGGAGCAGATGGTGCCGGAATTCTCGGCGGTCGCCTTCGCGCTCGAGCCGGGCAAGATCTCCGATCCCGTGAAGTCGCAGTTCGGCTGGCACGTCATCAAGGTCGAGGAAAAGCGCAGCCGCAAGGCGCCGGACTTCGAGCAGGTCAAGGCCCAGATCGAGCAGTATGTCACCCGCAAGGCCCAGGCCGACTACGTCGCCAAGCTGCGCGCGGAAGCCAAGGTCGAGCGGCTGGACCAGCCGGCCGATGCGGCAAAGGACGCCAAGCCGGCTGATGCGGCCAAACCTTCCGATGCCAAGCCTTCCGATGCGAAGCCCTCCGACAGCAAGATGGCGCCCCCGGCGAAGAAGTAAGAATTCGCTGTCACTTCACGGACGCCAATAGTATCTAACGTCGCAATGGCCGGGCCAAAAGTGCGAAGCACGTCTTCGCACTGGATGTCCCGGCCATCTGCATGTCCAGACCTCACCAAGGCGCCCCGATGTCCTCCTCCGTTTCTCCCCTCGCCCCGAAAAACGTTCCCGACATGCCCGTGATCGCGGGCGTCCGCCTTGCGACGGCCGAGGCCGGCATCCGCTACAAGAACCGCACCGACGTTCTGCTCGCGGTGATGGACAAGGGTACCGCGGTCGCAGGTGTCTTCACCAAATCGAAATGCCCGTCCGCGCCGGTGGAATGGTGCCGCGCCAAGCTGAAGGGCGGCAAGGCGCGGGCGCTGGTGGTCAATTCCGGCAATGCCAATGCCTTTACCGGCAAGACCGGCCGCAGCTCCACCGCGCTGACCGCGAAGATCGCGGCCAAGGCCGTCGGATGCCCCGAGGGCGAAATCTTCCTGGCCTCGACCGGCGTGATCGGCGAGCCGCTGGATGCGACCAAGTTCGACGGCGTGCTCGGGCGTCTCGCGGAAACCACCGAGGCCGGCGATTATCTGGCGGCCGCCAAGGCGATCATGACCACCGACACCTTCCCGAAGGTCGCGACCGCGACCGTGAAGCTCGGCAAGGCCAAGGTCACGATCAACGGCATGGCCAAGGGCGCCGGCATGATCGCGCCCGACATGGCGACGATGCTGTCGTTCGTCTTCACCGACGCGCCGATCGCGCCCGCCGCGCTGCAGGCGCTGCTCAAGAGCGGCGTCGAGGACACCTTCAACGCAGTGACGATCGACGGCGACACCTCGACCTCGGATACGCTGCTGGCCTTTGCCACCGGCGCTGCCGCCGAACACGGCGCGCCAAGGATCAGCCGCGCCGGCGACCCGCGCCTGAAGGCCTTCGTCAAGGCGTTCAACCAGGTGCTCGCCAGTCTTTCCGAGCAGGTGGCCCGCGACGGCGAAGGCGCGCGCAAGCTGGTCGAGATCACGGTCGAGGGTGCCAAGACCAAGACGTCGGCACGCAAGATCGCGATGTCGATCGCCAACTCGCCGCTGGTGAAGACCGCGATCGCCGGCGAAGACGCCAATTGGGGCCGCGTGGTGATGGCGGTCGGCAAGGCCGGCGAACCGGCCGACCGCGACAAGCTCTCGATCTCCTTCAACGGCATCCGCGTCGCCAAGAGCGGCGCGCGCGATCCGTCCTATGACGAGGCGCAGGTGTCGGAGGCGATGAAGGCACCGGAGATCTCGATCAAGGTCTCGCTCGGCCTCGGCAAGGGCCGCGATCGCGTGCTGACCTGCGACCTCACCAAGGAGTATGTCGCGATCAACGGGGATTACAGGTCGTAGCCCATCTCCTCGCCCCGTTCTTGCGGCCTGTCGAATTCACACATATTGCGGAGGAATTTGATTGCTGATTCCGTGAGTTGAGTGATGATTCGCGGGAGCGAGCGATGTCTGGGATGGATTACGGT
>NZ_JBEPQV010000016.1:0-166265 GCF_040548035.1 Bradyrhizobium sp. LB8.2 | reverse complement strand
CCTGATCACAATTCCCAAGAAAATGTAGTGCCAACTTTTCGGCTAAGGCATTGATTTGCTTATAGCCGGGGGTCGATTCTGCGCAAGTTGGGCTAGCCCCCAGCATCGCTGGCGATGACGTAAGGACATCTCATGCCTGTCGACACCAAAGCCGCTACCGACCGTCTCATGCGCTTCCTCGCCGTCGAGGGCGTCACCGGACAGGAGGCGGCGATCGGGCGTGAGCTCACGGCCGCGCTGAAGGAGAGCGGCGTGCCGGCAAAGGCGATCCGGCTCGACGACGCCAATACGCGCATTCCGGTGCCGACCGAGACCGGCAACCTCATCGTCGACCTGCCCGGCCGGGGCGCGCTGCACAACCAGCCGCGCATCATGTTCATGACCCACATGGACACCGTGCCGCTGTGCGCCGGCGCCAAGCCGAAGCTCGCGAAGCGCAAGATCGTAAATGATGCCAAGACCGCGCTCGGCGGCGACAACCGCTGCGGCTGCGGCGTGCTGGTGACGCTGGCTGCCGAGCTCGAAAAGCAGAATCTCGATCATCCGCCGATCACGCTTCTGTTCTGCGTGCGCGAGGAGAGCGGGCTCTATGGCGCGCGCCACGTCAAGCTCGACGAGCTCGGCTCGCCGGTGATGGCGTTCAACTATGACGGCGGCTCGGCCTCCAACGTCGTCATCGGCGCCGTGGGTGCCGATCGCTGGACCGTGGAGATCTTCGGCCGCGCCTCGCATGCCGGCGTCGCGCCGGAGCGCGGCATCTCCTCGACCATGATCCTCGCGCTTGCGCTGGCTGATGTGAAGGCCGGCGGCTGGTTCGGCAGGGTGGTCAAGCGCAAGCAGCAAGGCACCAGCAATGTCGGCCCCGTCACCGGCGGCGAGGGGCGGCCTGCGGGCGATGCCACCAACGTCGTCACCGACTACGTGCATGTGCGCGGCGAAAGCCGCAGCCATGACGGAAAGTTCTTCAAGGAGATCACCAAGGCCTACAAGGCCGCGTTCGAGAAGGCGGCCAAGCGCGTCACCAACGCGCAAGGAAAAGCCGGCAAGGTCAAGTTCAAGGCCGAAACCGACTATCATCCGTTCCGCATGAAGGAGAACCTGCCGGTGGTGAAACGCGCGATCGAGGCGGTGTCTGCGGTGGGCGGAACTCCGAACGTGCGCGCCGCCAATGGCGGCCTGGACGCCAACTGGATGGTCCGCCACGGCGTTCCGACGGTGACCTTTGGCGCCGGCCAGAACGAGGCGCACACGATCGACGAATGGATCAATCTCGACGAATACGACCGCGCCTGCGCGCTGGCATTGCAGCTCGCGACGATGCGGTGAGCTGCCTTGCACGGCGCGCGCTTGCCGGGCCGTGCATGCCAGCCTAGCCTGCAAAGAAAACGCAGGGACAAATCATGCCGCGCATTTCGACCATCGAGACCGGGTTCTACCGGATCCCCCTCCCCGTCACGCTCTCCGACTCGACCCATGGCGAGATCGCGGCGTTCGAGCTGATCACCTGCCGCATCCGCGATGCCGATGGCGCCGAGGGCGTCGGCTACACCTACACGGTCGGGCGCAATGGCGGCGCGGTCGCCGACATTCTCAAGCGCGAGATCCCGCCGCTCGTCGAGGGGCGCGAGGCCGATGATACCGAAGCGATCTGGCATCAGGTCTGGTGGGGCCTGCATTATGGCGGGCGCGGCGGGCCGGCGGTGCTGGCACTCTCCGCGCTCGACATCGCGCTGTGGGACTTGAAGGCGCGGCGCGCGAAATTGCCGCTGTTCCGCCTGCTCGGCGGTTTTGATGCGCGTGTGCCGTGTTACGCAGGGGGCATCGACCTCGATCTCTCCGTCGAGGCGCTGCTGAAGCAGACCGACGGCAATCTCGCCAAGGGCTTTCGCGCCATCAAGATGAAGGTCGGCCGGCCTGATCTCAAAACCGACGTCGCGAAGGTCTCCGCGATGCGACAGCATCTCGGCGACGGCTTTCCGCTGATGGCGGACGCCAACATGAAATGGACGGTCGAGGAAGCGATCCGCGCCGCCCGTGCGTTTGTTCCCCATGACCTCACCTGGCTCGAGGAGCCGATCATCCCCGACGATGTCGCGGGACATGCGCGGATCATGCAGGCCGGCGGCGTGCCGATCGCGGCCGGCGAGAATTTGCGCTCGCTGTGGGAGTTCAAGAACTACATCGTCGCAGGCGCGGTGTCCTATCCCGAGCCTGACGTCACCAATTGCGGCGGCGTGAGTGCGTTTATGAAGATCGCGCGGCTGGCGGAAGCGTTCAACCTGCCCGTCACCAGCCACGGCGCGCACGACATCACCGTGCACCTGCTCGCGGCCTGCCCGAACCGATCGTATCTGGAGGCGCACGGCTTTGGGCTCGACAAATATATCGAGCATCCGCTGGTGCTTCAGGACGGGTTGGCGCTCGCGCCGGACCGTATGGGCCACGGCATCAGCTTCGACTGGAGCGGGCTGGCGAAGCTGGCGGCGTAGCGCGGATCCGCGGCCGCCGGTGCGCGCCCTCTCCCGCTTGCGGGAGAGGGTTGGGGAGAGGGTGTCTCCGCAGTGAGACCCCCAATGACGATCGAGCCCTCTCCCGGCCTCTCCCGCAAGCGGGAGAGGTGAAGTGGAGCGCGCGGCGCGGTCGCTCTCCCCCCAGCAACTGCCGAACACGTTGCTGCACGCGAGGCATTCGCTGACGCTTGATGCAAGCTGCGGCTATTCGGTTATGCTGCCCGCAGCCGACACACAATCCGAGAGATGCCTGTCTTGACACCCGAACTGCACCAGAAACTGACCGCGTGGCGCCAGCATTTGCATGCGCATCCCGAACTGTCCCTCCAGGAGAAAGCCACCGCCGCCTTTGTGCAGGACAAGCTCACCGAGCTCGGCATTCCCTTCGTGTCAGGCATCGGCGGCCACGGCATCGTCGCGACCTTGACGCGTGGCCACGCGCAGAGCCGCGTCGGCCTGCGCGCCGACATGGATGCGCTGCCGATCACCGAAGACACGGCCCTGCCCTACGCCTCGAAAAATCCCGGCGTGATGCATGCCTGCGGCCATGACGGGCATACCGCTTCGCTGCTCGGTGCCGCCGCGCTGCTCGCCGCCGACACCAGCTGGAGCGGCACCGTCGACTTCATCTTCCAGCCGGCGGAAGAAGATTTTGGCGGCTCGCGCGCGATGGTCGCGGCCGGGCTGTTCGACCGCTTTCCGATGGAACAGGTGTTCGGCTTTCACAACTGGCCGGGCCTTGCCGCCGGCACCATCGCGGTCCATGACGGCGTCGTCATGGCCTCCGGCGGCCGCGTCAGCATCACGATCGACGGCCATGCCGGACATGCCGGCATGCCGCATCTGACGCGCGACCCGGTGATGGCGGCGGGCCATTTGATCGTGGCGCTGCAATCGATCGTATCGCGCAGCGTCGATCCGCTCGACACTGCAGTGCTCTCGCTGTGCACGATCGAAGGCGGCACGGCGCGCAATCAGATTGCCGGGCGCGTCATGATCGGCGGAACGCTGCGCTATCATCGCGACGCGGTGAAAGACACCATCGTGGCGCGAATCGAAGCGATCTGCGCCGGCATCGCGACGAGTTTTGGCGTCAAGGTGACGCCCGAGATCGTCATGGGTGTCGGCGTCGTGATCAACACGCCGACGGAGGCGGGTCTCGCGCGCCTCGCCGTGGACAAGGTGCAGGCCGAGCTGCGGCGCGATCTCGCACCCAGCATGGCCGGCGAGGATTTCGCCTTCTACCTCCAGCATCGGCCCGGCGCCTTCGTCTGGATCGGCAACGGGGTTTTACGCGACGGCGCCGAGCTGCACGGCCCGCGCTATGATTTCAACGACGCGATCCTGCCGGTGGCATCGAGCTGGATGGCGGAAGTCGCCAAGTCGGCGCTGGTCTCGAACAAGTCGGCGCTGGCGTCAAACTAGGCCCGCTCAAGAGATATCGCGCGGCAGCTTCCAGCCCGGCTTCGGCTCGAACGTCTCCTCGATGCGCGCGACGTGATAACCGGCAGGCAGAAGCCTGCCGCCCTCCTCGTCCGCGACGGGAACGTCGGTCACCAGCCCTTCGATCAATGCGGCTTCCCACACCTCCTTCTCGGAGGGGAATGGGTCGCCGATCTGCTTGCTACCTTCGAACAGTGCGTACATCGGTTCCGGTCCTGCGTTGGTCAAGCTCACGAGCAACGTATCGGCCGCACGGGCGTTCCCTTTCGGCCGGCGCGGCTCCGGCCAATCGAGCGTGCCGCGTCCGAGGTTGGCAAACGGATGGCAGGGAAATGGCGCGCGTCCTGATCGGAACTTCCGGCTGGCATTACGCCTCCTGGCGTGGGCCGTTCTTTCCGGAGGGCGTGACGTTGAAGGAGCAGCTACGCTATTACGCCGGACAGTTCGACACCACCGAGCTGAACGGGGTGTTCTACCGCACCCCGACGCCGGAGGCCGTCGAGGCTTGGCGGGCGCAGACCGGGCGCGATTTCGTGTTCGCCTGGAAGGCGTCGAAATTCATCACCCACTGGAAGCGCCTGTCGGGCCGCTCCGTCAACAGCCTCGAGCTGCTGGAGGATCGTATCTCGCGGCTCGGCGGCAAGGCCGGCCCGATCCTGTTCCAGCTCCCGCCGCAATTCGAGGTCGACGCGGACCGCCTCGCCGCCTTCTTCAAGCTGTTGTCAAGGAAGCGACGGTACAGCTTCGAATTCCGTCATCCGAGCTGGTATCAGCCGCGCATTCTCAGGATGCTGGCCGACGAGAACATCTCGCTATGTTTGTCCGACCATCACGACGCGCCGGCACCATGGAAGCGCACGGCGGATTTCGTCTATGTGCGCGGACACGGACCAAGCGGGCGCTATCACGGGCATTATACGAAAACCACGCTGGCGCAATGGGCGCGGCGCATCAAGTCCTGGAAGCGGCAGGGCTGCGACGTCTTTGTCTACTTCGACAACGACCAGAAGAGCGCGGCGCCGGCCGATGCACAGGCATTGAAGCAATTGCTGTAACGCACGGACAAGGCTCGGCGAAGCGCGGTCATGCCGCCGATCGATCCGGCAACCCGCCCTGCAGCTCGTCGAGCAGGCGCTGCTCGCGCTGGATTCTGCTACGGTAGAACTCGCGTTCGCTCTCGGTTCTGGCGCCGGCCAGCAGCAGCCGATAGTGCCGGATCACCTTCTCGCTGCCGCGGATGAGGAGGTCGCGGACGTCGCTCATCGTTCCGCTCCCCGCGCGGCGGAAGCCGGCGGCTGGTTCGGAAGGGTGAATGCAATGGGGAAGACATCGGCGGCAAGGGCCTCGAGCGCGGTCTGCTCCTCGGCGAGGCGTCGTTCGACAAACCGGCGTTCGATGTCCGACAGCTTGGTCTTCAGCAAGCGCCGGTAGCGGGAGAGATTGTTTCGGTGCGCACGGAGGCGGGCCAGATCTTGATCGAGCATCGTCGTCACTCCAGACGGTCTTTCACGGTCCTTATCGATTTAGCGGTGTCGGAAGAGCAATCTTCCTAGCCAAAAAATATTCAGGCTGCTTTCCTTGTCAAGGCGATTCCTCGCCGCTTGCCGGCGCTTTTGGAGGGATCGGCGGCCGCCGGCGATGTGAGCCGAAAAAAAATTTGCGCACCTCTTGCAATGTCCTTGCGCCGCTCTATTTCGTTTTTCGCCGCGAGAGCGGTGTGCCGGATGCCCGATCGGGTCCGGCGCGGGCGCCGGTCGGGGTGTTCGGACCTGGTCCGATTCCCTGTCTTGCGCTCCTTCGTATCCATCTTGCTCTTTGGAGGACTTGGTATGAGGACCACCTTTGACTTCGCGCCCCTGTGGCGCTCCACCATTGGCTTCGACCACCTGGCCGACCTCGTCGACAGCACGCTGCGCCAGGCGAGCGAGGACAACTATCCCCCCTACAATATTGAGCGGTCCGGCGAAGACCACTACCGCATCACGCTGGCGGTGGCGGGCTTCAGCGTCAACGACATCACGGTGACCGCCGAACAGAACGCCCTTACCATCGAGGGCAGGAAGCCCGACAGCGCTGCACGCGAATACCTCTACCAGGGTATCGCGGCACGCCCGTTCCGCCGCGTGTTCAATCTCGCCGACTACGTCCAGGTCAAGCAGGCTGCCTTTGAGGACGGCCTGTTGATCATCGACCTGGTGCGCGAGATTCCGGACGCGATGAAGCCACGCCGGATCCAGATCGCGGGCGCTTCGTCACCGCAGATCGAGCAGAGGAAGGCGGCTTAGCCTCGTCCCGCTCGTTCGGCACTGCCGCAACCAGCATGGCGGATGGCGACCGGGTCGCCGTCCGCCGATCAAGAACCATCCCTTCGGAAGGAGTGTAGAGGGAGACAACCATGACCAATGCCAATGCGACCACCGGCGGTCTCAACCCGCTGTTTCACCCCGCCGCACATTATGCATCTCCGAGCGCCGTCCTCGACGACCGCGGCCTCTCGACCCCGGAGAAGCGGATCATCCTGTCGTCGTGGGCGTCCGACATGTACGCGGTCGAATCCCATCCCGCGTTGCGCGAGATTCCCGGCCTGGACCAGACCATCCGGCTCGCGGACATCCTCGCCGCGCTGCGCAGGCTGGATGACGACGACGACCCGCCGCCCCCCGGCGGCGCCTCGATGCGGCTGCGGCGTCCCGCATTTGATGCGGGAGCCGACGGTGACGGCCGACCACCTGATGGTCGCGCTGCCATCGATCTCTGCGCGTAGCGCCTCCGGCGTCCGCCGACGTTGTCCTCCAAACAACCCCTTGACCACACCGCAGCCAAGCTCCCGGCAAACGCACATGGCCGATGAGAGATTGCCGGATGTGCTCGGCCTGCCTCCCTCACTAGACGATGCCGCCTTGCCGAAGCGCCGCGATCGCGGCCTTGTCGTAGCCGAGCTCGGTCAGGATAAGATCGGTATGCTCGCCGAGCGTCGGAGCGCGCGTCGCGATTTCACCGGGCGTTTCCGACAGGCGGACGGCGGCGCGTGTCACCGGTGCGGGCTTCGGCAGACCGGGATAATCGACGTCCTGCATAAAGCCGGCGGCGCGGATGTGCGGATGATCCAGCGCCTGCTGCGGGCTCAGCACCGGGCCGGTCGGAATCATGGCATTGCCCAGGGTGTCGACGGCCTCCTGCGTGGTGCGCTCGGCGCACCAGCGCGCCATCCGCTCGCTGATGACGGGACCGTTGTTGCCGCGGCTGATGTCGTCGGCAAAGCGCGGATCGTTCAGCCACAACTCCTCCTCGCCCATCAGCCTGGCCCAGCGTTTGAACAGGGGATGCCCCGTGACCTGGCACAACACCCAGCCGTCGCTGGTGCGATAGATGTCGGCTGGCGCTGCGGTCTGGCCGAGATTGCCTGTCGGCACGCGATTGACGTTGATAACGGCCTGCTCGATCAGCGTGGCATTGGTGAAGGACAAAGCGGTTGCAAGCAGCGCGCCCTCGACGATCTGCCCGCGCCCGGATTTGCCGCGCTCGATCAGCGCAGCGAGCGTCCCGAACGCGCAATGCAGCGCCGTTCCGAAATCGACCCAGTTGACCGCGGCCCGGTAAGGCGGATCGCCGGCGCCCGTCATGTACACCGAGCCCGACATGACCTGCCCGACGCCGTCGAAGCCGACGCGGTCGGACCAGGGCCCCGGCCCGCCGAACGCGGTTGCCGTCGTCAGGATGATGTCCGGCTTGATCGCCTTGAGCGAGCCGTAGTCGAGCTTCATCGCGCGCAGGGTCTGCGGCGGCAGATTGGCGACGACCACGTCCGCGGTCGCCACCAGGCGGCGCATCACCTCCTGCCCTTCCGGCTTCATCGGATCGAGCGTGAGGCCCTTCTTGTTGCGATTGACCTGAAGAAACAGCGCGCCTTCGCCACCCTCTCCCACCGGCGCCACGAAGCGATCCTCGCTGCCGTCGCGCTTCTCCACGCGAATGACCTCGGCGCCGAATTCGGCCAGCAAGGTCGCGCAATAAGGCCCTGCGATATAGCGCCCGAAATCGAGAACGCGTACGCCCGCCAAAACTCCCCGCATCCGTTCCTTCCCGGTGTTCTTGCCTCAGGTTTTGGTCAGAGTACAGGGACTGGCCGCCACGGCAAGGTCGGAACGGACGTCATGCCCTGCCCTCAAGATGTCATCGGTTCGCCGTTTCGGCTGGCGGAAATTGTGCGCTTTAGATTCTTATTTTGACGCGTTTTCTTTGCGCGAACCGGTGTCCACTTCGCTTGAAAACGCTTTAGTATGACCCGTCCGTCCCCCAGCGAGAGCCCCATCCATGCCGCAACAATTCGATCGATCCGCAGAAGATCTCGGCAACGCAATCCATCTCGAACACGTCAATATCCAGGTCCCGGATCAGCGGCTCGCCACCCTGTTCTACGTCACGGGCCTCGGGCTCACCCGCGATCCCTACCTGATGGTGTCCGACACCAACATGTGGATCAACGCCGGGCGGAGCCAATTCCACTTGCCGAGCGGGAGGCCGCAGGTGCTGCGCGGTCATGTCGGACTGGTCATCGCGGGCCGCGAAGCGCTGCTGGCGCGATTGGCGTCGGTCGCCAAAAAGCTCGAGGGCACGGCGTTCGCCTTCACCGAGCACAACGACCATGTCGAAGCGATTTGTCCGTGGGGCAACCGCCTGCGCTGTTACGAGCCCGACGCCGCGCGCTTCGGCCGCATCGCGCTCGGCATTCCCTATGTCGAGTTCGACGTGCCGGTGGGTTCAGCAGCGCCTATCTGCGCCTTCTACCCTGAAATCATGGGCATGCCATCCGCCTTGTGGAACGGCGACGGCACGGTCGCCGCCGTGAAGACGGGCCGCGACCAGCATCTGTTGTTCCGCGAGACCGATCGGCCGCAAGGCGACTACGACGGCCACCATGTGCAGATGTACATCACCGACTTCTCCGGCCCTTACCGCAGGCTGTTGGCGCGCAATTTGATCTCGCGCGAGGACAATCAATATCAGTACCGGTTCTGCGACATCGTCGATCTCGACGGCGGCAAGCCCCTGTTCACGGTCGAGCACGAGGTGCGCAGCGCCACCCACCCGATGTTCATGCGGCCGATGGTCAATCGCAATCCGGCGCTGAACAATCGCAATTACGCATCCGGTCACGATCAATCGCTCTGGGCGATGGGGCCGGACCAATACGAGGGATAGGCGGGCGCTGGTTGGGTTGGAAGCGGCTGAAGGGTCCGTTCAGGGCCAGACCGGAAGCGGACCGACGGCGTAGCTAGAGCGCTAAGTCTGGTGGATTTGGCCGGCTTCAACCCGGCGCTCGCGCTACATCAGGCCATCCGCAGGTCGGTCGTGCGGCGGTCGGAACAATGTAGCCGAAGGCGTTTCCCCAAACATCGCGCGGTAACTCCCTGAGAAGCGCCCCAGCTCCCAGAATCCGTGCTCCATGGCAATTCTCGTCACGGTTGTGGTGGAAGAATCGGCTTGCGAGAGCGCCCGGCGAACAAGGTGCATTCTCCTCAGCGCAAGATAGCGGATAGGACCCATGCCGAGATGTGTTTCGCAGGCGGCGCGAAGGCTGCGTTCCGCCGCTCCGATCGCTCCGCATATGTCTTCCAAATAAAGCGGCACGTTCGGGTTAGCTTCAAGATATTCATGGAATTTTGCGATTATCCGAGCCTGCCGCAGGCCGCAGTTAATGGATCGACTAGATGCGCTCTCCGTCAGACACCTGACCAGTAGATGGATGAACTGGTTCTCCAAGGAGCGCGCTGCCTCGTTCACGACAAGAATCTCAGGCGCGTTTGCTGCGATTTGGCCCACTATCTCATGCAGGTTCAACAGCCGCGACATCATAGCAGCATCCGGCCGAATAAGTTGCTTCTGCGCTGAGTTCGAAAAAAACTCGCAACCGGCTATGGCTTGGCAAGCGGCATCGAGTTGGGCGATCGCGAGAGATATCGATCCCAGACGAAACTCGGCCTCGGTCTGCTGGTGTATCTCGTCGCCGTCATTGGCGATGATGTCTCCAGACAAAACGTCCATTCCGCAGTGCCGCATACTAGCTGGCGACGATGACGTCAGGAACGTAAATACGCTGCGTCCGGGCTTGATAACGCCGGTGTTGAGCGTGGGTAGATTATGGAAGAAGCGTTGCAGCAATAGCTCACCCAAGCGGACCTTGGTCAATTCCGCCTTGAACGAACAGCCTGACGTCGGTAGCACCTCAAGATCCGCAGTGGTGATCGCCGCCTGGTAGCAAAGTGGGTCTTCAAAGCTGAGCGTCGCACTCCGATCCATCTTCTCCTCCGCAGTTTTCGGCACACGTGTTGTGTGTTTCCATCGGACGGTTGGCGGTTGGGGCTCGGCGGCGGGCTCCGAATTAAGTGAATCCGGCCGGGGGCGACGAATAGATTTGCCAGCCCCTGTCGCTTAAGGTCCGAAAGTTCGAGGATGATCGATGGGCACCGAGCCAGAGCAGCCGATCAACATGACAGCGGACGAGTGCGACGAACTCGCCGACGCACTGACCGAAGCGGCTGTCGCTCTGCCGGCCGGACAAAAACGACTTGAGATAACACACTTGGCGCATTGCTATCGCAGGCTCGCAAGGATGAAGCGTTTGGTCGCGCGGAACGTGAATTGATGGGGCTGAGAGTGGGGTTCTGATCTTCGCCCCCGCTCCAGAACGGCTCTGCAGCCGCGCCGCAGCGAAGGTATCCAGCTGAGGAAGGTATTCGGCGAAACCGCCCCGCTAAATTGGACCAAGGTCCCACGTGGCCGTGCGGCGGAGGACGTGGGCGCGCATGAAAACCGATCTGTGGTCCGATGCGGCTTAGTCCCACCACCGCCCAAAGCCGAGTTCACCACTCGACAGCTCCCGAATGAATGCTCTATTCTCGTCCGGGTTTCGAATGGACGAGCTTCGTGAAAGCCTGCGATCGTGTTGGTTGGCCGGCTGCTAGGTACGCGCGTCTTTTGCGTGGTGCATTTCTGCTGATTCTTTTCACGCCTTGGGTTTTCATCGCCCAATCTCACGCTGAAGATGCGTCGCGACGGGTTTTAGTTCTCCACGCATACAATTATACGTTCCCGGCTACCGCCCTGGTTTCGGATGCGGTTCGAAAGCGCTGGCTGGAGCGATCTCCCGAGGGGCTTGAAATCGACGCCGAATATCTGGATCTGGCCCGACGTCCGGATGAGGCGCACGCCTCACGAATGGCCAATTTCCTTCGCGAGAAATACGCCGGCGTCCATTTCGACCTTCTGTTCGTAATCGGCGTCTCGGCGATACCTTTTATCCTCAAGTATCGTGACGTAATCGGCCCGGGTGTTCCCGTCGTATTTTCCGATGTCACCCGGTCGACCTACGAAGCGCTGCAGTTGCCGCCGGACATCACCGGCGTGATCAATAACTCCTACCCTGAAAAGACACTCGAGCTTGCAGAACGGCTTCAGCCCAACGCACGCCGCTTGGTTGTGATTAGCGGGACCGATGTCGTCGATCTCCGCTGGCGTGAAATCGCACGCACTGCGATTGAAAGGCAGAATGCCGGGCTTGAGGTGGTCTACTGGTCTAACCTCACTCATGCGGAATTGCTGCGCGACGTTTCACGGCTGCCAAGTGACAGCATTGTCATGATGCTTACCTTTTTTGCAGATCGCGAAGGCAAACGCTTCATCCCAAGAGACGTGGCTGCGGCGGTGGCGAAAGCTTCCGCCGCCCCAGTCTACGGGATCTTCGATACCTATATCGGCGCCGGCATCGTTGGAGGATACACAGACACATTTGAGTCTCTGGGCATAACTGCCGCTGACATGGCCCTTGAGATACTTTCAGGTACCGAGGTCACGAAGGTTCCTCCCAAATCCAATCCGAAGCCCGCATTCCGGACTGATGCGCGGGCTATGACGCAGTGGGGCCTCAAAGAAAGTGACCTTCCGCTTGGCAGCGTTGTACTCTTCAAGCAGCCGACGCTCTGGAGTGAGCATCGCTACCTCGTACTGAGCACGATCTTGATTGTCGGACTGCAGGCATCCTTCGTCACCGCATTGCTGTTCCAGCGACGCCGGCGCTATCAAGCGGAGATATCGCTCAAGGAAAGCGAGGAGCGAATGAGCTTCACCGCGGCTTCGGTAAATGTCGGTCTATGGCAGTTTGACCGAACAACGAACGGAATGTGGGCCACTGAGCATTGCCGAGCAATGTTCGGGCTCGCGGGTGACCGGCCGCTTACCCGCGATACGTTTTTGGAAATCATACACCCTGACGACCGCGATGTCGCACTCGCCGCGATCCGGCAAATCAGGAATGCCGGCGAACCTGCCGTAACGCAAGTTCGGATACTAATGGAAGGTCAGGTGCGCTGGATCAGCATCCGGACGCGTGTGCGCCCCGACGATCACGGAGCTCCGAACCGATTTAGCGGAATCTTCGTTGATGTCACCGAACAGAAGGCCGTCGAGTCCGAAGCGGAGTTGCAGCGACAGGAAGTTACGCATTTGATGAGGGTTTCCGTTCTGGGTGAGCTCTCCGGTGCGATAGCCCACGAGGTCAACCAGCCACTCACTGCGATCTTGTCGAACGCGCAGGCTGCGCTCTATCTGCTGGCTGACGATCCCCCCAACATCGCGGAGGTTCGAGACGCGCTGCAGGATATTGTGCAAGATGTTAACCGGGCTGGCGAAGTCATTCATCGCCTGCGCAGTCTGCTGAAAAAAGGCGAGACGGTGCTGGAGTCGGTCAGTATGAACGCACTGATCGATCAGACGGTCGCGTTGCTTCGGAGCGAAATGATCGACCGCCGCATTATGGTCAACATGGATCTTGCGGCAGCTTTGCCGCAGCTCTTCGGCGATGCCGTCCAATTGCAACAGGTTCTGCTAAACCTCCTCGTGAACGCGATGGACGCGATGGCTTCGACCGCGGGGACGCGGATGATCACGATCTCCAGCCGAGCAACGCAGGGATGCATTGAGGTTTTTGTCAGAGATCGAGGACCAGGGATCGAGGTTGCCCAGGCAGACCGATTGTTCGAACCGTTCTTCACGACAAAGACCCATGGCCTTGGACTTGGACTGACGATCTGCTCCACCATCATTGAAGCGCATGGAGGCAAGATTGCCGTGGCCAACGACCGTACTGGTGGCGTCGTCGCGACCATATTGTTGCCAACGCAAGAAGTCCTTGCGGAGGCCCAATGAAAGATCCGACGTTCACAATTTTCGTTGTTGATGATGACACGAGGGTGCTGAATGCGTTGTCGCGGCTGTTACGGGCGCGAAACTTCGACGTCAAGGCATTCACGTCTGCGCCGATGTTTCTAGCCGAACACGATGGATCGGTGCCTGGTTGTGCCATACTCGATGTGTCGATGCCGGGGTTGAATGGGCTAGAGTTGCAGCAGACCTTGACTGCTGCAGGTTCGCAAAGGCCAATCATCTTCCTGACTGGAAAGGGTGACATCCCGACCAGCGTCCGCGCCATGCGTGCCGGTGCGATCGACTTCCTGACCAAGCCTGTCAAGGAAACAGAACTGTTGGCTGCGATTGCACGAGCTGAGAAAGAGGATGCGGCGACCCGCGTCGCTATTGCTGAGATCGGCGAGATCAAGGTACGGCTCGCGATGCTGACACCACGGGAGCGCGAAGTTCTGACCCAGGTGGTCGCCGGCCGCCTCAACAAGCAGATCGCGGGGAACCTGGGTACTGCGGAGAAGACGATCAAGGTGCACCGCGGGCGGGTGATGATGAAACTCGGGGTGCGCTCGGTGGCGGACCTCGTAAGGTTGGCGGAAAAAGCGCGGATCTAGTGCCGAGTGGAATTCCAGGCAATGTTGGTCCAAGGGCCAACTCGACAGGCCACAACCCTGACGCCGATAGTGCCACCATGGGAGACAACTCGGGCTGCATCGCGATTGTGGATGACGACCCCTTCGTTCTGAGGGCTCTCGAGCGCTTGTTGAGGGCACGCGCGCTCGAGGTCAGGACATACACCTCGGCCCGGGGCTTTCTGGCCGGGCTGCCGCTCGGACTGCCAGTGTGCCTGATCGTCGACCTGCAGATGCCCGAAATGAGCGGCCTCGAGCTTCAGCACCAACTCACTCGCTCAGGGATCCGGATTCCCACCATCGTCATCACGGCTCACAACGAGACCAGTGCTCGTGAACGCTGCGAAGCGGCCGGCTGCGCGGCCTTCCTTACCAAGCCGCTGCAACCTGCATCGCTGCTGGACGCCATCGAAACTGCGACGAACACCAAGAGGTAAGCTTCTGTCCGGAGCCGGTCGGCGACCATGGCAACAAAAGGTGTACGGTGCTACGTTCTCAAATAAGGCAAGGCGTGCGTTTTGCCGGATTAGCATAGGCAGCCGTTGGTTCCCCGACTAGCCTGAGGGTGCCGTGCTCATCGTTCTTTGCCGCTGTTGTCGTCGCCCTATCGGCAATCTCTCATAGAGCTAAGCAAATCTGCTGGGACAGGCGTCCGGTTCGCTCGCGATGAAAGGTCATGCCGATGGGTACGAATGCCGGTGTTGGGATGAGTCATCATCGAAATCCGAAGGTGGCCGGGCGCGAGGCCGCCGAGAGAGCATTGACGGCGGCCGGGATCGACCGGCCCGACTTCGTCTTTATGTTTGCTTCCGTCGGATATGAACAGCGCGCACTCCTGGACGCCGTTCGCGTGGCCACCGGCGGTGCTCCGCTCGCCGGCGGGTCTGGCGGGGGAGTCATCGCAGGTGTCGAAGCCGACGAGTCGAACTTCTCGGTGGCCGTGATGACCATCAGCTCCGATGAATTGAAATTCAAGAACGCAATCGCCTCCGGCCTCAAGGCGGATTCGGAAGCCGCGGGAAGGACCATCGCTCAGAGCCTGGCTTGCGAGATGCAGCCTGACACGCTTGGGTTGATCATGCTTGGCGACGGGCTGACCCTGAATTTTGACCGATTCGCCGCAGGCCTCAAGAGTGAATTGCAGCTTGATCGTCACCTGCCCCTGTTTGGGGGTACGTCGGCCGACAACATGGAATTCAAACAAACCTATCAATATTGCGACGATCAAATCACATCCGATGGCATCGCCTGCATTCTGCTGTCCGGATCAGCTCGGCTTGCCTGGGCGGTTAACCACGGCTGCCTTCCGATCGGCGGCGAACGCAAGGTGACCCGCTGCTCCGGCAACGTCATTTACGAGATCGACGGCATGCCAGTCCTCGATGTGCTCAAGGAATATCTGGTCGGTGACGAAATCGACAATTGGAGCAAGGCGGTCCTCAGTCTCTGCATGGCATTCAAGGCGCCCGAACAGATCAAGGGTTACGACGACTATTTGATCCGCTTCATGCCGACAAAAGATGACAAGGCGGGGTCAATCACAATTCCGACCGAGGTCGAAGAAGGTACGAGCATCTGGATGAGCCGGCGCGACCACGAGAAGATATCGGCCGGCGTCGACCGCATTGGCGAAGAAATCAAGTCAACATTAGGCAATAACGCACCGAAGATGGTGTTTCAGTTCGACTGCATAGGCCGCGGCAAAGCCGTTTTCCGCGACCAGCAAAAAGGCCAAATACTGGAAAAGCTTCAGCAAAAAATTGGGCCCACGGTGCCATGGATAGGCCTCTACACCTATGGAGAAATTGGGCCGATAGGAGGGCGCGACTATTTCCACAACTACACCGCCGTAGTATTAGCAGTTTACTGAGTTAGCCAATGTCAGCACCGCTACTCCGCGTCCTGTGGAAAGATCGGTAGCATGAGCGAGATCGACCGCCTTCGCGTTGAAAACCAGCGCCTCTCGGATGAGGTCAAGCGCCTGGTGACGACTGAGAGTCAGCTCTACGAAGTCCAAGAGCATCTCGACGGCCGGATGAGCGCGTATCGTCAGCTCTACGAACTTGGTAAGAAATTCAATACAACCGTCGACCTCGCCACGATCCTGCAGCTTGCCTCAGAATTCGCTTTATACGAACTCAACTTCGAGCGCTGCCTCATTCTTTTTAAGCAGCCCGGGGCGAACGTGTTCTCCGTCGAGACGATGGATGGATACTATGACGATGCCGAGAGCCCCAGCATTGCCAGGCTGGCTCTCCCCGCCGCCTCGCTGGCGCTCGCGCCACTTTATGACGGTGTGGAGCGGGTACTGTGTTTGCCCGATTGCCGCCGCAGCGAGCTGACTTCGCTGCGGCGTCTCTTCGGTATGGACGAGTACATCGTCTCGCCTTTGGGCGGGGAACCGAACAACCCCATCCGCCTGCTGGTCGCGGGAAATACAGCGGCGCAGGCGCATTACCAGCGCCGGGTTGTCCAAGACGGCGAGGTCCTGCTCGAGCTGGCCAACTTAGTTAGCCAGACTTCTACCGCGATCAACAACGCGAGCTTCTACCAGGCGCTTGATCAGGAGCGGCAGTCTCTCGAAGAAAAAGTCCGTGAACGAACGCGGGAGCTGTCGCACTCGCTAGACGAACTGCGCGCCGCGCAGGATCGGCTAATCCAAACCGAAAAGCTCGCTTCGCTAGGCCAACTCACCGCCGGCATCGCCCACGAAATCAAGAACCCGCTCAATTTTATCAATAATTTTTCCGCACTCTCGCAGGGGTTGGTCGACGAGCTAGGCGAGGTCCTTAAACCAGCGTCATTGAACGATAGCATGCGCCAGGAAACGGATGAAATCGCAAGGCTTCTTAAAAGTAACCTCGAAAAGGTGGTGCGGCACGGCAAGCGCGCAGACTCGATCGTCAAGAATATGCTGATGCACTCGCGCGATGATTCAGGTGAGCGGCGCGCGGTTGATATCAATACCCTGGTTGAGGAGAGTCTCAACCTTGCCTATCACGGTGCCCGGGCCGAGGAGCAGGGGTTTTATATCAGGCTCGACCAGAAATTCGATCCCGGCGCAGGAGAGGCCGAGCTGGTACCCCAGGAGATCACCCGCGTGCTACTGAACCTGATCAACAACGGATTTTATGCTGCGAGGAAACGTAAGGCAGACGATGGCCGCGATGATTACGAGCCTCAGCTTACTGCAGCAACCAGAAATCTGGGGAACCGCGTCGAAATTCGAATTCGCGACAATGGCTCGGGAATTCCGTCCGAAGTGATGGAGAAAATGTTCAACCCATTCTTCACGACCAAGCCGCCCGGAGAAGGCACCGGTCTCGGGCTTTCGCTAAGCTACGATATCGTTGTCAAGCAACACGCCGGCTCGATTGAGGTCGACACTCAAGCCGGCCAGTTCACTGAATTTCGAGTGGTCCTTCCACGCTCCGCCCATGCCAGCAACGCTGAGACTCATTCGTGACTTGTCTTATACTCGTGGTCGATGATGAACCCGACGTCGAAGACCTGTTTCGCCAGCAATTCAGGCGCGACATCCGTTCCGGCCGCTTTACAATGGAATTCGCTACTTCGGGAGATAGCGCGCTTCAGAAAATCAGTGATGCCAATACCGTGCCTTTGATCCTGATTTTGTCGGACGTCAATATGCCCGGAATGAGCGGCCTTGAACTTCTACCCAAAGCGAAAGCGTCAAGGCCGGATGTCCCGGTGATCATGATCACTGCCTACGGTGATGGCGACACCCGACGAAGAGCCATGGCAGCGGGTGCAGAGGCCTTGTTGACGAAACCAATTGATTTTTCTGCGCTCCGCAGCGAAATAGATTGTCGTTTGACCTCTGGGCGGTAGTTTGATTTCGCTCGGTCGCACTTGCTCCGCCAGTTGGTGGATCAATTGAGTCCGCCCCTCGGCTCGAAAGAGGCGCGAACTGAAGTGTCCCTGACGACGCATTCCAACATTCACATCGTTCTGCCGATTTTTCAAAGTCGCTGCGGTTTGGCGCATTAACTAACTCTGACGCGCGCCCTTTCAGCCTAGCTCTCGCCTGACCATCGCTGCTGCATCGCACATGGCCTTGAGCTTCCCGAACGCAGTTGCGCGCGGCATGTATTTCATGCCGCAATCGGGCGCAGGAACCAGGCGATCCGGCGATACGTATTTCAGGCCGTTGCGAATGCGATCGGCCACGGTATCGACGCTCTCGATCGCGGGATCGGCGAGGTCGAGCACGCCGAGCATGATCTTCTTCGACGAGAGGTCCTTGAGCACACCGAGGTCGAGCTTCGGCTGCGCGGCTTCGATCGAGATCTGGTCGGCGATCGTGTCGTCAAGCTCGGCGAGGAAGGAATAGCCGGCCGGCTTGTTCGAGCCGGGCACGACCGCGGCATAGCCGAAGCAGAGATGCACGACGGTCGGCACCGTGATGCCCTTCAGCGCCCGGTTGATCGCCTTGACCGCGTAGCGTTTGGCGAGATCCGGATTGTTGCGCACCCAGGGCTCGTCGAGCTGGATCACGTCAGCGCCTGCTCTTTGCAGATCCAGCGCCTCGGCATTGACGGCCTCGGCCAAGGCCATCGCGAGCTCTTCCTCGTCCTTGTAAAACTCGTTCCTGGCCTGCTGGCTCATGGTGAACGGACCCGGCAGGGTGATCTTCGCTGCACGATCAGTATTCCTGCGCAGGAACTGCATGTCGTGCAGCTCAACCGGTCCCTTGCGTTTCACCGGCCCGACGACGCGCGGCACCGGGGTCTGAGTGTTGCCAGTGCGTGCCGTGATCATCGCGGGATTATCCCCGTCGATACCGTCGAGCGCCGTGGCGAAGCGGTTGGAGTAGCTCTCGCGGCGGATTTCGCCATCGGTCACGATGTCGATGCCGGCGCGCTCCATGTCGCGGATCGCGACGATGGTCGCATCGTCCTGCGCCTCCTCAAGATGTTCCGCCGGTAGCCGCCACATGTCGTGCAGGCGAGTGCGCGGCACCACCTTCGACAGCATGGCGCGGTTCACCAGCCATTCCGGCTGCGGATAGCTGCCGACCACAGTGGTCGGCAAGATGTGCGTTGGCAAGGGCATGGGGTTCTCCTTCTTATGTTGTCGAGCGCGGCTGTCAGGCCGCGCGCGTCGCCGTGGCCGGCACCTCGTCCTTGACGGGATTGCGCAAGATGCCGATGCCAGAAATCTCGATCTCCACGACGTCGCCGCCCTTCATCCACAGCGGCGGGGTGCGATAGGCGCCGACGCCGCCGGTCGTGCCGGTGACAATGACATCGCCCGGCGCGAGTTCGGTGAAGGTCGAGCAGTAGGCGATCAGGGCGGGAACGTCGAAGACGAGATCGGAGATCGGGGCCTTCTGCACCTCGACACCGTTCAGCCGCGTGATCAGTGTCTGCTTGGTGACATCGGCCAATTCGTCGGTTGTGACCATCCAGGGCCCGAAGCCGCCGGTGCCGGCAAAGTTCTTGCCGGGTGCGAATTGAGAGGTGTGGCGCTGCCAGTCGCGGATGCTGCCGTCATTGTAGCAGGCATAGCCGGCGACATGGCCAAGCGCGGCTTCGCGCGAGATGCGGCGACCGGCCTTGCCGATGACGACCGCCATCTCGCCTTCATAATCAAAACGCTCGGATTCCAGCGGCCGGATCATCGGCTGGCCATGCCCGACCTGGCTGTTGGCGAAGCGGGTGAAGATCATCGGGTGTGGCGGGGTAGGATGGCCGCTCTCGGCCAGATGGGTGGCATAGTTGACGCCGATGCAGAAGATCTTGTCGGGATCGGGAATGGTCGGCAGCAGCGCGACATCCTGCAGCGCGTAGTCGGGCGTCTCGCCGGCAAGCTTTTTCAGTTCGCCGAGCGAGCCCTTCGCAAGCAGCGTCTTCAGCGTCGCAAATGCCGTCAGCCGCCTGCCGGCATCGATGACGCCCTTGTCGGTGACAATGCCGTAGCTGGCGGCGCCGGCGATCGTGAAACTTGCGACTTTCATGGGTCAAACACTCTCTTCGATGGAGGAAACATAATCGTTGATCGGAAGTGCAATCTCGCCGCTGCGGATCGGAACGCATTGCGGCGGGAAATCCTGGCGGAAGCGACCGCCGGCCGCTTCGGCGCGGTCAAGAAAGCGCTCGAGATGGTCCATCGCGCCGGTCGGCAGATCGTGCAGCACCATTAGCGTCCACGGCTGCCGGTTGCATTGGTCAAGTGCGCGCTCGGTCCAACGGTCGGGATCGTCCCAGTCGCGCGGGATCGCATTCCACAGCACGCAGCTGTGCTTGTTGCGGGTGAGATAATCGACGACGGACGGCTTCAAAAGCCGCGTGTCCAGATTGCCGCCGCCACCGAAAGGCCGGAACCAGCGCTGCGGATGCGCGAGATCGCCGATCGCTCCTTGCGTGCGGCCGATTTCGTTCTCCCCAGTGTCCCGGTCCGGCTGCTCACCGAGCGGAATGGTGTGCGTAAACGTGTGATTGCCGATCCAGTGCCCCTCCCCGTGTGCTCGCACCGCAAGGCCGTGCCGCGCGGGGTCGGCGAGTTTCTCACCGATGACGAAGAAGGTGGTCTTGATCCCGCGCTCGCCGAGAATGTCGAGCACGCGCGGCGTCACGTCGGGATCGGGGCCGTTGTCGAATGTCAGGGTCAGATCGTACACGCTAAAACCTCAGGTCGCCGGCTGCATCGCGCCCGACGCGATCTCGTCATTGGCCTGACCTGCGCGCGTGCCGGTCTGCCAGATCGCCGCCTTGCGCTCGATCCACCGGATCGCGGCGTTGAAGGCGATCGCCATGAACAGCACGAGCAGCACACCCGCGAACACGTGCGGACTGTCGAGGATCGTGCGGTAGCGCGAGATCAGATAGCCGATGCCGGCCGAGGAGATCAGCATCTCCGAGACCACGACGCCGACGATCACAAGCGCACCGCCGACGCGCAAGCCCGACAGCACGGTCGGGATTGCCGCAGGGATGATGACGCGAACCAGCCGCTGTGTCAGCGTCGCGCCCATGCTGCGCGCCGCGAGCAGGAGCTGCGGATCGATGGTCTGGATGCCGGCCGCGGTCGCGAGCATCGTCGGCAGGAAACCGTAGATCGAGGCGAACGCGATCTTTGACTCCGAGCCGATGCCGAGCCACACGGTGAAGACGGGATAGAGGATCACGAGCGGCACCGCGTAGAGGCTCGATACCATCGGCATGATCAGGACGCGCGGGCGCGGCAGGCTGCCGACGACGGCGCCGAGCAGGATGCCGCCGCCACAGGCGAACGCCATGGAGACCACGACTTCGTAGAGCGTCACCGCCAGCGCATGACCGTATTCGGCAGCGTCGCTCCATCCAGCGACCAGCGTTGACGACAGGGACGGCAGGAACAGCTCGGGAATAAGACCGGTGCGCGGCAGCAGCTCCCAAAGTGCAATCAGGCCGATCACGATCAGATATCGCAGCGTCTTCGCGCTGATCTTCGCGGTCATCTTGGCGCTCATCTCCCGCCTCACGCCGATTTGCGGATGTGCCGCCAGATGCGGTCGCGCAGCGCGCCGAAAGCGTCGCCGCTCAGCATCTCGTAGGTGCGGGGCCGCGGCAGCTGGACCTGGAGATGGTCGACGATGCGGCCGGGCCGCGCCGACATCACGATCACCTCGTCGGCGAGATAGACGGCTTCGGTGAGGCTGTGCGTGACGAACACGACTGTCTTTCCGGTCGCCGCCCAGATACGCAGCAACTCGTCGCCCATGGTCATGCGCGTCTGCTCGTCGAGCGCGGCGAACGGCTCGTCCATCAGCAGCACCGGCGGGTCCTGCACCAGCCCGCGCGCGATCGAGACGCGCTGCTTCATGCCGCCTGAGAGCTCATGCGGATGGCGCTTTCCGAAGCCGTCGAGGCCAACCAGCTTGAGCGCATCCTGCGCCTTGGTGCGCCGTTCCGCCTTGGGCACGCCGCGCAGTGCCAACGGAAACTCGACATTGTCCTCTGCCGTCAGCCAGGGAAACAGGCTCGCCTCCTGGAACACCACGCCGACCCTGTCGGGGTCCGGCTCCGGGATCGGCGCGCCGCTGATGGTGATCGTGCCCGAGGTCTGCTGGCGCAGCCCAGCCATCATCATCAGAAGGGTGGACTTGCCGCAGCCGCTCGGACCGACCAGCACGACGAAGCGGCCGGGCTTGATCTCCAGCGAGACGTCCTCCAGCGCGACGACGTCCTGCGACCTGGTCTTGAACACCTGGCCGACATTCTTCACCTCGATCGCGCCGGCGCGCGCGGGAGGCTTCAACGGGGTCACGTTCGCCAATGGCTGCATCGCGTTTCCACCCATCTGACTAGTTCGTTGAAGGTCATGGCGATCGCGGCGACCATCACGACGCCGGCGAGGAGCTGCTTCATCTGGAAATTCTCACCCCAGGTCGCGATCTGGTGGCCGATGCCGTCGCGCGAGGCGTACATCTCGGCCAAAATCACGCCGGTCAGGTTGAAGATCATGGAGATCCGCAAGGCCTCCAGCAGCACCGGCAGCATGCTCGGCAGATAGACCCGGAACGCGGTCTGGATCGGCGTGGCGCCATAGGAGCGCGCCACCGTGAGATGCTCGACCTTGACCGACTCCACCGCCGTCGTGGTCGACATGATCACGATGAAGATCGTGGAGAAAAAGCCGAAACCGACCTTCTGCGCGAAGCCGACGCCGAACACCAGGATGAACATCGGCAGGAAGATCGACTTCGGAATGCTGAACGCGAAGAACAGCAGCGGCTTGGCCACGTCGGCAAAGTAGCGGTTCTCCGCGACCAGGAAGCCGATCACTGCGCCGAAGGGCACGGCGAGCGCGAACGCGGCCAGCACCTCGGTCGCGGTCACCATCAGATCCTTCTGCACGGCCGCGCGCTGCAGGAGATCGCCGAGCGTCGCGAACGTGTCGGACGCCGACGGCAGCAGGCGCGGATTGACGATGCCGGTGCGCGGCAGCACCTCCCACAGCGCCAGGATCGCGATGATGATCGCGATCCGCACCAGGTTGATGGCGAGCGTGCTCTGCATCGCTATTGCTTGGTCGGGATCGGCTTGAACTTGGTCGAGATCACGTCCTCGACCGGCACGATATCCTTGAGCCCGCCGAGCTTGGCGAGATCCAGCGACAGCTGCACGGCCGCGTTCACATTGACCGCGCCCATGTCGCCGCTGGTCTCGAGCTTCATGATCGTGTTTTCGTACTCGAGGCTCGCGATCTCCGGCGGCATTTCATAGAGCTCGGCGATCAGCTTGACCGTGACATCGCGATTGGCCCGCATGAACGCGACCGCGCCGTAGAGGGCGTTCACCGCCTTCTGCACCAGCTGCGGCTTTGCGTCGGCGAGCTTGTCGAGCACGATCCAGCCGGCGGTCAGGTTCGGCGGTACGGCGGTCGCATAGTCGAGGATGGCCCTGGCCTCGCCAGATTTCGAGATCTGGAAGCTGAGCGGCGAATAGACCACGGCAGCCTCGACGTTGCCCGCGAGGAGGTTCGGCACGAGGCCGCCGCCGCCGACGGGAACGCGGGTGAAATCGATCTTCTTGTCCTGGATGGTCCACAGCGCGAGCAAATCGGAGCCGGATCCGGCCGCGGTGATCGCCACCTTCTTGCCGTTGAGGTCCTTGACGTCGATGGTCGACTTGGTCGGGACCATCAATTGCCAGCCGAAATTGCCCATCGCGGCATTGGCCACGATCCGTGACATCACCCCCTTCTTGCGCCCGGCGGAAACCAGCGAGGGCGGATCGAGGATGATGTCGGCTGCGCCCGCAGCCATTCCTTCGAACGTCTCCGCACCGCTGCGGTAGATGGTCAGCTCGGCCTGGATGCCTTCCTTCTCGAACAGCTTCTGCCGCACAGCGGTCTCGGCGATCGTCGTCGGCCAGTAGGTTTTCGTCGGCAGGCCAACACGAATGGTGTCGGCGGCGCTCGCAGGGCCGGCAAGAATTGCGGCGGCGACGAGCGACATAAGCGCGTGACGGCGATTGATCTTCATTGTTGGTTTCCTCCCGGTCTCTGTTTTTGTTTGCCGGATTTTCTCCGGATCGTCAGGGCGCGCGGCTTACCTCCGCAATGCGCGAGGCAGCGAGCTCGACAAAATCTTTGGTGGTGCCGAAGTGCTTTGACAATGCGCGAACTGCCGCATCCGCATCGCGCTTCACCACTGCAGCGACAATCGTCTTGTGTTCGGCTTCGACGTTGCGCGGTTTGCCACCGACCTCCCTGCGAATCGAAAGCCGGCGATAGCGCTCGCTCTGCTCATGCAGCACGTCGCGGAAGCCGAGCAGCCATGGCGAGCCGCACGCGTTGACCAGCGCGCGATGGAAGATCCGATGACGGATTACCCATTCCTCGTAGTGCACCGTCGGATCGTCGGGATAGTGATAAGGAACGGCCTTCAGATCCGCCCACGCCGATTTCACCGAGGCGAGCCAGGCCTCATCGCCGCGCTCGATCGAGCGGCGGAGCGCAAGCCCCTCGATATCGATCCGGGTCTGCGTCACGTCGGCGAGATCGGCAAGCGACACCGGACTCACGCGGAAGCCACGCTGGTCGGACGCCTGCACGAGCCCGTCGGCGACCAGACGCGATAGCGCCTCGCGCACGGCGGCGAGGCTCACGAAAAACTGCTTGGCGAGCCCGGCGATATGCAGTTTCTGCCCCGGCAGCAGCCGCGTCGCCAAAATATCGGCGCGCAAGCGCTCATGCAGCGCCGACGTCAGACTGCGCGGACCATCCCCGGGGCTTCCGGACATATGGAACTGAAGCGGACCCATGTTGGGATGATTGCAAGGCGGCGCGCGCGGGTCAATAGAAAATCGAAAATCGATTTTTTCTAGCCTAGGTTACGCCGCCGCCCCGCTGAACGCCCTGGGACTGAATGGCTTGGGATGGCGCCACATCGAGACGGACCGCAACGCCATCCAGATCCGGGCTTGGCGCGGGATAGAGCTTCATCACGAGCGGATCATGACCGGGAACGATGTGGGCCGCGTCGGACGCCGCGACCCGCAGCTTGTCAAAACCCACCAGCATGTCGCCGACGTGAAAAGCCGTCGTGAACGGACGCTCGCTCGTCATGTTCTCGTAGAAATGGCTGACGTCGGAGGCGAGCACGACAGGGCCGCGGCGTGTGTTGACGCGGACGAACTGGAGACCGGCGGAATGCCCGCCGGCCGCATGAACCGTCAGTCCGGGCGCAATCTCGGCGTCGCCATTGTAGAACAGCACCCGGCGCGCATAGTTCAGCCGCACGATCCCGCAGACATCCTCGACCTCGAAGGAATGCGACAGCCTCGGATATTGCATATAGCGCCCGGTGGCGAAGGCGAGTTCGCTCTCCTGAAGATGAAACCGCGCGTTCGGAAACCGGTCGAAATTGCCGGCGTGGTCGTAGTGCAGATGCGTGAGGATCACGTCCTTGACGTCGGCGACGTCGACATCGAACGCGCGAAGCGTCTCTACCGGGCAGCGCAGGAATGTTCGCCCGCGCTGCCTCGCAATTTCAGCGTTGAACCCGGTGTCGATGACGAAGGTGCGATCGCCTCCCCTCGCCAACCACATGAAATAGTCCATCGGCATCGGCCCGTCATGCGGGTCGCCGCCGATGAAGTGCTCGCTCCGTTGCGCATCGCGCGTTGCATAGTGGATGGCGAAGAGCTCGTATTCCGGATCAGCCATGACAACTCACATAGTCCGTGCTCAGGGTTTTGCATCGACCTCGTTGAAGGCCTCGCGCGCATTGCGGAAGGCGTCGATGCCGGCGGGAACGCCGCAATAGACGGCGACCTGCAGCAGGATCTCCTTGATCTCCTCCTTGGTCAGCCCGTTCTTTAGGGCGCCCTTCACATGCAGCTTCAGCTCGTGCGGGCGGTTCAGCGCGCCAAGCATTGCCAGATTGACGATCGAGCGCGTGCGCCGGTCGACGCCGGGCCGCGTCCACAACGCGCCCCAGCAGAACTCGGTCGACCATTCCGCCATCGTGCGCGTGAACTCGTCGGCCCCGGCAATCGACTTGTTGACGTAGTCCTCGCCGAGCACTTCCTTGCGAACTTTGAGGCCTTTTTCGAACAGTTCGGTCTTGCTCATGATCGTCCCTTTCAGGTCTTGAGAGATTCTAGTTGGAAGTTGTCTGGCGCGACGCCGACGGCGGTCGCAGCGATTGCAGGAGATTGCCGACGTTATCCGCCTTATCGAGCAGCCAGACTGCGTCGATAACGCGGTCCGCATCCCAGTCGCTCCGACCAGTGCGCACGCCTTCGCGCAGCTTTTCTTCAATGTCGCTATCTGCAAGCGGCGCGGCCTGGCTGCCGCGCGGCGTGATGACAGTCTCGGTGAGGACCTCGCCGGATGACAGACGCAAGATGACCCGCGCCGCGCCATCGGGCATCTCACTGTCGAGCTCCGCCCTCACCTTTTGTCGCAGCTGCGCGATATCGGGCCGGGCCACAGTTTCACGTGCAAATTCGACAACGCCGGCCGTGCCGAGCAGTAATCCGCAGGCAACGCAATGATGGATACTGACGCGCGCATCACGCTCGTTGTTGACAGGGCGATCGCCCCGCGCAAGCAGCAGCGCCGAGCCCTGCACCGTTACCGACTCGATCTGGTCGATCCGTCGGCCCATTTTCCCGCGCATAAGGAGGCATGCATCGATCACCGAATGGAACACGATGCCGGCCGGATAGGGCTTGTAGGTATTCTTCGCGATCTCCCAGGTCTTGCCGAGACCCTCGAGCAGGCGGGCGAGATCGGGCTCATCTCCCATGGTGCGCGCCCAGCCGAGCGGACCTTCGATCGCGCGCGGCGCGGCCTCATAACCCTGCTGCGCAAGCAATGCGGCGAACAATCCGTTGCGTGCCGCGTTGCCGACGCTGACGTTCTTGGCGGCGCTCGGCAGGTTCTCGACATTGCCGGCCGACTGGCTCGCCGCGAGTCCGATGGCGTTCGCAATCCCTTCCGCCGGCAGCCCCAATAGCTTCGCGCAAGCGGCGGCCGCGCCAAAAATCCCGCAGGTTGAGGTGATGTGCCAGCCGCGCGCGTAGTGGCGCGGCGACACCGAATTGCCGATGCGGCACTCGACATCCACGCCGAGGATGAAGGCCGTCAACACCTCCTGGCCCGACACCTTGCGCGTCTCCGCGAGCGCGAGCACGGGAGCGGCAACCGGCGCGGCCGGATGAATGATCGTCTCGGGATGCGTGTCGTCGAAGTCGAGCAGATTGGCCGAGATGGCATTGAGAAACGACGCGCATAACGCGTCAATCGGCTCCGAATGGCCGATCACCGTCGATGTCGCGGCGCCGCTGAACGGCGACAGCGTGCGCATCGCGGCCATCACGACGGGATCGCGTGCGGAGCCGAGCGTGGTCGCAAAGAAATTGAGGATCGATCGCCGCGCTTCGTGGCTTTGCGCCTCGACGTCCGCCCATGACGCGGACGCGACAAAATCGGCGAGCGTCTTGCTCACACTCGAAGTTGGGACTTGCGGCACGCGGGGCGTCTTCCTCGTTTTCCCGGACCTTATGCCGATCATCGGCAAACTGTCGACCCCAAATGTTATGCTTGACAGCTTGTCTGACAAACATAACAATCCGGCCCGCTGGCGCGGGATCCCGCTGCCACGACGACGGCGGCAGAAAAGGCCGACCGGCGAAAACGTTTGACCAGAATATCAAGAAGGCGCGCCCGTCACGGGATCGCGCGACAGGGAGTAGACGATGGCGGGAGAGATTCTCGGCGTGATCGGCACGGGCCGCATGGGCGACCCCATGGCGGGGCGATTGATCGACGCGGGCTATTCGCTCGTCATCTACGACACGCAAGTCGAGGCGACCCAGCCGCTGGTCAAGCGCGGCGCGCTACTCGCAAAGTCGCCAGCCGACGTCGCCTCGCGCGCCGATATCGTGCTCGCCAGTCTGCCGACACCCGACATCGTCAAGGCCGTCACGCTCGGACAGGACGGCATCAGCAGCGGCAATCGTGCGAAGATCGTGATTGATCTCTCGACCTCCGGTCCCGGCACGGCGAAGTTCGTCGCTGAAGGCCTCAAGGCCAAAGGAATGCAACTCGTCGATGCGCCCGTGAGCGGTGGCATCAAGGGCGCCGTCAACGGCACGCTGGCCGTGATGGTGTCGTGCCCGCAGGTAACCTACGAGACTGTGCAGCCAATCCTGAAGAATTTCGGCAAGCTGTTCTACACCGGCGACAAGCCCGGCGTGGCGCAGACGGCCAAGCTCGCCAACAATCTGATGGCGGCCGCGGCGCTGGTGATCACGTCGGAAGCAGTCGCGATGGGCGTCAAAGGCGGCGTCAACGCAAAGGTGCTGATCGACATCATCAATGCCAGCAGCGGCCGCAACAGCGCCTCCGAAGACAAATTCCCCCGCGCGGTGCTGCCCGGCACCTTCGATTTCGGCTTCACCACCGGCCTCTCCTACAAGGATGTCCGGCTGTGCGTGGACGAAGCCGAGGCCATGGGTGTGCCGATGGTCTGCGGCGCGGTGGTGCGGCAGATGCTCGCGATCACCAACGCCAAATACGGCGCGTCGTCCGATTTCACCTCGATCGCCAAGGTGCTCGAGGAGTGGGCCGGCGTCGAGATGCGTGGCTGATCGCGCAAAACCCTCGGGGAGAGCGACTGCGATGACGATCGGCCCGACCGTATCAGGCAAGATATCGCTCGCGCGCCAGATGGCGCGGCGCGTGATTGCGCTCGACCTCGGAGATTTCGGGTCCGAAGTCGTCGCCAAGGCGAAGATTTGTCTGCTCGACTTCTTGTCCTGCGCCTTCGAGGCGGGCCATCATCCCTGGAGCCGTCAGGCTGTTTCAATCGCGAATGCCGGTGGCAGCGCGACGATCGTCGGACGACCGCAACCCTCCTCGCCGGCCGACGCAGCCTTCGCCAATGCCGTGATGGGACATGGTCTCGTCCGTGAAGACATGCATGCGGCCAGCATCGCGCACCACGGCGTCGTGATCTGGCCGACCCTTCTCGCGCTGTCGGAACAGACGCCGCTGCACGGGGGCCGACTGCTGACAGCGGCCATCATCGGGTACGAGACCGGCGCGCGGATCGGCCGCGCGCTCGTCAGCTCAGATCTCGCGCGCTTGTATCGGCCGACCGGGCTGGTTGCACCGATCGGCGCGGCGCTGGCGGGAAGTTTCGCGCTTGGCCTTTCCGAGGACGCCGCGACCAGCGCCATCGCGATTGCGGCCAATACGTCGAGCGGACTGAACGAGTGGCCGCATGCCGGCAGCTCGGACATGTATTTTCATCCGGGCTTCGCCGCCAGTAACGCAATTAAGGCGATTGGTCTTGCCGCGGCGGGCGCTTTCGGCTCGGAAACGATTCTCGAAGGTGAAGCCGGCTTGTTCGCCGCATATCGCCGCCAGGCCGCGCCCGACAGCGTCGCGCTATTCCCGAATGGCGAGAGCGAAATCATGACCGTCTACAACAAGCCGGTCCCGGCCTGCAATTTCGCGCAGACCGCCGCACAGGCGGCGCTTCGCGTGTCGCGCGAGCTCGCCGGCGCCGACGAGATCGACCGCGTCGTCATTCGCGCGCCCGATGCCGCCGTTCGCTATCCCGGCTGCGACTCCACTGGGCCCTACCGCAACGCGCTTCAGGCCAAGATGAGCATTCCGTTCAGCGTCGCCGCGACGCTGGCGCGGGGCGAGATCGCGGAAGAGAATTATGCCGGGCTCGATGATGCCGACATCATCCGCCTGGTTTCGGTCACGGACCTCAAGGCCGATGCCGGCTTCACCGCTGCCTTCCCCGGCAAGCAGGGTGCGGATGTGACCGTGCATCTGCGCGGCGGCCGGACGATCCGGCACGCGTTGCCCGATGTCATTGCCGCCACACCCTCAGATATTCGCGCGCGTTTTCGCGCCGCCGCCAGCCGCGCCCTCGGCGAGGACCGCGCACACCGGCTGGAGCAACTCATCGACGACTGCGAACAGCTCGGCAATGCCAGTGCCATCGCAGCACAGTGCCGTCTGGACGCACCGGAACGGGTTTTACGATCGGCATCATAAGAAGTGCCGGAGAGTACGGGGGAAACATGGTCGACTTGGAGACCAGTCTATTAGCACCATCGACGCATGATCGTCAGCAGGCCGGCGCAGGCGCCGCGCGGAGGCCGGGTTGATGGAGGGATTCTTTCAAGCGCTCGCCGCAGGCCTTCTGATCGGTGCCGTCTACGGCCTGATGTGCGTCGGGCTCGGCCTGATCTTCGGCGTCATGCGCGTCATCAACTTCGCCCACGGCGATTTCATGATGCTCGGCATGTATGTCGCCTTCTATCTCTTCACCGCCGCCGGGATCCAGACGCTGTTCGGCAATACCGTCGGGCCGTTCGTCGCGATCCTGCTCGCCGGGCCCGTGCTTGCCGTATTCGGCTATTTCGTGCATCTGGCCCTGATCTCGCACGTCTCAGGCACGCGCACCGCCTCGCTCGAGGGCGAAGGCCATTACGCCCAGCTCATCCTCACGCTCGGCATCGCGCTGATCCTGCAGAACGGCGGCCTCATCGTGTTCGGATCCGTGCTGGCCTCGATCCGCACGCCGCTGTCGAGCACGGCCTGGGAGCTCGGCCCCTACCTCGACATGAGCATCTTTCTCAACAAGGCGCGCAGCATCGACGCGATCGTTTCGCTGGCGATCATGACGCTGCTCTCGCTATTGATCGCGCGCACGCGGATCGGCAAGTCACTCCGTGCCGCCGCCGACAATCCGACGGCCGCGACCTATATGGGCATCGACGTCGACCGCGCCCACCGCACCGCCTTTGCACTGGGCTGCGGCATCACGGCGATCGCCGGCGGCCTGCTCGCAACCAACTATCCGTTCCACCCCTTCGTCGGCCTCGAATACGTCATCGTCATGTATGCCGGTGTCGTGCTCGGCGGCATGGGCAGCATCATCGGCGCCTTCTGGGGCGGGATGACGATCGGCCTGGTGCAGCAGATGTCGACGCTCATCCTGCCGACGCAATTGCAGAATGCTGCGATCTTCGCCGTCTTTCTCCTTATCATCTTCTTTCGCCCGCAAGGCTTCTTCGGGCGCATGGTCGAGAGGACGTGACCATGCTCCGGATGCGTTCCTTCCTTCCTCCCCTGCTGTTCACGATCGCCTATGCCGTGGTCTCGCTCGGCGTCACGAACTCCTATTACCAGCTCATCCTGACCCTGGTGCCGGTGTGGGCGGTATTCGGGCTGTCCTGGAACCTGCTCAGCGGCTACACTGGACTGATCTCGTTCGGCCACGCCGCCTTCTTCGGGATCGGCGCCTATGCCACCGCGCTCGGGCAGATCTATTTCGATATTTCGCCGTGGCTGCTGATTCCGGTCGCCGCCATGCTCGGCGGCATCGCCGGGCTCCTGATCGGATTTCCGACCTTCCGCCTGCAGGGCCACTACTTCGCCCTGGCGATGCTCGCTTACCCGCTCGCCATTCTCTACGTGTTCGAATGGCTCGGATTCCAGGAGGTGACGCTCCCGATCAAGCGTGACGCTCCGATCGCCTATATGCAGTTCGCCGATCCTCGCCTCTACACGTTGCTGGGGCTCGCGATCATGCTTGCCACGATCGTGCTGACGCAGGTGATCGAGCGCTCGCGCTTCGGCATGGCGCTGCTCGCGATCAAGCAGAACGAGGCTGCGGCCGAAGCGGCCGGAATCAATACGCTAGCCTGGAAGCTCCGCGCGATCACGCTCAGCGGCGCAATCGCCGCTGCCATCGGCGGGTTCTACGCGCAGGTGCTGCTGGTCGTGACCCCGGCCTCGGTGTTCGGCATGCTGGTGTCCGCGCAGGCGCTCACGGTCGTGATGTTCGGCGGCGTCGGCACGGTCTGGGGTCCGGTCATCGGGTCGGTCATTCTGATCCCGCTCGCCGAAATCCTGCACGCGGAGGCCGGTGCGCGCATCCCCGGCATCCAGGGCGTCATCTTCGGCCTTGCCATTGTCTGCGTGATCCTGTTGGCACCGGAAGGCCTCTTTTGGAAACTGCGCGATCTCTTGCGCAAACGGGATGCGTCCAAAGCAACGGTCAACGACGCTCCGGGAGCGACCGCCGCCAACGTGACGACACTGAAGCCCGGCTCGCAACAGCGCGCCGCGACCGGCGAGGTCGTGCTTGAGGTTCGCAACCTCTCGCGCTCCTTCGGTGGCCTCAAGGCCGTGCAGGATGTCAGCTTCAAGCTGCACAAGAACGAGATCCTCGGCATCATCGGCCCCAACGGTGCCGGCAAGACGACGCTGTTCAATCTCCTCAACGGCTTCCTGAAGCCGAACCAGGGCGAGGTTCTGATCGACGGCCGCAACATGTCCGGCCAGCGGCCGCACACAATCTGCGAGGCCGGCGTCGGCCGCACCTTCCAGGTCATGCGGCCGTTCCTGCGCATGTCGATCCTCGACAATGTCGTGGTGGGCGCCTACGTGCGTGCGCGCTCCGACGGGGAGGCACGCAAGCTTGCCGCCGACGCGGTTGCCCGCGTGGGGCTTTCTGCGGTGGCCGATCGTGTCGCCGGTGAACTTTCGACCAAGGAGCTGCGGCTGATGGAGCTTGCGCGCGCGATTGCGGGCCAGCCACGCATCCTGCTGCTCGACGAGACGCTGGCCGGCCTCGGTCACGGCGAGGCGGACGAGGTTGTCGCCGTGATCCAGCAGCTTGCACGCGACGGCATGACCATCGCCATCATCGAGCACACCATGCAGGCCATGGTCCGGCTGGTCGACAGATTTCTCGTGCTCGACCACGGGGCCGTCATCACCGAGGGCCTGCCGGAGGTGGTGACGCGCGACAGCCGCGTGATCGAAGCCTATCTCGGCAAAAAGTGGGCGGCCCATGCTGCGAATTGAGGGATTGAGCGCGGGCTACTCCGCAAAACCCGTCCTGAACGACGTGTCGATCAATGTCGGTGCAGGTCAGTTCGTTGCGATCGTCGGGCCCAACGGCGCCGGCAAGACCACGCTGTTCAAGACAATTTCCGGTATCGTGAAGCCGAGCGGTGGGGCTATCTCATTCGACGGCGTCGATCTGCTCGCGGTGCCGCCGCCGCAGCGCGCCCATCTCGGCATCGCCCATGTCCCCGAGGGCCGCCAGGTCTTCCCGTCGCTGACCGTGATGGAGAATCTGGAAATGGGCGCGATGACAGAGAGCGGCCGGCGCGACTGGCAGGCCAATATCGAGCGCATTTTCGAATGGCTGCCGGTGCTGAAGGAACGCCGCAATCAATTTGCGGGCACGATGTCCGGTGGCCAGCAGCAGATGCTCGCGATCGGCCGCGGTCTCGCCTCCTCGCCAAAACTCCTGATGCTGGACGAGCCCTCAATGGGGCTCGCGCCGTCGACTGCGGACTTCATCTTCGAGCGCCTGATCGAGATCCGGCGTCAGTCCGGGCTGACCATGCTGCTGGTCGAGCAGCGCGTCGCGGAAGCGCTTGAGTCAGCAGATCACGGCTACGTCCTCGAAGCCGGACACGTCGTGCTCGAAGGCAACAACGACACGCTGCGCGCCGACGACCGCGTACGCAAAGCCTATCTCGGTATGTGACGAACAAAAAACAAAGACCAGGGAGAAACAAAATGAACAAGACTTCGAAAGGCAAGACATCGAAGGGATTGACGCGCCGGACCGTACTGTCGGGCGCCGCCGCCGTCGGCCTCGCCGGCGTGGCACGCGCGCAGACGCCGGCCGAGGTCAAGGTCGGACTGATCGTGCCGCTGTCGGGCATCTACACCCGCCCCGGCCAGGTGATGAAGATGGGCGCCGAGATGGGCATCGAGCACATCAACGCGCAGGGCGGCATCAAGGCGCTCGGCGGTGCCAAGCTGAAGCTTGTCGTGATCGATTGCGGCGACACCACCGAGAAGGCCAAGAACGCGGCGCAGCGCATGGTGGCGCAGGAGCCCGATCTCGTCGCCGCCACCGGCGCCTATCTCTCCTCCTTCACGCTCGCCGTAACCGAGGTGACCGAGCGCGCCGAACTGCCGGTGCTGACGCTGTCCTATTCGGACCTGCTGACCGACCGCGGCTTCAAATACATCTTCCAGACCGCCGCGACCGCAAGCCGCCAGTCCGAGCTCGGCCTGCCGACGCTGATCAAGCTTGCCGAGAATGCATCGGGCAAGAAGCCGAAGACCGTGGCGATGCTGATGGACAACACCGCGACCTCCGTCGCCACCGCCAAAGCGCTGAAGGAAAAGCTGTTCGCGCAGGAAGGTCTCCAACTCGTCGTCGAGGAAGTCTGGACGCCGCCATTGTCGGATGCGACCCCGCTGATCCAGAAAGTTCGCTCTGCAAAGCCGGACCTGCTGCTGTTCATGCCGAACGCGGTCTCCGACGCCAAGCTCGGTCTGGAGAAGATCAGCGAGTTCGGCCTCGGCCAGGGCAAAATTCCGACGGTGTCGTTCAGTATCACCATTGCCGAGCCCGACATGCTCCAGAGCGTGAGTCCGGAGACCGTGCAGGGCATCATGACCATCGTCGCCAACTGGGGATCGAAGGGTCACGAGGCGCTGATCGCGGAGCTCAAGGCCAAGTACAAGGAGCCCTGGATGACGCAGAACGTCATCTCGACCTATGGCGACATGTGGCTGATGAAGGAGGCGCTGGAGAAATCCGGCAAGGCCGACCGCAACTCGGTCGCGCAGGCCTTCCGCACCCTGGATGCCGGCCCCTCGAAATACTATCCAGGCGGTCAACTCAAATTCGACGAGAAGGGCCGTCGCGTCGGCGCCGGCGTCGTCATCGTGCAGTGGCAATCGGGCGTGCCTGTCACCGTTTATCCGCCCGAGCTCGCGCAGTCGCAGCCGTTCTGGCCGAAGAAATCCTAACAGCGTCGCGCTTTTTTCAGGGAGGAGAATTGTCATGACCACGAAGAGCAAGATCACGATCACGCGGCGAACGCTGCTGGCGGGCGCATCCGGTACGCTGATCGCATCCCGCGCCTGGGCGCAACAACCCGCGGAAGTGAAGGTCGGCCTGCTGGTGCCGATCTCCGGGCTTTATGCCCGGCCGGGAATGGTGATGCGTGAAGGCGCCGAGATGGCGGTCGATCACATCAACGCGCAAGGCGGCGTCAAGGCACTCGGCGGCGCCAAGCTGAAGCTCGTCGTGCTCGATTCCGGCGACACCACGGAAAAGGCCAAGAACGCCGCCCAGCGCATGGTTGCGCAGGAGACCGATCTGGTCGCGGCCAGCGGCGCGTATTTGTCCTCGTTCACGCTCGCGGTGACCGAGGTGACCGAGCGCGCCAGCTTGCCCGTCCTCACCCTCTCCTACTCTGACCTCATCACCGAGCGCGGATTCAAGTACGTATTCCAGACCGCAGCCACCGCAGGTTCGCAGGCGCGGCAAGCGTTGCCCCAGATCATCAAGCTGGCGGAGACGGCCTCCGGCAAGCGTCCGAAGACGGTCGCGATCCTGACCGACAACACGGGGGCCTCGATCGCCTCCGCAAAGGCGATGCGCGAAGGCCTTCTGGCGGAGAACCAGTTGCAGCTGATCGTCGACGAGACGTTCACGCCGCCGCTGGCGGATGCGACATCGCTGGTGCAGAAGATCCGTTCGGCGAAACCCGATTTGCTGTTCTTCCTGCCGACGGTGATCTCTGACGCGAAGCTGCTGCTCGAGAAGATGAACGAGTTCGGTCTCGGCCAGGGCAAGATTCCGACCATCTCGTTCGGCATCGCGATCGCCGAGCCGGACATGCTGCAAACCGTCAGCCCCGAACTGCTTCAGGGCGTACTGACCTGCGTCGCAAGCTGGGGCGCCAAGGGCCACGAGGCACTGATCGCCGAATTGAAGACCCGCTACAAGGAGCCGTGGATGACGCAGAACGCGATCTCCACCTACGGCGACATGTGGGTGATCAAGGACGCGCTCGAGAAAGCCGGTAAGGCCGATCGCGTCGCCGTCGGCGAGGCATTGCGCACCATGGATGCCGGCCCCTCGAAATACTATCCGTTGGGCGAGATCAAGTTCGACGAGAAGGGCCGCCGCGTCGGCGCCGGCATGACCATCGTGCAGTGGCAGGCAGGCGTGCCGGTGACGGTGTTCCCTCCAGCGCTCGCACTGGCACAGCCGTTCTGGCCGAAAAACTGACAACGGAGAACAACATGGACAAGGCGACTTACGACCGCGGCCTCGAAATCCGCAAGAGCGTGCTCGGCAACGAGTTCGTCGACAAGGCTATCGCATCCGCGGACGATTTCAACCGCCCGATGCAGGATCTCACCACCGAATATTGCTGGGGCTATGTCTGGGGGCGCGAAGGGCTGGAGCGGAAGACCCGCAGCTTTCTCAATCTCGCAATGCTGTGCGCGCTCAACCGGCCGCATGAGCTGAAGACTCACGTGCGCGGCGCGCTCGCCAACGGCGCAACGCGCGAGGAAATCCGCGAGGTCTTCATGCAGGTTGCGATCTATTGCGGAGTGCCGGCCGGCGTGGATGCATTCCGAAACGCGAAGGACGTCTTCGCCGAACTCGACAACAAATAGCGAAGCGTGGCTACGATGAAGGGCAAATGGGCACTCGTGACTGGTGCGACTGCGGGCCTCGGACTGGCCGTCGCGGAAGGCCTGGCCGGCGCGGGTGCCAACATTGTCCTTCACGATCTCGTCGCGCCGAAGCAGGCCGCGGATGACCTTCGCGCCCGCTTCGGTGTCGAAATCATCGCGGCCGGCGTCGATCTCTCCCAACGCGAGGCGATCGAGGCCATGACGGCGGACCTGCTCGACCGCTGCGGCGCCATCGATATCCTCGTCAACAACGCCGTTATCAGGCATTTCTCCGCGATCGAGCAGTTTCCGCCCGATCGATGGGAGCAGGCGCTGGCCGTGAACCTGTCTGCGCCGTTCCATCTGATCCGCCTGGCGCTGCCGGCGATGAAGCAGCGCGGCTGGGGCCGCATCATCAACATGGGCTCGATCTATTCGAGCCGCGCAGTCGAGGACCGCATCGACTACGTCACCACCAAGACGGCGATTTCCGGCATGACCCGCGCCGTCGCCATTGAGACAGCCCGCAGCGGCATTACCTGCAACACGCTCTGCCCCGGCACGCTGCCGACGCCCGCCATCCTGAACAAGATCGCGGCGATCGCATCGGACAGTGACCGATCGGTAGACGACGTGACCCGTGAGTATCTCGGCGAGCGCCAGCCCACGCAGCGCTTCGTCGAAATGGATGCGGTCGCCGCCATGGTCGTCTTTCTCTGTGGACCCGCCGCAAACGACATTACCGGAGCCAGCCTGCCGATCGACGGCGGCTGGTCGGTCGCATGAGAGCATTGGAACGGGAGTGTTGTTATGACTGAACATTCGGGCCAGACCGTCGTGCTGACAGGCGCCGCCGGCGGCATCGGACGCGCCATCACCAAGGCGCTCTTGGAAAGCGGCCGCCGCGTCGTGCTGGTCGATCGCGACGCCAAGGCGCTTCAGGAGTTGGCGGCGACGGCCGGCAATGCGGTGTTTCCGATCCAGCTCGACATCAGCGACGCAAAGGCGGTGGATGGCCTGCCCGATGCCATTCCCGGTCATTTCAAACCGGTCGATGTCCTCATCAACAACGCCGGCCACGATATCGGCGGACGGACACGCTTCGACATTGGTTCCGCGGACGACTGGTCCAACATCATCCAGACCAACCTGATCGGCCTGATGCGCGTCACGCGCGCGATCCTCCCCGGCATGGTCCAGCGCAATGCCGGCCATGTCGTCAATATCAGCTCGATCAACGCGGTCCGGATCGTGCCTGACATGGCCGCCTACAGCACCAGCAAGGCGGGCGTGCACATGTTTACCGAGACCCTCCGGGGCGAGCTGGCGGAAACTGCGATCAGGGTCACCGAGCTCCAGCCCGGCCTGACCCGGACCAACATCATCCTGACCCGCTACCGGGGCGATCAGCAGAAGGAAAAGGACTATTTCGACCAGTTCAGGATGGCGCTCGAGCCGGCCGATATCGCCCGTTCCATCGTCTTTTCCCTCGACCAGCCCCCGCACGTTCAAATTGCCGAAATGATGATTCTGCCTGTAAACCGGTTTTGAGCCCTCAAACCAAGGCCAGTCATGGACAGACGCACGGAACTGCAGTCGCTTCGCATCGAGGACGTCCCGACCGTCCGGGCGATGGTCGCGCAAAAGCTGCGCGAGGCGATCATGTCCGGAACGCTCAAGCCGGGCCAGCGGCTGGTCGAGCGCGAGCTCTGCGAGATGATGGGCGTCAGCCGTCCCTCGATCCGCGAAGCGCTGCGCGCCCTCGAGGCCGACGGGCTCGTCAATACCGTCCCGCATCGCGGCCCCGTGGTCTCGACGATCAGCCTGGAGGAGGCCCGGCAGCTCTACACGGCACGCGCGGTCCTCGAAGGCTTCGCTGGCCGCGAATGCGCCAGGCTTCACGATCCCGAAGTGGCGCGCCGGATCGGGGACGCCCTGACGCGGCTGAAGGCCGCCGCCGCCAAGCAGGATCTGGTCGGGTGCCTCGAAGCCAAGACCGACTTCTACGGCGCGCTGATCGGCGGCTGCCGCAACGCCTTCATCGAGCGCATGCTCAAGCCGCTCCACGACCGGATCCAACTGTTGCGGATCACGTCGATGTCGCAACCGAAACGGATCAACAAGAGCCTGCGCGAGGTGACCGCGATCTGGCGTGCCATCCAGAACGGCGATGCGGACCTCGCCGAACGTTGCTGCGTCGATCACATCAACGCGGCCGCGGTGGCCGCGCTCGACATGATCGAAAAATCGTCGGCGGCCAAGGAGGCGGCGCCTTCCGACGACTAAAAAAATGCCGCCAGGGAGTGTTCGATGACGTATCTCGTACGATCGCTGATCCTGTTTTTCCTGCTCTGCCCGTGTGGCGCGGCGATCGCAGACGACTACCCCACCCGCCCGGTCACGATGATCGTGCCCTTCTCCGCCGGCGGCCCCGGCGACGTCATCGCGCGGATCCTCGGCAACGCCATGAGCGCGACGCTGAAGCAGTCGATGGTCATCGAGAATGTCGTCGGCGCCGGCGGCACGCTCGGCACCAACCGCGTCGCCAAAGCCGCGCCTGACGGCTACACGCTGCTGTTGATGCATGTCGGCCAGGCCACGGCACCCTCCCTCTATGCCAAGCTGCCGTTCGACCCCGTCGGCGACTTCGCCACGATCGGGCTTGTCACCGACGTGCCGATGATCCTGGTGGCCCGGCCGAATTTTCCGGCCAAGGATCTCGGCGAGATGATCGCGCGCATCCGCAGCGAAGGCGACAAGATGACTTTCGGCAATGTCGGTCTCGGCTCGGCCTCGCAGCTCTGCGGCCTGATGTTCATGAACACCACCGACACAAAGCTTACGCCGATCTACTACAAGGGCGGCGGACCGGCGCTGAACGACGTCATCGCTGGCCACATCGACGTCTATTGCGATCCCGCGACCGGTCCGACGCCGTATATCCAGTCGAACACGATCAAGGGCTACGCGATCACAAGCAAGAAACGCGTCGGGACGCTGCCTGACGTGCCGACCTCGGCCGAAGCCGGCGTTCCCGAGTTCGACGTCACGACCTGGTACGGCCTCTACGCGCCGCGCGGCACGCCGAAGCCGGTGATCGACCATCTCGTGAGCGCGCTGCAGACAGCCCTGAAGGATCCTGCCCTGATCAGCCGCTTTGCCGAACTCAGCATGGCTCCGGTCGAGCCCGAGCGCGCGACGCCGGAGGCGCTCGAGGCTTTCCTGAAGGCCGAGATCGGCAAATGGGGACGGATCATCAAGGCCGCGGGAATCGAACCACAGTAGATCCCACCATCAAAGGCTCGAAGCGAGGCCTTCAGGTAACACTCGACTGGCGATGATCCGCGTCGCGTACCGTCCGGATCGACCACTCTCTTGGGATTAAGAGGCAGTACCTCTTGGATGAACAAGGGCTACAACGACCGCATGAAATGCGGGTCCGTGTTGTCCTTGGCGCATCCGAACCGCAGTTTCTGACGCGGGTTGGGATGCCCATCATTGCCATGTGCTTCTCAGGATTATCGCTGAATACCAGCAACTCCTTGGGGAAAGCCCCGTCATTGGGAGAAGGCAGAGCGACCAGCGGCCCCGATCATTAGAGCCACATCGGAACGATCGAAATGACGAGCAAAACCCCTAAAAGGACATTGAGGACGCGCCACTGTATCTCCGTTTCGAGCAGGCGAGCGAGCAGCAATCCGGCGGCGCACCAGAGCGAGAGAGACAGGATTGCGGCGATACCAAATGCGCACCCGAGCAGCGCACCGAGTTGAAACGGGTTGCCCGCAAGCGCAGCAAAGGAAGCTGCGGCCCCCAGCGTCATCGCCCAGCCTTTCGGGTTGTGCCATAGCAACCACACCCCGCCGAGGAAGCTGGTCGGTTTCGCGAGATTAGCTTGGAGATGGGGAGGTCCGCTGCGACCGATCTTCCAGGCAAGCCACAAGAGATAGAGCGAGCCGATCGCCTTCATAGCGAGTTGCAATGACGGTAGCGCCAGCAAAACGCTCGCCAAGCCCGCAGCGGCCGAGGCCGCCATTGAAGCAAGGCCCACCGCGATGCCGGCCATGAGCGGTATGGAGCGACGATAACCGAAATGAGCGCCCGAGGCTGTGGCTAAGGTCGTTGCGCCTCCTGGCGTGATCGTCGAAACGATAACGAAGAGAATAAGCGGTAAGAACTCAGCGGAAGACACTCTCTGCCCCTGTTTATTGAAGCGAGAATTTACCGCGCCGCAGTCCATTATGGAAACGCATGCTGTGCATGGAATGCATTACGATCCATAATACAAGGATGAGTCGTAATCTCGATATGGGGCTTCTGCGGACCTTCGTAGCCGTCGCCGATCATGCCAGCATGACGGCGGCCGGAAATGCGCTGCACCTGTCTCAAAGCGCCGTTAGTCAGCAGATCGCCCGATTAGAGGATTTGTCTGGCGCTCTCTTTACGCGTGATCGCCGACGCATTCGGCTCACTGCCACAGGAGAGCGGTTGCTGGGGAAAGCCCGTCGTCTGCTGGTCCTGAATGACGAGATTTGGTCAGACATGACTACCGAGGCGATGAGCGGGCAAGTTCGCCTGGGCGCTCCCTACGACCTCGCCGGCACGTGGCTCGCTCCAATCTTGAAAACCTACACTGAGAACCATCCGTTGGTGGACATCATGCTCGTTTGCGCCGCGTCTCCTGATCTTCTGGCGAGCACCCTGGATGGGACGATTGATGTTGCCCTTATCGAAGAACCGCTCGGGCCGTCCCGTGGCGAGTGCCTGATCGTCGATCGCTTGGTGTGGGTTGGTGCAAAGTCCGGCTCGGCACATTTGAAAACGCCGTTCCCTGTTTCGATGGTCGCCGAAACATGCGGATTCCGGCCTGCGGTCCTTCAAGCGCTAAGTGAGCACGGCGTGGCATGGCGCACTGTGTTTGAGAGCGGGAGCATCGATGCCAGCACGGCTACCGTTCGCTCAGACTTGGCGATCACGGCTTTGCTCACCTCGACCGTGCCGGCCGACCTCGAGATCGTACCTACAGAAGCGGGCCTGCCTGAGTTGCCTCCGTTTGCGATCAATCTGCATATGCCTAACGGCCACGCGCCGCCAGCCGCCACCGAACTTGCGCGGCACATCCGTGAAAGCTTGATACGACATCTGCCGGGAACGTAAGCGCCGTCTTCAGCCTCGTTTATCATGGGACAGGACGAGATGAGGATCATTATAGTATGGCTGGCAACGCTCGGCTTGAGCTGCGGCGACAATAGGCTGCATCTCGCATCAGTACCGGTTGCGACCAAATTGGAAGCTGCCGTTCGTTAAGGAAGCCTCGGGCTGTTGGAAGACAGTCTGGTCCATAGAAGCAAGATGATGCGAGTTATCTGGCTTCCGGATTATGCAATTGTGGTGCGACCGCGCGCACCAACTCGGCGACAAGTATCACTGCTGGGTCCATGTCGGTGCGATGGTGCCGGACAAGATGGAGCGAGACTAGCGTCCGATCTCAAAGATAGACTTCGCGTTTCGTTGAACAGTGCTTAGGCGGCGGGACTCTGCAGCTGTCGATCCCGCACGCGACATCAACGCGAGCGGTCGGAAGCTTGCAACGCGGACAGCGTTCATAGGCTCAATTCGTATCTTGATAAGTCGAACGAACGTTCAACGCGCGAGCACTTTCATCTGCCTTCGACCAAAAACGAAACCAGCACAGAATTTCCAAATGCGAGGTAAGCGGAATTTCCAAATGCGCCGGAAAATCCTCCTTCAGCAAGGCCATTCCTCTAACAAAATCAGCATGTTGGATCTGGCTGGGGCGGGAGGGATCGAACCTCCGAATGGCGGAATCAAAATCCGCTGCCTTACCACTTGGCTACGCCCCAACAGGATGACCAAGAACGGGGCGGAAGAACTGGCCACCGCAGATTCCCGTTGGTCGCAGCCGGTCTATAGGGAGCGAAGCGGCATTTCAACCGCCTGGAGGGGCAAAATACCACAGCCGCCGGCTGCGGACGTGCCACACCTTATTATCGGCCTTGTTATTATAGGCCCTGGCAACAGCCCGTTCCGGCCCAGCGCGTTCCCTGGATCCCGACAGTTGAGACCTCCCCCGTTTCATGGGAATACGGCGGCAAGACCTGTCCACGGGAGTGAGCCATGACCTACCGCGCGCCGATCTCTGACATGCTGCTGTCGCTCAACCACGGCGCCGGCCTGAAGGCTGCCGTGGAGGCCGGCCATTACGGCGATTTCGACGGCGACATCGTGAGCGCCGTGCTGGAGGAAGCCGGCAAATTCGCAACCGACGTGCTGGCGCCGCTCAACAGGGTCGGCGACGAGCACGGCATCAAGCTCGATGCCGGCAAGGTCACGACCGCGCCGGGCTGGCCGGATGCCTACAAGCGCTGGACCGAGGGGGGCTGGAACGCAGTCTCCGGCCCCGAGGATTTTGGCGGCCAGGGCCTGCCGATCGCGATCAACGCGGCCTGCACCGAGATCTGGAGCGCCTCGAACGTCGCCTTCGGCCTCTGTCCGCTGCTGACGGCGTCGGCGATGGAGGCGCTGGACGCGCATGGCAGCGACGAGCTGAAAAAAATCTATCTCGAAAAGCTCGTCTCCGGCGAATGGACCGGCACGATGCAGCTGACCGAGCCGCAGGCCGGCTCCGACGTCGGCGCGCTGCGCACCCGCGCGGAGAAGACGGCCGACGGCACCTATCGCATCAAGGGGACGAAGATCTTCATCACCTATGGCGAACACGACATGACCGACAACATCGTGCATTTCGTGCTGGCGCGTCTCCCGGACGCGCCCGCCGGCACCAAGGGGATCTCGCTGTTTCTCGTGCCGAAATTCATGGTCAACGAAGACGGCTCGCTGGGGCAGCGCAACGACATTTTTGCCTCTGGCGTCGAGCACAAGCTCGGCATGCATGCCTCCCCGACCTGCACCATGACCATGGGTGATCATGGCGGCGCGATCGGCTTCCTGGTCGGCGAGGAAAACCAGGGCATGCGCTGCATGTTCACGATGATGAACCAGGCCCGCCTCGGCGTCGGCCTCGAAGGCGTCGGTGTTGCCGACCGCGCCTACCAACAGGCCCTCGCCTACGCGCAAGAGCGCAAGCAGGGCCGCGCCCTCGGCAAAAAGGGTGACGGCTCCGATGCGATCTTCGTGCATCCGGACGTCAAGCGCATGTTGATGCGGATGCGGGCGCAGACCGCGGCGGCACGCACCATCTGCTATGCGACCGCCGTCGCGATCGACGTCTCGACGCGCGCCAGGGATCCGAGGGTCCGCGCGGATGCTGCCGCGCGGGCGGCGCTGCTGACGCCGATGGCCAAGGGCTATTCGACCGATGTCGGCAACGAGGTCGCCTATCTCGGCGTGCAGGTGCATGGCGGCATGGGCTTCATCGAGGAGACCGGCGCGGCCCAGCACTATCGCGATGCCCGCATCACCGCGATTTACGAGGGCACCAACGGCATCCAGGCCATCGACCTCGTCACGCGAAAGCTCGCAGCCAACGGCGGCGCGTCGGTGTGGGCGCTGCTCGACGAGCTCTCCGCAACCGTGAAGCAGGTCGAAGCCTCCAACGATCCTGCCTTCGGCACCACGGGCGTGAAACTGCGCGAGGCATTGGAGGCGCTGACGCGCACCAGCAAATGGCTCCTGGAGCGCGTCGGGTCCGCGCCGAACGAGGCGCTGGCGGGCGCGACGCCGTATCTGCAGCAATTCGGCGCCACGCTCGGGGGATGCATGCTCGCCTCCGAAGCGCTCGCCGCGAAAGCCGACGGCAACACGGACGCAGCGCGCTACGTCTCGCTGGCGCGCTTCTTCGCCGAGAACATCACCGTGCAGGCCGGCGCGCTCGAGCGCACGGTGACGGAGAGCGCGGAGTCGGTCGCGGCGGCGGATGCGGTGCTGCTGGGGTAGCTGGGACGCGTAGGACTACGAGGCTGCGAGCTTTGCGCGCCTCCCCGGCCGCCACAGCACAATCCCCGCCGCCACAAGGTCCAGCACGACGCACATCGCAAACGCCGTCGTGTAATCGCCGGTTACGCTGCGCACGAGACCGACGATGCCGGGGCCGAAGGCGCTGACGATGCCGCTGATCGACGTGCCCAGTCCCATCGCGGCGGCGAAGGCGCTGGCGCCGATCTCGCGCTGGATGATCAGGGGCGGGAACGTGATCATGTTGCCGATCGAGAAGCCGTAGACGGCGCAGCACACGAGCAGCACGGTCGGGCTCGTGCTCTGCACCAGAACGAACAGTGCCGCCGCCTGGCTCGTCATCGAGGCCGCGCAGGCGAGCCGCGGATCGAGCCGGTCCACGAACAGACCGAGCGACAGACGCCCGACCACCGCCATCGCCGCCATGAGGGTGACGGCAAGGCCCGCACTGGCGCGGCCGATCAGCGGTTCGAGAAACGTCACCTGGTGGATAATGAATCCCATCTGCGCCAGCAGCGCGATCGCGATCGGCAGCACCATGGTCCAGAACGCCGCGTTGGCGAGCAGCGCCTTGCGGGACTGCGTCGGCGCGGCCGTGCCACCACCAGACGCAGTTCCACCCGATGCCCGCGACGTCCGGTCGGGCCAGCCGATGAAGATCACGACCACCGGCAGCACCAGCACCACCATCGCGATCGTGGCCGCCAGCATGGCGGAACGGAAGCCGATACTGCCGCTTAGCGTCAGCAGCAGCGGAACGAGGACGATGCCGCCGCAGGTCGCGCCGTTGTAGGCGAGACTGAGCGCCAGCCCGCGGCGCCGTTCGAACCAGGAGTTCAGCACGGTCGCGATCACCACGGTGCCCATGCCGGTCCAGCCGACCGACATCAACGCATAGGCGAGATAGAGCTGCCAGGGCGTCTGCAGCAGCGCCAGCAGCACCGTCGACGCGCCGAGCGCCGACAGGCCGCACAGGATCAGCGACCGCAGCCCGATACGGGCGAGCAGATCGTCGGTGAAGATGACGAGGACGGAGGTCAGGAGAAAGGAGAAGGTGCTGGCCGCGGAGACCAGTGTACCCGGCCAGCCATGGGCGCGTTGGAGCTCAGCGAGATAGACGCCCTGGCCGTACAGGCCGAAGCCGAACATGAAGAAGGCCATCAGGAAGCAGGCCAGCACGACGCGCCAGCCGCGGTAGTGGAACGAAGATTCGTCAACACCAGTGGCGGCAGTCATCAATCGAGCAATCGGCCAAATGGAACGCGACGGGCCCATCGTGCCGCACAACCACCGGTTTTTCAAATGAAACATTGTAGCTAATTGTTGCAACGCGCAACGGCGGATAAAGCGTAAAACGGCGCGTGTGATCCGATGTGATGCGGCGCCATGCAGGGAACGCGAGCCAAGGCTGGACGCCAGGCATCCCGGCACAGGGGGATCGTCGAAAAGCTGGCACGTGCGGATTGGCACGCCTGCAAGATGATGTAGGCTGAGGACTACAAGACTCGTCAGCGTCGCGGCGACCGCAGGGGCCCCTTATGCCGAATGGCAATATCGTCGTCACGGAAGAGCGTGGAACGCGCGTGATCACGCTGCGCCGGCCGAGCAAGAAGAACGCCATCACGCAGGACATGTATCGCGAGATGAGCCGCGCCATCGACACGGCGCAGAACAATCCCGACATTCGCTGCATGATCATCACCGGCGGCTCCGGCGTGTTCACCGCCGGCGACGACATCGACGATTTCATGCACGCCGACACGTCTCGCCCCGAGACGCTGACGGACGGAGCGAGATTCCTCTATTCACTCGCCCTGAACGTCAAGCCAATCATCGCTGCCGTGGATGGCGCGTCGATCGGCATTGGCACGGTGATGTTGTTTCACTGCGACTACGTGCTCGCATCCACGGCAGCTACATTTTCCGCGCCTTACATCCGTCTCGGGCTGGTCCCGGTCGGGGCTTCCAGCCTGCTGATGCCGAACACGATGGGGTACCAGCGCGCTTTTGCGATGTTGGTGATGGGGCGGACTTTCACCGCCGCGGAGGCCCATACCGCAGGCTTCGTCAACGCTGTGGTGTCATCGGGACACACCGAGGTCGAGGCCCGCAAAGTGGCGCGCGAGATTTGCAAGCTTCCGGCCGAGGCGGTCGCGATCTCTCGCAAATTGCTGCGCGCCGCGCCGGAAGAGCTCACCCGCCGTATCGACCAGGAAGCCCATCTGTTCGGCGAGCGGCTGAAGTCGGAAGAAGCCACCGCCGCGTTCAACACGTTTGCGGACAGGAAGAAAAAATAGGGTACCGAGAACTTTGGTGAAATCTTCGTGCGCAACGACTAGTCTGGTTCCATGCGACACGTTCTCCGCCTGACCGCCTTCTCGCTCGCGCTCGCCACCCTGCCCGCGTCCGCGCAAACCGCCCCACCCGTTGAGCTGCGCATTCTCGCCCTCAACGATTTCCACGGCAATCTGCGCCCGCCGCCGGGCGGCATTCGGATCAGTGATCCCGAGGATGGGTCCAGGAAGGTGATGGTGGCGGCCGGCGGTGCGGAATACATGGCGACGCTGGTGAAGCAGCTGCGCGAGGGACACAAGAACACGATCTTCGTCGCCGCCGGCGATCTGATTGGCGCGAGCCCGTTCCTGTCGGCGATGTTCCACGACGAGCCTTCGATCGAGGCGCTCTCGATGATGGGGCTCGCGATCACTTCGGTCGGCAATCACGAATTCGACGAGGGCAAGACCGAGCTGTTGCGGATGCAGAACGGCGGCTGTCATCCAGTCGACGGCTGTCAGGGGCCGCATCCCTTCCACGGCGCCAAATTCCACTATCTCGCGGCGTCCACAATCGAGACGGCGACCGGCAAGAGCGTGCTGCCGCCTTACGAGATCAGGGAGTTCGAGGGCATCCCCGTCGCCTTCATCGGGCTGACCTTGAAAGAGACCGCGGGCATCGTCTCGCCATCAGGCATCACCGGCCTTGAATTCCGCGACGAGGCCGAGACGGTGAATGCGCAGGTCGCGCAGCTGAAGGCGCGTGGGGTCGAGGCGATCGTGGTGCTGATCCACCAGGGCGGCGAGCCGGCCGGCGACTACAATGAATGCCCTGCTATTACGGGACCGATCGTCGACATCGTCAAAAAATTCGATCGCGCCGTCGATGTCGTCGTCAGCGGCCACACTCATCGAGCTTATGTTTGCCAGGTCGACGGGCGGCTCGTCACCAGCGGCGACAAATACGGCACGCTGGTCACTGCGATCGACCTCAAGCTCGATCCGGCGACGCGCGACATCGTCGGCGCCAGGGCCGAGAACGTCATCGTCGCCAATGCCTCGTTGCCAAAGGATCCCGAGCAGACCGCGTTGATCGACGCATACGACAGGCTTTCGGCGCCGATCGCCAACCGGCCGGCCGGATCGGTGACGCAGACGCTGTCACGGATTCCGAACGAGGCGGGCGAAAGCGCGCTCGGCGACGTCATCGCGGACGCGCAGCTCGCCGCGACCAGGGACGCCAAGGACGGCAGCGCTGTCATCGCGCTCACCAATCCCGGCGGCATCCGCACCGACATCGTGCCAAAGGAGAACGGCGCGATATCCTTCGGCGACGTTTTCGCGAGCCAGCCGTTCCGCAACCGGCTCGTCACCATGACGCTCACGGGCGGCCAGCTCAAGGACATGCTGGAGCAGCAATGGCTCGATCCGAAGCGGCCGCGGATTCTCCAGGTCTCGAACGGATTCAACTATGCCTGGGATGCGGCGAAGCCGTTCGGCGAGCGCGTCCTCGCCGACAAGATGACGCTCAATGGCAGGCTGATCGAAGCTGCAAGCGGCTACCGCGTCACTCTCAACGATTACCTCGCACTGGGTGGCGACGGCTTTACAACCGCCAAACAGGGCACGGAGCCGCAATATGGCGGCTACGACGCTGACGCGCTGTTCGCGTTCTTCAGGGCGCACGGACCGATCGGGCCGTTGCCGCTGAGCCGCATCCTGCGCGTGAATTGATCCGGATTAAACGGATCGGTCCAGGACCACCCTTTGCCATTCCCGGGGGAACGCATAGATTGGGTTTTGCATTTGCGTTTTGGCGCCGGATGCGCCAAGCGACGTCGAGAGCCCGCATTTCCATGAGGCCGACCTGATGAGTACGCTTCTCCTCTCCCACAAGGCCTGCCTCGACCACGTCACGCCGCCGGGACACCCTGAAAGGCCGGACCGCCTGCGCGCCGTGGAGGAAGCGCTGTCGCATGAGCGCTTCCAGTTCCTGGTGCGCGACCAGGCGCCGGAGGGCGATCTCGATCTCGTTACGCTCTGCCACAACGAGGACTACGTCACGGAGCTGCGCCACATCGCGCCGACCAGCGGCCAGGTCTATATCGACGGCGACACCTCGATGTCGCCGGGCACGTGGGAAGCGGTGATGCGCGGCGTCGGCGGCGCGGTCGCGGCGACCGATGCGGTGATGGCGGGCGAGCATCGCAACGCCTTCGTCGCGGTACGCCCGCCCGGCCACCACGCAGAGATCGGCAAGCCGATGGGCTTTTGCTTCTTCGACAACGTCGCAATCGCCGCGCGCCACGCGCAGCGCAAATACGGCATCCAACGCGCGGCCATCGTCGATTTCGACGTGCATCACGGCAACGGCACGCAGGACATTTTCTGGTCGGACCCGACCGTGATGTACTGCTCGACGCACCAGATGCCGCTGTTTCCGGGCACCGGCGCGAAAGGCGAGCGCGGCGACCACGACACCATCGTCAACGCGCCGCTCGCCTCCGAGGATGGCGGGCCGGAATTCCGCATTGCGTTCGAGAATTTGATCCTGCCGCAGCTCGAAAAATTCAGCCCGGAGTTGCTCGTCATCTCCGCCGGCTTCGACGCGCATTATCGCGATCCATTGGCGTCGCTGAATTTGCGCGCCGAGGATTATGCATGGGTGACGCGCAAGCTGATGGACCTCGCCGACAAGAGCGCCGGGGGCCGCGTTGTTTCTGTGCTCGAAGGCGGCTACGATCTGCAAGGATTGAAAGAATCTGTTACGGCGCATGTCGGCGCCCTGATGGGCGCCTGACGCACTCGCCACATTGCGCCCGCAAAACTCTGCTTTTTCTGATCTGAAGCGAATCGGGCAATCGGAAACTTATATGGCCGAAAATACCCAAATGGACATCTCCAGGCTGACCTTCGAACGCGCCATCGAGGAGCTCGAAACGATCGTGAAGCGGCTCGAGGACGGCAAGGTGCCGCTCGAGGAATCCGTGACAATCTACGAGCGCGGCGAGGCCCTGAAGCGCCGCTGCGAGGAGTTGCTGCGCCAGGCCGAGGCGCGCGTCGACAAGATCACCACCGATGCCAGCGGCCAGGCCACCGGCACCGCGCCGCTCGACGTCCAGTAAGGGCGCCGCACTTCAAAGCCGCCCGTCTCAAGCATCCGCCGCCCCGCAATTTTTCACGATCGCACGCCGATCTCCCGATCATGAGGCCCGGCAGCCAGGCGGGAACCCCAAGAATTTGCCTGCGCGGAAGCGCTCCGGTTCCCTAAATCCGGTCGAAACGACCTCCCTCTCAGCTGAAATCCTGCCGAGGAACCGGGCAAAACTGGAACTCTTCCGCTCCCGCCACGATTAACCACTCTGGCCCGCCAGTTGCACCGGCATGCCCCGTAAGCAGGCCAGCGGGTTGGCTTTGGCCCAAGCTTTGGTGTAAAGCTGCGCGCAGTGTGGCTTTTTGTAAGCCTTGTGTGGGCACCTATCACCGACAACAAGGGCTTCAAACTGCTGATGAAATTGGTTGGGACGGACGAAGCCGACCTACGTGACATGGATCACAGAGACTGAACCGGAGCGCACTTAGGCTCACCTAAGCTTGAAGACAGGGCATTGCCCCATGCAGGTGGCTCCGACGGTTTAAGGACTCGCGCTGCGCCGATATTGTGCAAACCCATCGCGCACCGGAACGATCTTCCGGCGCTGACAAATTGGAAATCGCCGTGAACGCATACAGTAAGACGCCGCTTCTCGACACCATCCGGACGCCGGATGATTTGCGCAAGCTCAAGATCGAGCAGGTTCGTCAGGTCGCCGACGAGCTGCGGCAGGAGACCATCGATGCTGTTTCGGTCACCGGCGGTCACTTCGGCGCGGGCCTCGGCGTGGTCGAACTCACCACCGCGATCCATTACGTCTTCGACACGCCGCGCGACCGGCTGATCTGGGACGTCGGCCACCAGGCCTATCCGCACAAGATCCTCACCGGCCGGCGTGACCGCATCCGCACGCTGCGCACCGGCGGCGGCCTGTCCGGCTTCACCAAGCGCAGCGAGAGCGATTACGATCCGTTCGGCGCGGCCCACTCTTCGACCTCGATCTCTGCCGGCCTCGGCATGGCGGTCGCGCGCGACCTCTCCGGCGGCACGAACAACGTTATCGCCGTGATCGGTGACGGCGCGATGTCAGCCGGCATGGCTTACGAGGCCATGAACAATGCGGGCGCGATGAATTCGCGCCTGATCGTCATCCTCAACGACAACGACATGTCGATCGCGCCGCCGGTCGGCGCGATGAGTGCCTATCTGTCGCGGCTCTACTCGGGCAAGACCTATCGCACGCTGCGCGATGCGGCCAAGCAGATCAACAAGCGCCTGCCGAAGATCCTTGCCAACCGCGCCAACCGCGTCGAGGAATACTCCCGCGGCTTCATGATGGACGGCGGCACTCTGTTCGAGGAGCTCGGTTTCTATTACGTCGGCCCGATCGACGGCCATAACCTCGACCATCTCCTGCCCGTGCTGAAGAACGTCCGCGACATGGAGACCGGCCCGATCCTGGTCCACGTCGTGACCCAGAAGGGCAAGGGCTACGGCCCGGCGGAAGCTTCCGCCGACAAGTACCACGCCGTCGTCAAGTTCGACGTCGCGACCGGCACCCAGGCCAAGTCCAAGCCGAATGCGCCGGCCTATCAGAACGTATTCGGCGCGAGCCTCGTCAAGGAAGCCGAAAAGGACGACAAGATCGTCGCCATCACCGCGGCGATGCCGTCCGGCACCGGCGTCGACATCTTCAACAAGGCGTTTCCGGACCGCACCTTCGACGTCGGTATCGCCGAGCAGCACGCGGTGACCTTCGCCGCAGGTCTTGCGACCGAAGGCTACAAGCCGTTCTGCGCGATCTACTCGACCTTCCTGCAGCGCGGCTACGACCAGATCGTTCATGACGTCGCGATCCAGAACCTGCCCGTCCGCTTCGCCATCGACCGCGCCGGCCTCGTCGGCGCCGACGGCGCGACCCATGCCGGCTCGTTTGACAACGCCTATCTCGGCTGTCTGCCGAACATGGTCATCATGGCACCGTCCGACGAAGCCGAAATGGTCCACATGGTCGCAACCCAGGTCGCGATCAACGACCACCCGAGCGCGCTGCGCTATCCGCGCGGCGAAGGCCGCGGCGTCGAAATGCCCGACGTCGGCGTTCCCCTCGAAATCGGCAAGGGCCGTGTGGTCCGCGAGGGCAGCAAGATCGCCCTGCTCTCCTTCGGCACGCGCCTCGCCGAATGCGAGAAGGCGGCCGACGAGCTCGCCGCTCACGGCCTCTCCACCACGATCGCCGACGCGCGCTTCATGAAGCCGCTCGACACCGAGCTGGTGCTCAAGCTCGCCCGCGACCACGAGATCCTGATCACGATCGAGGAAGGCTCGGTCGGCGGTTTCGGTTCGCATGTCGCCCAATTCCTGACCGATCAGGGCGCGCTCGACGGTGGCATGGTGCGTTTCCGCTCCCTGGTGCTGCCCGACGTGTTCCAGGACCACGATACGCCGGCCGCGATGTATGGCCGTGCCGGTCTCGATGCCAAGGGCATCGTCGCCAAGGTGTTCGAGGCGCTCGGCAAGGACGTCAAGGCCGAGACGGTCAAGCTCGCCTAACAGCGAGCTTCGACCTTCTGGGAAGCAGCTCTCATGAAAATCTATCTGGCGGGCCCCGACGTGTTCCTGCCAGATGCGGTCGAGATCGGCCGGCAGAAAGCCGCGATCTGCGCCGCTCACGGCCTCACCGGCCTCTGTCCCCTCGACAACGAGATCGACCTCGCCGCGCCTGATGCGTCGCGGCAGATCTTTTGCGGCAACGAGGCGATGATGGACGCGGCCGATGCCATCATCGCAAACCTCACGCCGTTCCGCGGCGCCGGCGCCGATCCCGGCACCGTCTACGAGCTCGGCTACATGGCCGGCCGCCGCAAGTTCTGCCTCGCCTATTCCAACGACGGCGCTGCCTATGCCGACCGTGTCGGGCGCTTCGTGGATGTGACGTCCGAAGAGGGGCGGCTGGTCGACGCGCAGGGGCTGACGGTCGAAGACTTTGGACTCGTCGACAATCTCATGATGATCCACGCGTTGGAACTGCATGGCTGCCCGCTGGTGACGCCGGCGCAGATGCCGATCGACGTCTGGCACGACCTAGCCGCCTTCGGGGCTTGCGTCCGGATGGCAGCCGCGCGATTGATCGCTACATAAGCGCCAATCTTCTTTCGGAGAACCGATGTCCCCTGCCCGCAAGCGCGCGGATGTATTGCTGGTCGAGCGTGGCCTGTTCGAGAGCCGGGCGCGGGCGCGCGCAGCGATCGAGGCTGGGCTCGTCACTGCCGATGACAAGCAGGTCGCAAAACCGTCGGAGACCATCGCCGAGGATGCGGTGATCCGGGCCGAGCCCGCACACCCCTATGTCTCCCGCGGCGGCGTCAAGCTCGCCGGCGCGCTTGAGCGCTACAGGATCGAGATCGAGGACCATGTCTGCCTCGACGTCGGCGCTTCCACTGGCGGATTCACCGAGGTGCTGCTGGCGAACGGCGCGAGCCTCGTCTTTGCCGTCGATGTCGGCACCAACCAGTTGCATCCCTCGCTGCGCGGTCACTCCAAAATCGTGACGATGGAGGAGACCGACATCCGCGCCTATGACGGCAAGCGCTTGCCGGCGCGGCCCGATGTCGTCGTCATCGACGTCAGCTTCATCTCGCTCAAGACGGTGCTGCCCGTGGCGCTATCCCTGGCGGCCGCACCGATGAGCCTGCTGGCGCTGATCAAGCCGCAATTCGAGGCGGAGCGGAAGCACAACAAGAAGGGCATCATCCGCGACGCCGCCGTGCATCAGGATATCTGCAACGACATCGCCGCCTTTGCCGCCTCGCTCGGCTGTACCGATATCGAAGTGTTCCCCTCGGCAATCACCGGCGGCGACGGCAACATCGAATTCTTCCTGGGCGCGCGACGTGGTTGAGCGCGTGAAGATCGATCACGTCGGCCATCGTGGCGACGGCGTCTCGCTGGCTGCGGGCGATGCGGTCTATGTGCCCTACACGCTCGGCGGCGAGACCGTCGAGGTCGGCCACGTCGCCGGCAACCATCCTGACCGCCGCAAGCTGCTGGCGGTGGATGTCGCAAGCCCGGAGCGCATCACACCGTTCTGTCCGCATTTCGGCGTCTGTGGCGGCTGCGCGATCCAGCACTGGGCGACTGAACCGTATCACGTCTGGAAGCGCGGCATCGTGGTCGAGACGCTGGCGCAAGCCGGCATCGATTGCGAGGTGGCGCCACTGCTCGACGCCCACGGCGCGGGCCGCAGGCGCGTCACGCTGCACAGCCGGTTCGGCACGCATGACATCCTCAAGGTGGGTTTTTCTGCTGCTAGCTCACACGATGTCATCCCGATCCATCGCTGCCCGATTCTCGATCCCGGGCTCGAGGGTGCGCTCGATGCGGGTTGGGCACTCTCCGAGCTGCTGACGTCGAAGATGTCGGTGACAAAGCCGCTGGACATCCAGGTCACTGCCAGCGCCAACGGTCTCGATGTCGATTTGCGCGGCTCCGGCCCACTGCCAACGCCACTTGTGACGGCCCTGTCGCGCGTCGCCGAGCAGCACCGCCTGGCGCGGCTGACGCGGCATGGCGAGCTGGTCCTGCAACGCCTGGCGCCGACCCTGCAGATGGGCCGCGCCGAGGTGACGCTGCCGCCGGGCTCGTTCCTGCAAGCAACCGTTGCGGGCGAAGAGACGCTGGCGTCTCTCGTCGCGGAACGCATCGGCAAGGCCAAGAACGTGCTCGACCTCTTCTGCGGCGTCGGCCCGTTTGCGTTGCGGCTCGCCGAAAAGGCCCGCGTCACCGCCCATGACAACGACGCCGGCGCCATTGCAGCGCTCGAAAAAGCCGCGCGTACGCCGGGGCTCAAGCCGATCAAGGCCGAGCCGCGCGACCTGTTCCGCCGCCCCCTGGTGCCGCCGGAGCTGCGCGACTTCGACGCCGTCGTGTTCGACCCGCCGCGCCAGGGCGCGCAGGCGCAGGCCTTGAAGCTCGCCGCGAGCAAGGTGCCCGTGGTGGTCGCGGTCTCCTGCAACGTCGCGACCTTTGCCCGCGACGCGCGGCTGCTCATTGACGGTGGTTACAGGATCGAGAGCATTGTGCCGGTGGACCAGTTCCGGCATACGCCGCATGTGGAATTGGTGGCCCGCTTTACGCGCTAGTTCTTATTTCGGGAAACCGCGGCACACCTTCCCGGGTCATGCTCTACCGCCGAAGGACGCCCAATGCCGGCGACTCGCCGGGCAGCATCGACGAGTTGATGTCGCTGTCCATGTTTCCCGATTGCTGCTGAATGAAACCGGCGCCGAACGACAGACTGAGGTTGGAGGTCGGCTTGAACTCGACACCTGCAAATGCGCCGTAGCCGGGCGAGGCGCTGGAGGTGAGCGGCGCAAGCGAGCTGCCAATGCCGCCACTGTATTTCAGCGTGTCGAAACCGGCAAAGAACGTGACGGGCATGCCGCCCGCGGTCTTGGTGTTGTAACCGAACTGCGTGCCATCATAAGAGAGCGCGCTGAAATTGCCGACGGAGGCGCTCTGGCTGAGACCGTTCAAACCGAGACTGCCGCGTTCGCTCCCGACAAAGAACCCGGGACGAAAATCGTAGCTTCCGTCTGCATCGCCGGCCTTGAAGCTTGGAAAATTACCGTAGGCATCGGCTCTTTGGCTGCTAGTTCCGCCAAAGCCGAAAGCACCGCCCGGTATCCAATACCTCAGAGGCGCCACTTGTGCATGAGCCGTTGCTCCGCCGAGGCAAAGCACGGCGAAGACAGTTGCGAGGGCGCGTGGAGCTGCGAGACTGAGCATTCAGGTGACCGTCAAGGAAGTGCGGAAATTATACGCGACGGTTGCCGCGAATGCCAGTGGAGCTGACACGCCCGGGCGTCGTTCCATTCAACTCCCGCATGCGTTCCCGAGCTCTTGCACGGTTCGCACCGCGCCAAGAAGGGCTCCGACGAATCTACCGCGCGGCGCAACAGAAATTCGACGGGCGCGGCATCATGGATATCATCGGCCTGATTGGCTATTGCGACCTGGTCTCGATGACGCTGATCACCATGCAGACGGAAGCGCCGGACAACAGCGTGCTGCCACTGCGACCGCTCGCCGCCAAGTAGCCGGGGCGTTCGATTGCAGTACCGCGGCGCTGAGATCATGCCGCAAGCAAACGACGGTGAGGCGTTAAGCGGTCTTGTCGACCGAAGACGACGTATCGGACGGCGGATATTTCGTCACGGGAACCATGAACGACTTGTTGCCGACCTGGTAGATGATCTTGCCGTTCTGCCCGTCATCGGTCGCAATCTGCGCTTGCCCGAACATGATGACGTTCTTGTAGACGGTGCCGGTGCCCTGCCGGGTGACGCCGTCAGTGGTGACGCTGACCTGGGCCTCGTTGCCGTTGACCCCGAGCACACGGAAGCTCGCGCTCTTGCCATTGTCACTGGAATAGCCGCCCCAGCTTCCCATCAGACGGCTGTCCGAGGCCGGCGGCGCCTGCTTATCCAGCGTCGCGGTCTGCTTGCCAGCGCCCGCGGAGGACAAGAGCACCAAACTCTTGCCGTCCTTGGTGCCGACCGTGATGTTACCGAAGGTGAGAAGCGCGCCACTGACCTCGCCAAAACCGCGCTCGGTGTGTCCGTTATGGGTGTACTCGACCTGCGCCCGGGCACCGCGGATGTTCACGACCTTGAAGCCGACGGGCTGGTTGTTGCCCGCCCAATTGCCCTTCCAGTCACCGAGCAGGGCGCTCTGGTGATAAACCCGCTCGTTGGCGGGCGAAATCTGGCTGGTGCTCGACGTGACGATGGCCATTTGATTGCTCGGCGGATTTGTCTGACAGGTCCGCTTCGTTCGCGCCCCGACAACAAGGTCAGAACTTTATCCGGAAACAATTGGAAACAGCCAATTAGGGCCACGCGACGGTTAACGCATGGTTAAAATTCCATCAGAAGCAAATAGGGCAAAACGTCTCATTCGGCGGTAGCGCGTTTAGCGCCCCCAGCGGTCCGACCAGATCTTTTCGCCGATCATGCAGTTCACACGCGGCTCCTTGTCCTTGCCCGCAACGCGCATCACCGGACGCTCCGGCATACGGCCCGCAACCTCCATCAAGAGCTTTGTACGGATGGCTTCCTTGAACTTGTCGCGGTCCTTGATCGTAATCACGAAGGAACCGGGGCCGCCGATGACGCAGTCCTCATAGTAGAAGTCGAGATTGTCGATATCCATGGTCGAATAGGACGGCTCCTTGACCATGATCGGCAGGCCGTTGATGACGATGCCCTTCTCGATCGCTGCATCGCGCGCCACCGTGACCGGAGTGCCATTGTTGTTGGGACCGTCGCCGGAAATGTCGATCACGCGCCGCAAGCCCCGATAGGGATCTTCATCGAACAGCGGCATCGCGAAAGTGATCGCGCCGGAGATCGAGGTGCGCGAGGCACGACGGATCGGCGTCTTCAGGATTTCGGCGGCGACGGCATCGGCGGTCTCCGGTCCGTCGATCAGCCGCCAGGGAATGATGATCTTCTGGTCGGTCGAGGCGGCCCACTCGAAATAGGTCACGGCGATCCGGCCGTTCGGACCCAGCTTCAGCGCCTGCAAGAATTCCTTCGACTGGATCGCCTGGGCATAGCCTTCGCGCTGGATCGCGAGTTCGTCCATGTCCATGGAGTAGGATACGTCGACCGCGAGGATCAGCTCGACATCGACCGTCTGCGCGTCCCTGTCGGCTGCTTGCCGCTGCGGCTGATTTTTAGGCGACTCGAATTTGGGTCCTGGTGCCGCGATCCCCGCGACGTCCCCTCCGGCAAACATGCCGGTCACCAGCACAACCCCGATCGAGAACAGCAAGCGCATCGCAGCCTCCCGTCGTATGACGCGATGGTGACATGCAAACGCCTTGCCGCAAAGTCCGAAGATCGCTTGCGCTTCACATTCCAGTTAGGGATTTGCGAGTTGGGATTTGCGTCGCTTTACGCAAAGCTGCCGCCATGTTGCCGCGCTCGCGCCGCTGGAACTGCGCGATCGCCGGCACCGTCATGCCCTCGCTCGCGGTGCGCTCCCGGAATGACGGGCCACTGGACAGAGCGCCCCGCCCATTTGTCCGGCGCGATTTCCATGCTAGGCTGGCCGCACAGATGGGGATGGAGTCCCCCGACAACCGCCCGGCGACCTGTGACCGTAGTGGGCTGATGACTCCTGCTTGAGGAGGGGCAACATGAAGCCTCTGCCTTTTGCGGGAGCATGGACAAACCCGCCGCTGGCGGGTTTTTTGTTGGCTGGACGCGAAGGCCAAGGAGCAGGCCCAAGGGGAGGCCAAGGAGAAGGCAAGGAGAAGTCCTGGACGTGACGACGACGACACCGATTGCTGCGCGTGCGGGGCTGCCCAGGGGAATCTGGGTGCTCGGCTTCGTGTCGATGCTGATGGACGTCTCCTCCGAGATGATCCACGCGCTGCTGCCGGTCTATCTCGTCACCGTGCTCGGCGCCTCCACGCTCACCGTCGGCTTCATCGAGGGCATTGCGGAGGCGACCGCCTCGATCACGAAAATCTTCTCCGGCGCATTGTCGGACTGGCTCGGCCGGCGCAAGCTCCTTGCAGCGCTCGGCTACGGGCTAGCAGCGCTGACAAAACCGCTATTCCCGCTTGCCCCCAGCGTCGGATGGCTGGTTGCCGCGCGCTTCATCGACCGCGTCGGCAAGGGCATTCGCGGCGCGCCGCGCGATGCGCTGATCGCCGATATCGCACCCATCGGCCTGCGCGGCGCGAGCTTCGGCCTGCGGCAGTCGCTCGACACCGTTGGCGCGTTCGTCGGGCCGCTCGTGGCGATCGCCCTGATGTGGTGGACGGCGGACAATTTTACGGCGGTGTTCTGGGTGGCGGTGCTGCCGGCATTCCTGTCGTTCGGACTGATCGCGTTCGCGGTGAGTGAACCGGAGTCAGATCCGAGCCGGAAGCTTGCAAAAAACCCGCTCAATCGCGCCGCGATGCGGCAGCTCGGATCCATCTACTGGCGCGTTGTGGCGGTCGGCGTGGTCTTCACGCTCGCGCGTTTCAGCGAGGCCTTTTTGATCCTGCGCGCACAGCACATCGGGCTCAATGTGATGTGGGTGCCGGCCGTGCTGGTGCTGATGAACATCGCCTATGCGTTGTCGGCCTATCCGGCCGGCGTGCTCTCGGACCGGATCAACCGCACCGGCTTGCTCGCGCTCGGCCTCGTCTTGCTCGCCGGCGCCGATCTCGCGCTCGCGCTGCTGCCAAGCCTTGGGGGCCTCGCACTCGGCGTCGTGCTATGGGGGCTGCATATGGGATTGACGCAAGGCCTGCTCTCGGCCCTCGTCGCCGACGCTGCGCCACCGAGCTTGCGCGGCACCGCGTTCGGCTATTTCAACCTGTTCACCGGCCTTGCCTTGCTGGCCGCAAGCGTGATCGCCGGCGCGCTGTGGGATACTTATGGTCCGGCCGGCACGTTCCTGGCCGGGCTCGGCTTCGCGCTGGTCGCGCTTATGGGGCTGTTCGCCGTCGGCAACGGGCTGGCAACGGAGCAAAAATGATGACGGGGGGCTGTTTGTCGTGCTGAGCGGAGTGCTTGCGATCATCATCGGCAGCGTGCTGGGCGGCTGTGCGCGCTATTTCGTCTCCGGCGCGATCGCGCGACGGATGGGCGAGACGTTTCCATGGGGCACCATGACCATCAACGTCACCGGCGCCTTCCTGATCGGGATTTTTGGCGCACTGGCGACCCATCCCGGCTCGGCCTTCGCCACGCCCAATCCATGGCTGTTCGCGGTGACCGGCTTTCTCGGCTGCTACACCACGGTGTCCTCATTCAGCCTGCAAACGCTGACGCTGGCGCGGAACGGCGAGCCGATGCACGCGTTTGGCAATGTCGTGTGCTCGGTCGGACTGTGCCTTGCGGCCGTCAGTTGCGGCTTCCTCCTCGCGGACACTCTGGGAGTCTAGAGGCAGATGAAGTCCCCCTCCTCCGCCGATCGCCGGCGCACCGCGATGCTCTATGCCTGGGTTGCCGCCGGCAGCATCGTCGGCGGGCTCACGCGCTACCTCGTCGGGCTCGCGCTCGACACCGGCCCCCGCTTCCCCGTCGCGACGCTGTTCATCAACGCCACCGGCTCGCTGATCATCGGCTTCTACGCGACGCTGACCGGGCCCGACGGCCGCGTGCTGGCGCGGCCCGAGCATCGGCAGTTTGTCATGACCGGGTTCTGCGGCGGCTACACGACCTTTTCGACCTTCAGCCTGGAGACCTTCCGCCTGTTCCACGACGGCATGAAATATACGGCGCTCGCCTATATCGCGGCGTCCGTCATCTGCTGGCTGGTATCGGTATGGGCAGGCCATATGATGGCCAGCCGCACCAACCGCTTGACAAGGAGCTGACCATGCAAATTCCCAATCAGGCGGTTTCGCTCCGGATCTTCATTGGCGAGAACGACCATTTCGACGGCAAGCCGCTCTATGAAGCGATCGTGATGACGGCGCGCGAGCGGCATCTGGCCGGCGCCACCGTGCTGCGCGGTCCGATGGGCTTCGGAAAGTCGAGCCGGCTGCACACTTCGAAAATCCTGCGGCTGTCGGAAGACCTGCCGCTGCTGATCGAGATCGTCGACAGCGAGGACAACATCAACGCATTCCTGCCCTTCCTGGATGGCATGATGTCGAGCGGCCTGATCACCTTGGAGAAGGTGCACGTCCTGCAATATGGTGAGAAGGCCGCGCGCTGAGCGCGCCGGCAGGAACCCGAGCCCGCCGTATCCGGGAGGCGGAATGAACGACACCGTCATCAAGCCGAAAACCAGGACGAAGACCAAGGTCGAGCGGCCGAAGCTGCATAAGGTCATCCTGATCAACGACGACTTTACGCCGCGCGAATTCGTCACCTTGATCCTCAAGGCCGAATTCCGGATGACCGAGGATCAGGCCTACAAGGTGATGATCACCGCCCACAAGCTCGGCGCTTGCGTGGTCGCGGTGTTCACCAGGGACGTCGCCGAGACCAAGGCCACCCGCGCAACGGATGCCGCCCGCACCAAGGGCTATCCGCTGCTGTTCACGACGGAGCCGGAGGAATAGCACTCAGTCGACCAGCGCCGGCGCTTCATCCGCGAGCCCGTACACGCGCTGCGCCTTGGAAAATCCCGCGATCGGGAATTCTCCGAGCTCGTGCCAGTCGTGTTGGCAGACATTGGCAAAGCCTTCCGAGGCCACGATGGTCCGCCCTAGCCGACCCGTGATCTTCTCGAGCCTGGCGGCAAGGTTGACGGCGGGTCCGATGCAGGTGAAGTCGAGGCGGTTGCCGCCGCCAATATTGCCGTAGAGGATGTTGCCGACATGGAGCGCGACGCCGAAGCGGAAGCGCTCGACGACGTCGCCGACCGGAAAGGCGAGCGCCTCGACGCTGGCGCGGGATTCGCGCGCCGCCTCCAGCACGCGCGAGCAGACATGGGCGGCATCGCCGACATACTCGTCGATCGGGAACACCGCGAGCAAGCCGTCGCCCATGAATTTCAGGACTTCGCCGCCATGGCCCCGGATCGCGGTGACCTGACAGTCGAAATAGTGATTGAGGATCTCGACCACAGTCTCGGCCGGCAGCCGGTCCGACAGCGCGGTGAAGCCGCGCAGGTCGGAGAGCCAGATCGCAGCCTGCATGGTGTCGTTGTGGCCGCGGCGGATCTGGCCGCCGAGGATACGCGCGCCGGCGCGGTTGCCAACATAGGTATCGAGCAGCATCTCGGCGGTGCGGCGCAGGCTGATGATCTCGCTAACGCGCGCAAGCGGTGCCATGAGGGTGCGGATCGCCGCGATGTCGTCATCGCTGAAGCCGCCGGGATCCCGCGTGACCCAACTCGTTGCGTGGATCGAGCCGTCGAGATACGGCATCGGCACCGCGATATAGTCGGTCACCCCTTCGGCGCGCATGTCATCGAGGAACGGAAAGCGCTTGCTGTCGGGGTCGTCCATGCGGCCCCTGACCTCGATCCCCTCTTCGAACACGATACGAAGCGGGCTCCTGGCGAATTCGGGCGTGTCCAGGATATCGAAATCGACGGTCCCGATCTCGACCTTCTGACCTTCCCGCCAGATAAAATTGCGGCCGAAGATTTCCGGATGCAGCGTACGAATGAAGATGCCGAACCGCCACAGCGGCAAGCCGGCTGCGACCAGATGTTCGCAGACGTCGGCGATCATCTCCGACGGGGTCCCCGATGACCTGGCGCCGTCGATCAACCAGTTGGTGATGCGCTGGAGTTGGGCGTTTTGCATGTCCGCATTTGCGGACGAAGTTGTGGGATCGTCAAGCTGCGCGGTGGGCTGGTGGCGCGACACTAGCGACCCACCCAGCGCTAGCGTCCCACCTGCCCGCGGTCGCGCAGGAAATGATCGGCCAGGACGCAGGCCATCATGGCTTCGCCGACGGGGACGGCGCGGATGCCAACGCAGGGGTCGTGGCGGCCCTTGGTGAATATCTCGGTGTCGGCGCCGTTGCGATCGACCGTCAAACGCGGCTGCAGGATCGACGAGGTTGGCTTCACCGCAAAGCGCACCACCACCGGCTGTCCCGTGGAGATGCCGCCCAGCACGCCGCCGGCGTGGTTGGACAGAAAGCGCGTGCCGTCATTGCCGGTACGCATCTCGTCGGCGTTCTCTTCGCCGGTCAATTCCGCCGCGCCAAAGCCGGCGCCGATCTCGACGCCCTTCACCGCGTTGATCGTCATCATCGCGGCTGCCAACTCGGAATCGAGCTTCGCATAGATCGGCGCACCAAGGCCGGCCGGCACGCCTTCGGCGACGACCTCGATCACCGCGCCGATCGAGGAGCCGCTCTTGCGGATGCCGTCGAGATAGGTCTCGAAGAACGCGGCCTTGTCCTTGTCGGGACAGAAGAACGGGTTTTTCGCAATCTCGTCCCAGTCCCACTTGTCGCGGTCGATCTTGTGCGGACCGATCTGCACCAGCGCGCCGCGCACCCTGACGTCGGGCAGCACTTTTCGTGCGATCGCACCGGCAGCAACGCGCGTCGCCGTCTCGCGCGCCGAAGAACGGCCGCCACCGCGGTAATCGCGCAGGCCGTATTTGGCCTCGTAGGTGAAGTCGGCATGACCCGGGCGAAACTTGTCCTTGATCTCGGAATAATCCTTCGAGCGCTGGTCGGTGTTCTCGATCAGCAGCCCGATCGGCGTGCCCGTCGTCACCTGTACGCCGGTCTCCGGATGCACCATCACGCCGGAGAGGATCTTCACCTGATCCGGCTCCTGGCGCTGGGTCGTGAAGCGCGACTGGCCGGGCCGGCGGCGATCGAGATCGCCCTGGATGTCTGCCTCGACGAGCGGGATCATGGGCGGGCAGCCGTCGACCACACAGCCGATCGCTACCCCGTGGCTCTCGCCGAAGGTGGTGACGCGGAACATGTGGCCGAAGGTGTTGAAGGACATCGCGGCTCGCTAGCTTGGTTCCCGCGTGTGGTAACGCGCGGGGGGCCGGGGGTCAAACCCGCAGCCGCCACGGGAGACGGCCAACCGGCTTAACTAAACTTCTCCAGCCGCCCGTCGCGGAACACATAGACTGCGCCCTGCTCGATATAGAGTTCGGCGGCGCTCGACGGCGTCTCCAGGCCGAGTGAAACCATCAGGGCCCGGCAGGTGCCGCCATGGGCAACCGCGACGGTGTCGGTCCGAAGCTGGTCGTACCAGGCGCGCACGCGGACCTGTACTTCGGCGTAGGTCTCCCCGTCCGCGGGGCCCACCGTCCATTTGTCGGCGAGACGCCGGGCGTAGACATCGGGATCGGAGGCCTCGCTCTCAGCCAGCGTCAGTCCCTCCCAGGCGCCGTAGCCGATCTCGCGCAGGCGATCGTCGAGCGTGTAGTCCGCAGGCGGCAGTTCGAGCTTGCCCCGCGCCAGTTCCATGGTCTGCCGCGCGCGGCCAAGCGGGCTCGACACGTAGGGAAATGCAGCCTTGTCGCGGCCGTCGCGCTTGAACAGATCGGCGAGAATGTCCCCGGCCTGCACAGCCTGACCGCGGCCGCGCGCGTTCAGCGGAATGTCCTTGGTACCCTGAAGCCGCCCGAGCGCATTCCACTCGGTCTCGCCGTGGCGAAGGTAATAGATCGTGGGCACGGGCATTCCAGGTAAAGGTTAGTCCTTGCTACCGAACGAAATGTCAGGCGCGTCGGGGCGCTTCATGCCGAGCACGTGATAGCCGGAATCGACGTGGTGCACCTCGCCAGTGACGCCTCGCGACAGGTCGGAGAGGAAATACAGCGCGCTGCCGCCGACATCTTCAGTGGTCACGTTGCGCCGCATCGGTGCGTTGGCCTCGTTCCACTTCAGGATATAGCGGAAATCGCCGATGCCGGACGCCGCGAGCGTCTTGATCGGACCCGCCGAGATCGCGTTGACGCGGATGTTCTTCTCGCCGAGATCGGCCGCGAGATAGCGCACGCTCGCTTCGAGCGCCGCCTTCGCCACGCCCATCACGTTGTAATGCGGCATCCACTTCTCGGCGCCGTAATAGCTGAGCGTGATCAGCGAGCCGCCGTCGGTCATCAGCTTCTCGGCGCGCTGCGCCACGGCCGTGAACGAATAGCAGGAGATCAGCATGGACTTCGAAAAATTTTCCTGCGTGGTGTCGACGTAGCGACCATCCAGCTGCTCGCCATAGGCGATCGCGTGCACCAGGAAATCGATCTTGCCCCACTTCTCCTTCAGCACCGCGAAGGCCGCGTCGATGGTCGCGGCATCGGTGACGTCGCAATGGCCGAGCACGAGCCCGCCGATCTCGGCGGCGAGCGGCTCGACGCGCTTCTTCAGCGCATCGCCCTGGTAGGTGAAGGCGAGCTCGGCGCCGGCCGCGTGGCATGCCTTGGCGATGCCCCAGGCGATCGAACGGTTGTTGGCAACACCGAGGATGACCCCGCGCTTGCCTTGCATCAGTCCCTGCATCAGACCTGAATTCTGCGCCATTTGCTAACGTCCCGTCGAGCTCTCGGTGAGGTCTGGAGGTACACCAGCCCTCCTTTGCGGTACAGTCCTAATACGCGGCGTTAACGCTGTTTCGAGCGCCGGAATAGCTGTTCCGCTCGGGTGTTATGATCGTTGTGGCACTCGCGCCGGACACCAGGACGTCAAGACCGCAATGAGTGCGTTTCGACAAAGTGTGGAAGCAATGATCCCGGCGTTGCGCCGCTACGCCCGCGCGCTCACGCGCGAGGCGGATGCGGCCGACGATCTGGTGCAGGATACATTGGTGCGGGCGCTGCGTTCAGAGCGCCTGTTCCTCGGGGGCGACGTCAGGAGCTGGCTCTACACGATCCTGACCAACCTCAACAAGAACCGGCGGCGCTCGCTGGCAAGGCGCCCGCAATTCATGCAGCTGACGGAGAACAACCCGGATGCCAGCGGGACCGAAGCCGAAGGGCGCGATATCGAGAAGGCACTGGCGACGCTCGTCGAGGAGCAACGCTCGGTGCTGCTCCTGGTGATGCTGGAGGGCATGAGCTATCGCGAGGTCGCCGACATCCAGGGCGTGCCGATCGGCACCGTGATGTCGCGCCTGGCCCGCGCCCGTGCCCACGTTAAAGCCTCGCTGGAGGGTGAGCGCCCGGCGCTCAAGCGGGTGAAGTAATGGCAGGGTGGATGCATTGCGCATGTCGCTTGCCCTGCGTGGAGTGGGAAGCAGCGCAGTTGAACCGCGTAAGATATTTTGGGCCGCAGAGCCAGAGACGACCGATATGAACGACCGCAATATTCCTCTCACAGAAGACGAACTGCACGCCTATGTCGACGGCGAGCTGCCGGCCGAGCGCAGCACCGACGTCGAGGCCTGGCTAGTCGCCCACCCTGACGATGCCGAGCGCGTGCAGTCCTGGCGCGCCGTGGCCGAGATGCTGCACGCCCGCTACGATTCCGTCGCCCAGGAGCAGGTGCCGGCGCGGCTGGAGCTCGAGCGGCTGGAGCGCCGGCCCCGCCAGTGGCTCTATGGCGCCGCCGCGGCGGTGCTTGTTGCCTTCGTCGCCGGCGGCACCGCCGGCTGGGTCGCGCATGGCGCCGCCAATGCCCCCTCGACCTTCCAGAACTTTACGACCGACGCGCTCGACGCACACCGCCTCTACGTCGTCGAGGTTCGCCACCCCGTCGAGGTCGGCGGCAACGAGCGCGACCACCTTCAGGCCTGGCTGACCCGGCGCTGCGGCTGGACCGTGTTTGCACCGAACCTGGAGGCGAGCGGGCTGAAGCTCGTCGGCGGCCGGCTCCTGCCTGGGCCGAACGGTCCGGCGTCGTTCCTGATGTACGAGGGCGCCTCGGGCGAGCGGTACACGATCTACACCGCCAAGACCGAGAACGGCGCGACGCAGATGCGCTACGCCAGAACGGAAAAGGACGGGGCGCTGTTCTGGGCCGAGCACGGCGTCGGCTACGTCGTCAGCGGTGGCGGCGACCGGGACCGGCTGACCAAAGTGGCGCAGGCGGTCTACGACCAGGCAGAGAAAAAAGGCACCTAGACAACCACGCAAACGCGGTGCCTCGATTCCGACATTGAAAATTTGGAATCAAGACATCGGCGCGTCTCATTATCGCACCGGATGATCACGCGAAAATGAGCAGCGTTCGATCCGCCGATCGACGCGGGCGGCCTCGATTGGGGTTTTTGGTACCGCGCTGGTCCCCCTCTCGAGGCCGCACCTTTTTATCGGCTGCCCCGCCGGGCAGCCGACACGTCGAGCACGTGAGCCAACAGGGGCTACCACGCCTCGGCATATGATGAGCATCATCTCCATGGACGACGCTCTCAGTCTTTAGGAGAACCCCTTCAGCTGCCGATCTCGCCCTAACCGAGCCCGCTACGTGGATTGTAGGGGTGTTGGTCCCGCCACTTTTCCATCAATGCTTCAAGCTCGGCGTCGTTCCCGTCCGGTAGCATAATCCTGATGGTGACGAAGAGATCCCCGGTTCCGCCTGCTTTTGGCAATCCTTTGCCCTTAAGGCGGAAGGTCCGGCCGCTGGATGTGTTTTTCGGGACCGACAGTTCCACTGCATTGCCGAGTGTGGGCACGCGGACCTTACCGCCAAGCACCGCCTCATAGAGCGTGACCGGTAGGTCGATCCTGAGGTCGGCACCCTCGACCTTGAAAAACGAATGCGGTGCAATGGTAATCGTGATCAGGAGATCGCCCGGCGGGTGGCCCTGCGCGGTCTCGCCCTGCCCCTTCAGCCGGATCTGCTGGCCGCTGACCACGCCGACCGGAATTTTGACGTTGAGTTCCTTGCCCGTCGGCAGCCGGACGCGCTTCTCCCCGCCCTGCACCGACTCCTCCAGCGAAACGGTCATGGCGACGTTCAGGTCGAGATCGACCCCGATCCCGCCGGTGTCGAATTCGAACTGCCCGGGCCCGCCGGCCCCGGGCCGCGCCCCGCGCACCCCGCCCCCGAACATGCTGTTGAGGATGTCCTCGAACGCGCCGCCGCCCTGACCAGGGCCCGCGCCGCCACTGCGGAACGTGTAGCTTTCGAACCCGCCGGGACCGGCGCGACCGCGCGGCCCGCCGCTGCCGCCGGGAAAGCCCTGGAACCGCGGCTTGCCGTCGGCGCCGATCTCGCCACGATCAAACTGCTTGCGCTTATCCTCGTCGCCGAGGATCTCGTTGGCCGTGTTGATCTCGGCGAAGTGCTCGGCGGCCCGCGGATCGTTCTGGTTGTTGTCGGGATGGTGCTTCTTGGCAAGCTTGCGATAGGCGCTCTTGATCGCGGCAGCGTTGGCGCTCCGCGGCACCCCCAAGACCTCGTAGGGGTCGCGCATCCGTCACGTCTCCTTCAGGAAATCGATATGTTCAAAGGGCTCCCCGCCCCACCTGGGCTTGATGTGGGGGCGAGTGGCATTTTTGCAACTAGCTCGCGGAGCCGATTTCTAACTCCGCCACGGCTTTAGCGTATGAATCTCCCAACGGCCACGGCTGCTTTGGCAGCCGGCGCCCTGGAGCCAGCTTTCGGTGGTGCCGTTGACATAGCTCGCGAGGAAGTCGCGGCACTTGCGGCCGTCCTCGGCGGCATAGGATTGCGCGATCGGCGTCACCGAACCGCGGGCGCCGGTCTCGGGATTCTCCCAGTGTTGGCTGGAATCCTTGTCGCCCTTGCTCAGGATGTCTGAGGCGGCATTGCGGGCGAAGGCGAGATCGGTCTCGGTCGGAGCCGCCTCCTTCGCCGACATCGTGATCGAGCCGGTGAGATCGCTGTCGTCGGCCTTGGCGTAGGCACTCTTGTCATTGCGGGAAAAGCTGCAACCGCCGGTGCCAAGCCCGATCAGAACGATCGTCATGACGACGCCGGACGGCCGGATCGTCGATAGGCCAACGCGTCCCCATGCCCTATATAGGGCGGTAGCGGACAACAACGCGTTTTGGGCCGCAGGACGCAACTCGGACTCCAGACATGACCGACACGACCCCGATGAAACACCAGACACCCTTAACATCCGGTGATTTCACCGCCGCCGACGAACCTTTTGCGCTGTTCGAGGCTTGGCTGAACGAGGCGATCAAGAGCGAGCCGAACGATCCGAACGCCATGGCGCTCTCGACCGTCGACGCCGACGGCCTGCCGGACGTGCGCATGGTGCTGATGAAAGGCTTCGATACCGAGGGTTTCGTCTTCTACAGCCACATCGCCAGCCAGAAGGGCCGCGAACTCGCCGCAAATCCTAAGGCCGCGTTACTTTTTCACTGGAAGTCGCTGCGCCGGCAGGTCCGCATCCGCGGCAACGTGACGCCGGTAAGCGAGGCCGAAGCCGACGCCTATTTCGCCACCCGTCCGAAGCAGGCGCAGATCGGCGCCTGGGCGAGCAAGCAGTCGCAAGAGCTAGAGAGCCGCTTCGCCTTCGAGCAGGCGATCGCCAAGGTCGCCGCCAAGCACATGATCGGCGAGGTGCCGCGACCGCCGGGCTGGAGCGGCTGGCGCATCACGCCGTCGCGTATCGAGTTCTGGCACGATCGCCCATTCCGCCTGCACGACCGCATCGAATTTCGTCGTGACGCGGCCGGCCAACCATGGTCCAAGGCGCGGATGTATCCTTAGTATTTTGTTTGAGCATGATCTTTTCGGAAAACCGCTGCACAATTTTCCGGATCATGCTCCAACCTGAAAGAGCTTCATGTCGCAGTCTTCCAACGCGCCACGCCGTACGCTGCTCCTGACCGGAGCCAGCCGCGGCATCGGCCACGCGACCGTAATCCGATTTTCCTCGGCCGGCTGGCGCGTCATCACCTGTTCGCGGCATCCGTTCCCGGAGGATTGTCCCTGGGATGCGGGCCCTGAGGACCATATCCAGGTCGACCTCGCCACCCCCACCGATACCACGCGCGCGATCTCCGACATCCGCGACCGCCTCGAAGGCGGCATGCTGCATGCGCTGGTCAACAACGCCGCGATCTCGCCAAAGGGTGTCGGCGGCTCCAGGCTCGGCTCGGTCGACACTGACCTCGAGACCTGGACGCACGTGTTCAACGTCAACTTCTTCGCTCCGATCATGATGGCGCGGGGGCTGATCGAGGAATTGAAGGCGGCCAGGGGATCGGTGGTCAACGTCACTTCGATCGCCGGCTCGCGCGTACATCCCTTCGCGGGCGCCGCCTACGCAACCTCGAAGGCCGCGCTCGCATCCCTGACGCGCGAGATGGCCTCCGACTTCGGCCGCGTCGGCGTTCGCGTCAACGCGATCGCGCCAGGCGAGATCGACACCTCGATCCTGTCGCCGGGCACCGAGAAGATCGTCGACCAGCAGATCCCGATGCACCGCCTCGGCACGCCCGACGAGGTCGCCAAGATCATCTACGTGCTGTGCACGGACACCTCGTCCTATGTCAACGGCGCCGAGATCCACATCAACGGCGGTCAGCACGTGTAACCTCTCGTCGTCATTGAATGAAGGTCAGTTGCGGCGAGTCTGACAGCCCTTCAAGCAGGGCGCTTCCGGCGACGTGGCTGCAACGGCGTCCCCTCATAGAGATCAGCGACGGCGCATTGCAGTCCGAATGCAGGCAGCTTTAATTCCTCGGACCCGCCGAGTGTTTGCGAGTTCCAACCACTCGGCGTTCTGGCGTCGAGACGGACCTCCATTCGGTCCTGCTCGATGATGAGCACCGCTTCGCAGGCCGCATGCGCGAGGTAGATGGTTCGTTTGACGTCGATCCACCTCTTCTCGGTGGCGGGCACCCGCGTGTCGTCAGTGGCGGAGACGATCTCTGCCAACAGATAGGCTCGCTCGACGAACCTCTGGTCCGGCTCGTACTCGGCGTCGATGACGGCAACATCCGGGTCGGGGCGGAATTCGCCCGATCCGAGTTCGATGCCGGGACGCTGCATTGCGATGCGACTCTGATCGTGACTCGCCAGCGCGTCATAGAGCAGACGCTCAAGATTTCCCGCGATGCGGTTGTGCGCAATCGTTGGCGGCGTCATCATCATCGGGACACCTCCGACAAGCTCCCAGCGCTCATGGTCCGGCCGACCTTCCTGGAACAGGCGGAAGCGCTCGCCGGACATCCGCCCGGCCGTGGTGGGTTTTTCGATTCCAACACCCATCGGCGTCTCCGACGTCACCGGGCGCGAGCCTAATCGGCTCCGCCGTGAACGCCAATAGAGATAAGAAGGGCTGGCAGGGGACGCCACCGTCCCCGTCAGACGCTGCGAGCCAAATGTGGGGAAGAGCTACGGGAACGGAAGCAAGGCGATCCAGACAACGCCGCCGCAAGACCTGGATCGCCCTTACCTTCCGTTGTCAATCGGCGCGAAACCGACGCGGCTGTTCGCGCAGCCGGGGAGCTGCGGAAGTGATTGCAGTCGAGCAGTCGTCGTCGTTCTCGCCGTCGAGCAGCGGAGCACCACAGTGCCGGCACATGCGTGCCGACATCGACGACGCCTTGCCGCTCGCCAGGACCTGACGATAATTCGCCAGATCGATGACGTTGCGGGGCGACGTTATGTGTTTTTCAACCATGGCTGTTCCTCGCGGCTAACATGCTGCTTATCGCAGACAAGTTTCGCGCAAACGTTCAGCCCACCGCTCAAATTTTATCGGAGGAATTGGGGCGCTGCGCACACATCACCGCACGGCCTCAATCCCGATCTATTCTGCAACACCCAACGCCATCTCTCTGTGACCGGCGTAAGGTCTCGGTAGGTATCTTTGCTTGAGCATGATCTTTTCGGAAAACCGCTGCACACTTTTCCGGATCATGCTCCTACAGCCACTTCTTCCACTTGAAGATCCAGTAAGGAACGATCGCCGCGATCAGCATTAGAACCAGCGCGTACGGATAGCCGTGCGCCCAATCGAGTTCCGGCATCGACTTGAAGTTCATGCCGTAGATCGAGGCGATCAGCGTTGGTGGCATCAGGACAACGGCCATGACCGAAAACAGCTTGATGATGTTGTTCTGCTCGAGATTGACGACGCCGAGCATGGCGTCGAGCACGAAGGTGATCTTGCTGGAGAGATAGGAGGCGTGGTCGGTCAGCGAGGAGACGTCGCGCTGCATGGTCTTGAGCTGCTCGCGCATGTCCTTCGACCATTTCACGCCTTCGACGATCGCCGAGAGGAAGGTGACGACGCGGCCGATCGACACCAGGCTCTCGCGGACCTTGGAGGTCAGGTCGCCCTTGCGGCCGATCGAGATCAGGATTTGCGAGTATTGCTTGGCGTGGCCGTGACGCTCGCTCTCCGGCTCGAAGATGTCATGGGAGACCTGGTCGATGTCGGCGCCGCAGCGTTCCAGAATGTCGGCGCAGCGGTCGATCACCGCGTCCAGCAGTTCCATCAGCACCATCTCGCCGGTGATCGCAGGCGTGCAGGACCGGGCAAGCTTGGCTTCCACCAGCGCAAAGGGCTTCGGCTGGTCGTAGCGCACTGTCACCAGGCGATGGTCGCCGAGAATGAAGGTGACGGCCGTGGTCCGGGGCATGTCGGTATCGGATTGGCACATCAGCGTCGCCGTCATGTAGCGCGCGCCGTTCTCGATATAGAGGCGGCTGGAGATCTCGATCTCCTGCATGTCCTCCCGGGTGGGGATCGCGATCCCCGACAGCTTCTCCACGGCCTTGTCCTCGGCCGCGGTCGGGTTGACCAGGTCGATCCAGACCGCATGCTCCGGTACTGCCGCCAGATCCTCGACGATGGCCTTCTTGAGGGAGGATTCGGAGGGAACAAATACCGAAAACATGAACAACTCCAGAGAACCTGCGACAGAATGACAGCGTTTAGCGCGATTCTGACAAGTTCATGATGACAAGCACATTAACGGAGCGTTTGCATTTGTGGCGGCGCCGTGGCTCAACTGTGGCACGAAAACACACATGCGCGCGCGTTGCCCAGAAACCGTCGCTGGACCGCAAAACTTGCGGCAGAAAAGCCACAGGTAAGGTCTTGCAGCGCGGGAAAAGCTTCGAAACGCTGGAATTGTGGCAGATTTCAACGATAATGGGGCCAACGGAGTCGTGGTCTTTGGGCTTGGTCCAAGCTCCACGCAAGTTTGTTGTTGTCGATTGGAACCAAATCATGTCGTCGCTGAAAGTTATGCTGGGTATTTTGGCCGCTGGCCTGATGCTGTCGGGCTGCATGCAGGCCACACATTTTGAGGCGACCGACACCAAGGCCTTCAAGCCGAAGGACAAGGAACTGCTTGCCAAGGTTCGGTACGAGAACACCCCGGTCGCAGAGCCATTCCGCCGCGCCATCGTCGACTATCACCGCAAGGAATCACCGGGTTCGATCGTGGTCGATTCCGACAACCACTACCTTTACTGGGTGATGGATGGCGGAAAGGCGATCCGCTACGGCATCACGGTCGGCGAAGAGGCCATGGCCTGGTCGGGCATCGCCAAGGTCGGCAGCATGACCGAGTGGCCGGCATGGCATCCGACCCCGGGCGAGATTTCACGTCTGGGCGTACCGACCTTCGTTGCGCCCGGTCCGGACAATCCGATGGGCTCGCGCGCGATGTATCTCTATTCGGGCGGCAAGGACACGCTGTTCCGCATCCACGGTACCAACCAGCCGGAATATATCGGCGCCTCGATTTCGTCGGGCTGTATCCGCATGACCAACGAGGACGCGATCGACCTCTATACCCGCGTCAAGGTCGGTACGATTGTGGTCGTGCTGGAACCCAAGCATGGCGACTCGCCCTATAATTCGCGGCTGGCGCTCGGCGCCGGCGGAACTGGCCAGGCGGGCAGCTACTGATCCCGTCCTGATCTTTCCGAGCTTCAAAAGCGCCGGTTTCACCGGCGCTTTTTTGTTGCCGGCTTGTGCGGCTGGGCTTTGCTGCCGTCGACCGCCGGCTTGTCCGAAGGGGATTTCTGCGCCGCCTCGTTATCAGCTCCCTGCTTTGGCTCGGGCTTGGCCGCGACCTCGCGCGGCGGCGCCTCCTCGGGCCGTTCCGCCGGCAGGAGCGGGGCAACCTGCGGCAGGGGATCCCAGACATTCCACTGGCAGATCCGGTAATCATTGCGCCGCTGCGCCAGATCGAGATGGATATGGTCCTCGTGGTACCAGTCCGAGCCCGGCCCAAGTACGGTGGAAAAGCGCGAACAGACCGAATGCAGCACGCGCTCGCGGACCTCGCGCGGCATGGTGCGGTCGGTCAGGCCGATCGACTGCCCGTTGACCAGCTTGATGGCGCGGACATCGAGCGCGTTGGCCTTGCCGTGCTCGGACAGCGTGGCGCCGACAACGCGATTGCGGCCGCGGCACTCGAAACTGTCGAAATTGTCGAGATCGCTGATGGTCGAGCCAAGGCTCGCGGCCAGCGGCACCATGTCCTTGCGCACCCAATCGGCCATCGCTGACGCCATGGTGCAGCGGAGGATCGCCGCCGGCTTGACCGCTACCTTGCGCTTGTCCGGTAGCACGATGGCTTCGAGCCGAACCAGATCCTCACCGCCGCAAGCGCCCGGACCGCGGATATCCGGAATGGACGGCGCGATAGCGATCTCCTCGGTCAGCGCGAGGCGGCAGGAAGAGGCCTGCTTCTCGGGCGGCGGCGCGGCCTCGGCGGGCTTGCTGGCGCCAGGTTCGTCCGCGGAAGGCTTGTCGGGCGAAGGCTTGCCGTCAGTCTCTGGAGGGACCGCGTCCGATGCTTTGGGGGCCTCCTCAGGGCGGGGTCTCGGGAGCGGGATCCTGCCAGGGACCTTGGCAGAATGAACCGTCGCGCGCGGCCGTGGTGCAGCAATGCCGAAGATATCCAGCGGGGAGGCATATTTTCGCGCCTCTGCCCGATCCGCAAGCACGAGCGCGACGGTAACCATTGCCGCGCCGGCGGACATATAGCCGCGACAAGACCATTTGCGGCGAAGGGCCGGCAGGCTAAAACTCATGACAATTCTTTGGCCCAACGCTGAGAGCGACAATCCGCCCAGCGGCTTCTCGGAGGAACGACGGAATGCTTGGTTTGATGCAAGACTGGCCCCTGCTCTGCCACCGGATCATCGAACACGCCGCCAGGATTCATGGCAAGCAGGAGGTCGTCACGCGCTCGGTCGAAGGACCGATCCATCGCACCAATTATGCCGAGATCCACAAGCGCGCGCTCAAGGTCTCGCAGATGCTGGAGCGCGGCGGCATCAAGCTCGGCGACCGTGTCGCAACGATCGCCTGGAACACCTGGCGCCATATCGAGGTCTGGTACGGCATCATGGGGATCGGCGCCATCTGCCATACCGTCAATCCCCGGCTTTTCCCCGAGCAGATCGCCTGGATCATCAACCATGCGCAGGACCGCATCGTGATGACCGACATCACTTTCGTTCCGGTCCTGGAGAAGATCGCCGACAAGCTGACAAGCGTGGAACGCTACGTCGTGCTCACCGACAAGGCGCACATGCCACAGACGACGCTGAAGAATGTGGTCGCCTACGAGGACTGGATTGCGGAGGCCGACGGCGAATTTAAATGGAAGGACTTTGACGAGAACACGGCGGCTGCGATGTGCTACACGTCAGGCACCACCGGCGACCCCAAGGGCGTGCTGTATTCGCATCGCTCCAACGTGCTGCATGCGCTGATGGCGAACAATGTCGACGCGCTCGGCACCAGCGCCTCCGAGACCATGCTCCCCGTGGTGCCGCTCTTCCACGCCAACAGCTGGGGCATCGCCTTCTCCGCGCCCTCGCAGGGCACCAAGCTGGTCATGCCCGGCGCCAAGCTCGACGGCGCCTCGGTCTACGAGCTGCTCTCGACCGAGAGAGTGACGCATACCGCCGGCGTGCCCACGGTGTGGCTGATGCTGCTCCAGCACATGGCCGCCAACAATCTCAAGCTGCCGGATCTGAAGATGGTGATCTGCGGCGGCTCGGCGATGCCGCGCTCGATGATCAAGGCCTTCCTCGACATGGGCTCGAACGTCCGCCACGCCTGGGGCATGACCGAGATGAGCCCGATCGGCAGCGTCGCGGCGCTGAAGCCGCCGTTCCAGAATGCGACGGGCGATGCGCGGCTCGACGTGCTCCAGATGCAAGGCTACGCGCCGTTCGCCGTCGAGATGAAGATCACCGACGATGCCGGCAAGGAACTGCCATGGGACGGCACGACCTTCGGCCGTTTGAAAGTCTCCGGCCCCGCCGTCGCCAAAGCCTATTTCCGCATCGACGCCAACATCCTCGACGAGGACGGCTTCTTCGACACAGGCGACGTCGCGACCATCGACGAGGCCGGCTACATGCGGATCACCGACCGCTCCAAGGACGTGATCAAATCCGGCGGCGAGTGGATCTCCTCGATCGACCTGGAAAACCTCGCAATCGGCCATCCCGCGGTGGCGGAAGCCGCCGTGATCGGCGTGTTCCATCCCAAATGGGACGAGCGTCCGCTGCTGATCGTGCAGCTCAAGCAGGGCCAGCAGGCCAGCCGCGAGGACATCCTGAAGTTCATGGACGGCAAGATCGCCAAATGGTGGATGCCCGACGACGTCGCTTTCGTCGACGGCATCCCGCACACGGCGACGGGCAAGATCCTGAAGACCGCGCTGCGTGACCAGTTCAAGGACTATCGCTTCCCGAACGCGGCGGCGTAGGCGGCCGAACCAAACACTGTCATTCCGGGGCGATGCCAACGGCATCGAATCCGGAATGACAGGCCGTAACATCCCGGGAACCCTTGAATTTGCCTCCGGGCCGTGATCTCAACGGCTCATAGTCGCGCCAAATCGGCCGATACCGCCCCAAGACTCCCGGCAGAGCTCACCCGATGGCCCGCAGGTTTTCCGCTCCCTATCAGTCGGAGCCCGTGTCCAGCCTCGCGAGCTGGGCGCGCAATTTGGCCGTGTTCGCAGTGGTGGCGGTGGTGGTCTCGATCATCATCCTCCGGTTCGGCTTCCTGGAGATGAAGCCGGCACTCGCGACTTTCTTCGGCGGGCTCGGGATCGCCGCGCTCTCGATCCTGTTCGGGCTCGCCGGCTTTGCCGCGATCTGGCAGAACGGCTCGCGCGGCATGGCGCGCATCCTGCTTGCCTTCCTGATCGCCGGCGCGATCCTCGCCTATCCCGCTTATCTCGGCCTGCAATACCGCAAGCTGCCGGCGATCCACGACATCACCACCGACCCGATCGATCCGCCGCGCTTCGACGCACTGGCCCGCCTGCGCACCGGCGATGGCGCCAATACCGCTGTTTATGCCGGCCTCTATTCGGCCGAGCAGCAGCGTCAGTTCTATCCTGATATCGAGCCGATCGAGCTTGAGATTTCGGTCGACCGCGCCTATGCGATCGCGCTTCAGCTCGTCAACAAGCGCAAATGGCTGGTCATCGACGAGCGCGCGCCGCAGCCGCCGCGCCGCATCGGCCGCATCGAGGCTGTGGCACGCTCGCCGATCATGGGATTCCGCGAGGACATCGCGATCCGCGTCGTACCCGACGGCGACGATTCCCGCGTCGATATCCGGTCCGCCTCGCGCTATTTCGAGAGCGATCTCGGCAGCAACGCCGCGCGCGTGAAAAAATTCATCGACGACCTCAACACCGCCGCCGATGCCGACGCACTCAAGCCGGTGAAGAAGACCCCGGTGATGCCGCCGAAGGCGCCGGCGAAGACGGTGAAGAAGTGACGGAACGCTAAGCGTTCGCCATCCGATACGTCCCGCCAATCACGGGATCACCGTCCGTCGCCACCACGCCGCGGGCGACCAGATCTTCCAGATGCGCCAGCACGGAATAGCCGGCAGCTGTCGTCAGCCTGGGATCGATGCCGATATAGATCGCGCGGACCATGGTCGGGATGTCGGTCTCACCCTTGGTGAGCCGATGCAGGATCGAGGACTCGCGCGCCTTGCGGTGACGGATCAGGAAGCGCACGAAACGCGGGCCGTCCGGGATCTCGGGACCGTGGCCGGAGAAATACAGATCCTCCTCGCGTGCGGCCAGGCGGTCGAGTGACTCCATGTAGTCGATCATCGAGCCGTCGGGCGGCGCCACGATCGAGGTCGACCAGCCCATCACATGATCGCCGACGAAGTTGAATTTTCGCTCGGGCCAGGCGAACGCGAGATGATTAGCGGTGTGGCCGGGCGTCGCCACCGCCTCGAGCCGCCAGCCGTCGCCTTCGACGACGTCGCCATGGGCGATCCTGATATCGGGCGCGAAGTCGCGGTCCGCGCCGGATTCCGGATTGTGCTTCTCGCTCTCGAAACGCGGGCGCGAGGCGCGGTGCGGGCCTTCGGCATAGACCGGCGCGCCGGTCGCCTGCTTGATCCGCGCGGTGTTCGGCGAATGGTCGCGGTGGGTGTGGGTGACGAAGATATGGCTCACCGTCTCGCCGCTGACAGCATCGAGCAGCGCCGCCGCGTGCGCCTCGTGGTCCGGACCGGGATCGATGATCGCGACGTTGCCTTGGCCGACGATGTAACTGACCGTGCCGGTGAAAGTGAACGGGCTCGGATTGTTACAGAGCACGCGCCGCACACCGGGGCGGACTTCCTCGACGACGCCGGGCTTCAGCGGAAAGTTGCGGTTGAACGGGACGTCGTCGTTGTCGGACATGGCTCATACCTTGCTGACTTCGTCTTGCCCGGGCTTGTGCCGGGCATCCACGTTCTTCGTGCGGCTAGAACGGGATGGCCGGGAGGTCTAGCGCGAAGACGCACTTCGCGCTTCTGCCCGGCCATGACGCAATTCCACGCCGAGACCTCTGCTCAGAAAAACGCCTGAATGCCCGTGATCGCGCGGCCCAGGATCAGGGCGTGGACGTCGTGGGTGCCCTCGTAGGTGTTGACCGTCTCGAGGTTATGGACATGACGCATCACGTGGTACTCGGCTGAGATGCCGTTGCCGCCGTGCATGTCGCGCGCGACGCGGGCGATGTCGAGCGCCTTGCCGCAATTGTTGCGCTTCATGATCGAGATCATCTCGGGGGCGAACTTGCCCTCGTCCATCAGACGGCCGACGCGAAGCGAGCCCTGGAGGCCCAGCGCGATCTCGGTCTCCATGTCGGCGAGCTTCTTCTGCACGAGCTGGGTCGCGGCGAGCGGCTTGCCGAACTGCTTGCGGTCGAGCGTGTACTGGCGGGCGCGGTGCATGCAATCCTCGGCCGCGCCGAGCGCGCCCCAGGAAATGCCGTAGCGGGCGCGGTTGAGGCAGCCGAACGGGCCCTTCAGGCCGGAGACGTTGGGCAGCAGCGCGTCTTCCGGCACCACGACGCCATCCATCACGACCTCGCCGGTGATGGAGGCGCGAAGCGACAGCTTGCCGCCGATTTTCGGTGCGGAGAGGCCTTTCATGCCCTTCTCCAGCACGAAGCCGCGGATCTGGTTGTCGTGCGCGGCCGACTTGGCCCAGACCACGAACACGTCGGCGATCGGCGCGTTCGAGATCCACATCTTGCTGCCGGTGAGGCGATAGCCGTCCGAGACCTTCTCCGCCCGGGTCTTCATGCCGGCCGGATCGGAGCCGGCGTCGGGCTCGGTCAGGCCGAAGCAGCCGACCCACTCGCCGCTGGCGAGCTTCGGCAGGTATTTCTTGCGCTGGTTCTCGTCGCCATAGGCGTAGATCGGGTACATCACCAGCGAGGACTGCACCGAGTTCATCGAGCGGTAGCCGGAATCGACCCGCTCGATCTCGCGGGCGACGAGGCCGTAGGCGACATAGCCTGCATTGGCGCAGCCATATTCCTCCGGCAGCGTGATGCCGATCAGACCGAGCTCGCCCATCTCGTTGAAGATCTCGCGGTCGGTCGTCTCTTCGAGATAGGCTTTGGTGACACGCGGCAGCAGCTTGTCCTGGGCGTAGGCGCGCGCGGTGTCGCGCACCATGCGCTCGTCTTCGGTAAGCTGCTCGTCGAGCAGGAACGGATCGTCCCACTGGAAAGAAGCCGAGATCGGCTTGTCCTTGGCCTGAGGGCGCGCGGTCATGAAACGTCCTTTCGTCTGGTTCCGTCAAAATTTGCCCGACAAAGTAAAGCGCCGCGGCAACAAGTGCAATTGCGTTGCAGATGTATGGGTCTGCGTGGATCCCGGGGACGCGCGTCGCGCGCCCGGAATGACAGCGCTAGCTTTCGAGCTGCTCGTTGGCGACGATCTCGATACCGAAGCCCGACAGGCCCTTGTAGTCGTGCACCGAAGAGGTGAGATGCCGGATCGAGGTGACGCCGAGATCGCGCAGGATCTGCGCGCCGACGCCGACTTCGCGCCACTGGCGGTTGCGGTCAGCCTCGGTCGCGCTCTCATCGGGCAGCGGCGCCACGGGGACACCGGCCGCGCCGTCGCGCAGATAGACTAGCACGCCACGGCCGGATTTCTTGAAGTGCTCGAGCACCACCGCCATGCGTTTGTGTCCGGTGAAGATGTCCTTGACGATGTTCGGCTTGTGGAAGCGCGTCAGGACGTTCTTGCCGTCGCCGACGCCGTTGTAGACGAAGGCGACGTGGGCGATGGAATCGAACGGCGAGCGGTAGGCATAGCCCTGAAGCGGCCCGATCGGGCTCTCGGTGACGAAGGTCGAGACCCGCTCGATCAGCTTCTCGCGCACCTGGCGGTAGGCGATCATGTCGGCGATGGTGACGTGCTTGAGCTTGTGCTCGGCGGCAAAGCGGGCGACCTGCTCGCCCTTCATCACGCTGCCGTCGTCGTTCATCAACTCGCTGATGACGCCGACCGGCGGCAGGCCGGAGAGCTTGCACAGATCGACTGCGGCCTCGGTATGGCCGGAGCGCAGGAGCACGCCGCCGTCCTTGGCAATCAGCGGGAAGATGTGGCCGGGACGGGCGAAGTCGTTGGCGCCGGCGTTGGGATTGGACAGCGCGCGGCAGCACGAGGCGCGCTCTTCGGCCGAGATGCCGGTGCCCCCGTCGGGCTTGTAGTCGATCGAGACCGTGAATGCGGTGGTGTGCGCGGAATCGTTGTGGGCCACCATCGGATCGAGCCGCAGGCGGCGCGCATCTTCGGTGGTGATCGGCGCGCAAACGATGCCGGACGTGTGGCGGATGATGAACGCCATCTTCTCGGAGGTGCAGAGCGAGGCGGCGACGATCAGATCGCCCTCGCCCTCGCGGTCATCGTCGTCGGTGACGACCACGAGCTCACCGCGGGCAAAGGCCTGCAAGACTTCCTGAACGTTATCGGGCATTTCCCAATCTCTATCGGTTATGGCCCGGAGGCTTAGCCGGACTTGGGCCGGGGCGCTAGTGTCCTGGACGCAACCGCATATTCCGGGTGGCGGGCCGGCCAAAGGGTTTCAGGCTTGCACCGAAGATACCGGGAATTTAGCAAGAAATGGTCCAGGAAGAAGGCCGCCAGGCACTGTCAGGGCAGCACTTCGCGCCGCTCGCCGAGGCGCTGATCGAGCTCGGCACGTTTGTCGGCCAGAAGCCCGGCCTGGGCGGCCTCGATCACGGTGAACAGCTCGTGGGCATCGCTGAGCCGGGTCACGGTGACGTAGCTGGCGCCGGCCTCGTAGAGCTCGCCGACATCGGCCAGCAGATCGGCGCTCGCCACGATCAGGGCGGTCGGGTTGAGCGCACGGACGTGGCGGACCAGCTTCTCGTTGGTAGCGCCCTTGAGCAGCGAATCCGGCACACTGAGGATGATCATCTCGGACTTGCCGATCCCGGCATGGAGCAGCGTATCGGCGCTGCTGATGTCGCCATAGATCACGTGCAGGCCGCGCGAAAGCAGGGTCTGGTACACATTGGGGTTGAAGTCGACCACGGTGATCTGCTCCAGCAGCACCGGCGTCTGCCGCTCGATCTCGGCCAGCAGCGCGCTCGCCGCACGGAAAAAGCCGAGGATGACGATGCGGCGGGCTTCGCCATGACCGCCCTCGTGGCCCTCCTCGCCGTGGCCGTTGCCATGGTCGAGGTCGCGCAGGCCGATCCGCTTCAGGGGCCCGATCGCCCAGCGCGTGATCTCGTCGCTGCGGGTCATCGCGAAGGTCGAGACCACGGCCAGCACCACGAAGGCGAAAGAGGCCGCATTCGCCGTCTCGGCTGCGATGTGGTGGTCGGCGACGCCGGTCTGGATCACCACCAGCGAGAACTCGGAGATTTGCGCGAGGTTCAGGGCCGGCAACAGGCTGGCGCGCAAGCCCTGCTTCATCAGATACAGCGGGGCGAAAGTGGTGACGAGGCGGCTCGCCACCGTGAACACCGCGATCAGCAAGGCAAGGCCGATCACGGAGAGGCCGGGCACGGGAATGGTCATGCCGAGAGCGACGAAGAACAGCGTGATGAAGAAGTCCCGCAGCGTGGTGACCTTGGCCGTGACGTCGAGCGCATAAGGAAAGGTCGAGAGCGAGACGCCGGCGATCAGGGCGCCCATCTCGCGCGACAGCGACAGCCGCTCGGCGGTCTCGGCGACCAGGAAGCACCAGGCGAGCGCGCCGAGCAGGATCAACTCGGGGCGGCGGGCGATCTGGTGAAACAGGCGCGGCAGCACGTAGCGGCTGACCAGCAGCGCGGCGGCGACCAGCACAGCGACGCGGCCGATCGAGAGCAGGATGACGCTGACTTCCAGATTGGCAAGGCTCGGCTGCACCGCCAGGAACAGGATGGCGAAGATGTCCTGGAGCACCAGCACGCCGAGCGTGATGCGGCCGGGCAGCGTGTCGAGCTCGCGCTTCTCGTAGAGCACCTTGACGATGATGACGGTGCTCGACAGCGCGCAGGCGACGCAGAGATAAACCGCATCGAACTGCCCCCCGCCGAGCGACAGGCCGATGCCGGCGAAGAACAGCACCCCGAGCAGGCAGCCGCCGATGAGCTGGCCGCCCGCCGCGAACAGGATCACCTTTCCCGCCCGCACGATCTTCTTCAGGTCGATCTCCAGGCCGATCATGAACAGCATGAAGATCAGGCCGAGCTCGGAGATGACGCTGATCGATTCCTGCGACTTGACCCAGCCGGCGCCGAATGGACCTATGCAGAAGCCGGCGATAAGGTAGGCCAGGATCAGCGGCTGCCTGGAGAAGTGGGCAAGCAGGCCCAGCATCCAGGCAAACAGGATACAGAGAGTAATGTCGCGAATGAGCTCGTGCATGCCAGATTGGTCCGTTCTGCCGCACCCTAATGATCGAGTGCGGCGCGGCAAGCGAGCAATTCGTCACATGCGGATGAGGCTCGCCGTTGCAATGCTGTTATGTCCGCTCGCGTTCGCCCTGCCCGCGCTTGCCCAGCCCAAAGTCAATATCGAGCAGAGTTCTGCCGATTCGCTCACCGCCACGCCGAAGGAGGAACCCGCCGTCTCCGGCGGCTTCTACGTGCCGGCCTATTCCAGCGTGGCAATGAGCCAGGGCAAGCTGCGCGTTGATTTTTCGGTAACGCTGAGCATCCACAACGCCTCGGAGACCCAGGCGCTGGTGATCAAGCGCATTGCCTATTTCGACACCGCAGGCAAGCAGGTCGAGAGTTATCTGAAGGCGCCGGTCGCGCTAAAACCGCTCGCCACCGTCTCGATCTTCGTTCCGACCGACGACGTGCGCGGCGGGACCGGAGCCAATTTCCTCGTCGACTGGGCCGCAACAAGCGAGATCGCCGAGCCTGTTGTGGAGGCCTTGATGGTTGGCGGCGTCGCCAATGCGCATTACGCCTTCATTAGCCAGGGCCGGCCAACCCGGACCGTCGGCAAGAAGTAAGCAAGAAACACGACTGACCGGCGCAAAGCCGGCAGCCTGACAAGAATAGAACGAGGAACGCCCCATGACGTCCAGCTTCGATTTCGCGCCCCTGTTTCCCGCAGGGCTGCCGGCCCCTTCCGCGCGCTGGAAGGGCCTTGCCAAATACAGCTTCGTCGGAGGCAATAACGATTCCGAGCAAGTGCCGCTCGACGATTTGGTCGAGGCTGCCAACACTGTACTTCGGAGCGAGGGCCGATCCCTTTCCACTTATGGCCTGGCGCATGGCCCGCAGGGTTATTTGCCCCTGCGCGAATTTCTCGTCGCAAAACTCAAGCGCGATGCCGGCATCAGCTGCACGGTCGACGATCTCATGATCGTCTCCGGCTCGCTGCAGGCGCTCGACCTCGTCAACGCGACCCTGCTGACGCGCGGCGACACCGTGATCTTTGAGCAGGACAGCTATCAGGGCTCGCTGACCCGCCTGGCACGGCTCGGGGTCAAAGTAACAGGCATCCCCCTCGACAAGGACGGCATGCGCATGGACGTGCTGGCCACGACGCTGGCAGACCTCAAGAGCCGCGGCATCCGGCCAAAATACATCTACACCATTCCGACGGTACAGAACCCGACCGGCAGCATCATGCCGGAAGGCCGCCGCGCGGAGTTGTTGCGGCTATCGGCAGAATACGGTGTGCCTGTATTCGAGGACGATTGCTACGCCGATCTGGTCTGGTCAGGACAGCGGCCGCCGGCGATCTATGCGATGAGCCCGAACGGCGGCGTGATCCATATCGGCTCGTTCTCGAAGTCGATCGCGCCTGCGCTGCGCGTTGGCTTCATCGTTGCGCCATGGGATGTGATGTCGCGGATGCTGGCGCTGAAGACGGACGCCGGCTCCGGCGCACTGGAGCAGATGGTGCTCGCCGCCTACTGCAAGCCGCATTTTTCGACCCACGTCCCGGCGCTGACAAAGGCGCTGCGCACCAAGCTCGATACGCTGATGGAAGCCCTCAACGAGCAATTCGGGACGACAGCCGAATTCGAGGAGCCGAAGGGCGGCATCTTCCTGTGGGTGAAGCTGCCCCATCAGGTCGATACGCTAAAACTGTATCAGGCCGCACTCGCGGCCGGCGTATCGATCAATCCAGGGCCGGAATGGTCGACCGACAAAAGCCATTCCAGCTCGCGGCTGCGGCTGTGCTTCGCGAGCCCTTCGCATCAGCAGATCCGCGAAGGCGTCGCCGTGCTGGCCGAAGTGTGCCGCAAGGAGTTCGGCGTGCCGGCCCGCAGCGCCAATGTGGAGAAGCGGCCCTAAGCCACCTGGGGCTGGCTGCCGTGGATCGCGGAGGCCGCGCCATCCTACCTCGGAAGCAGCCGGCCTCATCGACGCGGATCAAATTCGCGCGCGAATGGCGGCTGCCGTGGACCGATGCGAGCAGGATGCTAAACTTTGGCATTATTAGAAGTGGGGCTTTTCAGGACATGACGCGTTGTCCGAGCCGCTGGATCACGGCGGCGCTGCTGTGGCTTGCATTCACGCCAGCGGCCGGCGCCGAGACGCTTGCGGCGACGGTCGAGCAATGGGGCCTGCTCGGCTCCTGGGCGGTCGATTGCGCGGCTCGCCCTGACCGCGAAAAGGGCGCGGCGCTGACTTACGAGATCCGGAAGGACGGAAGGGTGATGTACCGGCGCAATTTCGGCGAGGCCAAGGACGAGAACGAAGTGGTGTCCGCCACGGTCGGTGCCGAGGGCCTGCTCAATGTGATGGTGTACTTCCCCTCACTGCAAGACGCGCGAGTTCGGTCTGCTACTCTCAAAGCAAGATAGCTTGCGCGCGATCTACAATCGCAGTGAGCACGGCGAGTACACGATCAGGGACGGCAAATACGTCGCGACAGGCGCGCCAACACCGGCACAGCAACGCTGCGATTGACTATTACCCTCGAGCTTGATCTCTCGAAAACTGCTCCACACTTTTCTGTCTGAACAGCTGTTCAGAATTCTCTGGTGATTCCTCCGGAACGTTCACGCGAATGCGCCGTTTAGATTTGCATTCTATTGGAGGAGGACATCTTGAAGAAACTTGGTTATGTGATTGCTGCTATCGGCGCGCTCGCGGTGGCATTGCCGACGCTCGCCAGCGCGGAGACGGTGGTGATCAAGCGCGGTCATCATCACGGCCCGTACGGCGCCCGCGCCGAATACGGCATGCATCGCGATCACGGCTGGCATCGCGGCTGGCACCATCGCGACAAGGTCGTCGTGATCAAGCGTGGCGGTCATCGCCACTGGGACTAATGCGCAACGCAATACGGAAATGGCCCCTCACGGGGCCATTTCTTTGCGTGTTCGAAACGTTCGGCGAGGTTAGTCCCACGCCGGCGCGAAGCCGGGATTGACGCAGCGGCTGTCTTTCGGCAGCGCGGCGATCTTGTTGCGGTCGGCATCGTCGAGCGTGATCTTCAGCGCGTCGAGATTGGCCTGTTGGCTCTCGAGGCGTGAGGCCTTCGGAATCGCGGCGACGCCATCCTGGTCGAGCAGCCATTTCAGCGCGACCTGCGCGGCGGTCGCGTCGTGCTTGGCGCCGATCTCGGCCAGCACCGGATCGGATGCGACACGCCCCTGCGCCAGCGGACAATAGGCGACCAGCGGGATCGACTTGGCGTTGAGATAGGCCAGCACCTTCGATTGATCGAGCATGGCGTGATATTCGATCTGATTGCAGGCGATCGGCGCTCTGATGTCCTCGACGGCGATCTTGAGCAGCGCGGTGGTGAAGTTGGCGACGCCAATCGCCCGGGTGCGCCCCTCCTCCTTCAGCTTCATCAAAATCTCGAACACAGCACCCCAGTTCGCGGCCTTGGACGGCCAGTGCACGAGATAAAGGTCGACATGGTCGAGCCGGAGTTTTTTCAGGCTGGCGTCGAAGGCGCGGCGGATCGCTTCGGGTGCGAGGTTCTCGTGCCAGACCTTGGTCGTGATATGCAGCTCGCCACGCTGCACGCCGGCCGCTGCGAGCGCCGCGCCGATCGGCTCTTCGTTGCCGTACATCTCGGCGGTGTCGATATGGCGATAGCCGATCGACAGCGCGCTCTCGACCGCCGCGCGGCAGGCATCGCCCTGCATGCGGAAGGTGCCGAGGCCGAGCTTGGGCATGCTGATGCCCTGTGTCTTCAGATTGTCCATGAAAAGGCTCCTAAGGTATTTCAGCCCACCGGATGCGCGCGGCGATGCCGCGTGAGCAAACTCTTCGGTGATGGAAAAGAGGTGGCGGGAAGGTACAGCATAGCGTGGGAGCCGCAGGAGCGCCAATCAAGATCGGGTTAGCGACCTACGAATGCTGCGCCATCACGGCCGGGCGCGCCTGCGGCTGCGGCACGATGTCGACCGACCAGAGGTCCCGGTTGTCGACGTCCTTCAGCGTCACGGTCATGACGCCGGTTCCAGCCGCGATAAAGGCCCGGCGTGCGCGCGCGACCAGCCGTGGGGTGCCGTCAACATCGGCACCTCGGCGTGGAAGGCGCGAAAATTTTCGTCGAGATGGTTGTATTTGTAATTGCCGCGGAACTGCGCCAGCGTGTGCGCGATCTCGGATTTCTCCTCGGTCACGGCATTCCGCCAGGTCTCGCCGTTTGGCAGCTTCTGCTCCGAGGGAATCGTGCAGTCCGCGTAAATGTGATCGCCGGAATGGATGAAGAAGTCCGGGCGATTGTCGAGCATGGTGCGATAGCTGCGATAGCCGCCGCGCGATGTGTCGATGCCCCAGCCCTGCCCCGCGGTATCGCCGGACCACAGGAACGAGATCGACCGGCCGGCAGCCGGCGCGGTGTGGAAATGACCGATGCGGCTTTCGCCGGCGATGCCGGTCGCGACGTCGTCGAAGCGCACACGATAGAAGATGTCCTGCCCGAGGGGCAGATCGTTCAGCAGCAGCTTTGTCGAGCACTCCACCTGCATCCGCGCCGGCCGGTCGGCGCGCGCCCAGATCACGGCGGAGCCATCCGAGACGTCGCCGGACTGGATGCCGCCTGCGATCTGCGGACGGGCGGCGGCGCGGCTGAGATGTGGCTTTGCGAGCGTCGCGACGGCCAGGCTGGACGTGGAGCGGACCAGGAATTGCCGCCGGGTCCAGGCGCGGAGCGATGCCATTCAGGAAACCTTCGTCGAATCGCGACGGAAGGTGCCTGCGTCGTTTGACTCCCGGCTTACGGTTTCTTGACGCCGGGCCTACGGTTTTGCGACGTACGGATGACGGCTCGGAACTGACCTTAGCGCTGCCAGTTGCAGATGCCGCCGGAGCGGCAGGGCCAGGTCTGGATGCGGGTATCCCTCGCCTGCGCGTCGAGCGGATTGCCGTGGCGATGCGCGAGCTTGGTGCGCGCCGCGCCGCGTGGCTGCGCAGACTTGGCGCGTGCAACCTTGGATCGCGCTACCTTGGCGTGCGCGACCTTCGGCTCCGACACATGCACGCGTTCGGCCGCGACTTTCTTCGGCACGTCGAACGGCCCGGAGCGCGCCTGCGCCTCGTTGCCGCCGCGCGCCTCCAGCGCGAGCGGCGCGAATTGGGTTTCGGGCCCGAGCCGCTTCGGCGACAACACAGCCTTCGAAAGATCGAGTCCTAGATACTCACTCGGCTTGTACTCGTCAGCGCGCGCGATGCCGCCCCATGCGAGCACGAGGGCAACGGCAACTGCAAAATGAACGCTCTTCAGGACCACAGACGCCTCCTGAAATTGATTGTTAAGAGGTAATTTACCTCTATTTATTTAGGAGGCGTCGCGCACAATTCCAGCGGTCAACTGCCGCCGTGGTTAAGAAGTTGGCGGTGTCAGGCGACCCTTTGCGGTGCACCGGTCCCTTCAAGGAACCCCATCAGACGGTTGCGAATGATGGTTTCCGCCTCAGCCATGATCCTGTCGACGAGTTCCTTGCAGGTGGGGATGTCGTGGATGAGCCCTGCGACCATGCCGCAGCTCCAGGCGCCTGCATCCATCTTCCCGTCCAGCATGATCCTGGGATAGACGCCCGCGACCTGATCGTGGATGTCGTCGATCTTGAGCTTGTCGCCCTTCTCGCGTTCGATCTCGAGCAGGCGGTCGACATTGGCGTTCTTCAGCACGCGCTCGGTGTTGCGCAGGCTCCGCATGATCAGGCGGGTGTCGAGTTCGGTCGCCGCGACCAGCGCGTTCTTCACGTTCTGATGCACCGGCGCTTCCTTGGTGGCGATGAAGCGCGTGCCCATGTTCATGCCGGCCGCACCCAGCGACAGCGCCGCGACGAGGCTGCGTCCGTCGGCCATGCCGCCGGAAGCGACGAACGGGATCTTCAATTCCTCCGCCGCGCGGCAGCAGGATCATGTTGGGAATGTCGTCCTCGCCGGGATGGCCGCCGCACTCAAAACCGTCAACGCTGACGGCGTCGCAGCCGATGCGCTCCGCCTTCAGGGAGTGGCGCACCGAAGTGCATTTGTGGATGACCTTGATGCCGGCCGCCTTCAGCGCCGGCATGTAGGCTTCCGGGCTGCGGCCCGCGGTCTCCACGGATTTGACCCCGCCCTCGACGATCGCGGCGATATATTCAGGATAAGGCGGCGCGGCGAAGGCCGGCAGGAAGGTGAGGTTCACACCGAACGGCTTGTCGGTCATGTCGCGGCAGCGCGCGATCTCTTTTGCCAGCAGCTCCGGCGTCTTCTGCGTGAGACCGGTGATGATGCCGAGCCCGCCGGCATTGGAGACGGCGGCCGCCAGCTGTGCAAAGCCGACGAAATGCATGCCGCCCTGGATGATGGGGTGCTCGATGCCGAACAGTTCGGTGATCGCGGTCTTCACTTAAGTTACCTCCCGGACTTTGCTTGGTGTTCGGACCAGTCTAGCCGGACTTTTGCGCCGCGGTCACCCTTTCTGTCCCAACGGTCGTTGGCTCAATGTCCCTTTGCCGGCGCGTTCAGATTGATTGGCCGCAGCACGGCGGCAGTGGGGATCATCAGCACGGCAACAACCGCGAGGGTCCAGAACACGTCGATATAGGCGAGCAAATCGACCTGCTGCTGCAAGATGCGGCCGACCCAGGCGACGGCCTGCGAGGCCGCATCGCTCGCGCTCGAGCCCTGAGCCTGGAAGAAGCGGGTCATCGTCTCGATGGTCTGCTGGTAGCCGAGATCGGATGGCGCGGCGTGCTCGATCAGCCGGCTCTGGTGGAATTGCTGGCGCTGCGCCAGGACCGTCTGTGCCAACGCGACGCCCATGGAGCCGCCGATGTTGCGAGCGACGTTGATCAGCGCGGAGGCTTGGTTGGTCTTTTCAGGCGGCACGCCGTCGTAGGACGCTGTCGTGACCGGCAGGAACAGGAAGGGCAGACCGAGGGCGAGGAAGATGCGCGACATCGCGGCGTAGCCGTAGGTGATGTCGCCGGTGAGCCCCGTGAGATGCCACATCGAGAACGCGACGATGGCAGCGCCGAGCATGATGAGATATTTCGGCTGCACGATGCCGGTGAGGCGGCCGACCACGGGCATCAGCACCAGCGTCGCAATGCCTCCGGGTGACAATGCGAGACCGGCGAGCAGCGCAGTGTAATTCAATTCGGTCTGGAGCAGTTGCGGCAAAAGCTGCGTTGTGGAGATCAGCACCGCACCGGTAGCAAGCATGACCAGGAAGCAGGCGGCGAACTGGCGGCGGCCGAGCAGGCGGAGATCGACGATGGGATCCTCGCGTGTCAGCTCCCAGGGGATCAGCGCAAGCAGTGACACGGCCGAAAGCAAGGCGAAGAACACGATCATGTTCGAGCCGAACCAGTCGCTGCGCTGGCCTTCGTCGAGCACGTATTCGAGCGAGCCGAGCCCGGTCGCGACCAGCAGGAAGCCGACATAGTCGACCCGCAGCCCCTTGCTCAGCAGCTTCTTCCTCTCCTCCTCCGCGCCCGACGGCTCCTTGACCAGCGTGCCGACCAGGAACAGCGACAGCACCCCCATGGGGACGTTGATCAAGAACACCCAGTGCCAGGTGTAGGTGTCGGTGATCCAGCCGCCGAGCGTCGGTCCTATCACCGGCGCCACCACGACGGCGATGCCATAGATCGCAAAGGCCTGGCCCCGCTTGTGCGGCGGGAAGGAGTCGGCGAGGATCGCCTGCTCACTGGTCGCCATGCCGCCGCCGCCAAGGCCCTGAAGGATGCGGAACAGCACCAGCGCCTGCAAATTCCATGCGAAGCCACACAAAAGCGAAGAGACCGTGAAGGTCGCAACGCAGATCATGTAGAAACGTTTGCGGCCGATCACGGTCGACAGCCAGCCCGAGATCGACAGCACGATGGCGTTGGCGACGAGATAGCTGGTGATGACGTAGGTGCTCTCGTCGATACCGACCGCGAGGCTGCCCGCGATGTGTCGCAGCGCGACATTGGCGATGGTGGTGTCGAGCACCTCCATGAAGGTCGCGATCGAGACGACGAAGGCGATCAGATAAGGATTATGACCACCCGCCGCGGAGCGCTCCGGCGACCAGCCGCCCGTGGATGCGCCGCTGTCGACGGCGTCCGTCATCGCACCCTGATCCAGGGCACGACCGACATGCCGGGACCGACAGGCAGATCCGCCGGCCAATTGTCGACTACGATCTTCACCGGCACGCGCTGCACCACCTTGACGTAATTGCCGGTGGCGTTCTCCGCCGGCAGCAGGCTGAACGCGGTGCCGGAGCCCGGCTGCACGGACTCGACATGGCCGGTCAGCTTACGGCCGGGATAGGCGTCGATGCGGATCTCGACCGGCTGGCCCGGTCGCATGTCATTGAGCTGCGTCTCCCTGTAGTTGGCGACGATCCAGACCTCGTCGGGCACGAACATCATCAGGCTTTGTCCCGCAGTGACAAAAGTACCCTTGGCACCACTGAGCTTGACGACGCGGCCAGACTGCGCAGCAACGACGCTGGTATATTGCAGGTTCAACTTGGCCTGATCGAGCTGCGCCTGCGACTGCGCGAGCTGCGCGCGGGCGCCCTCGAGCTGCGCTTGCAGCGTCTTGATGCCGACTTGCGCGGCGGTCACCGCGGTCTTCGCACGTTCAGTGTTGGCCTGCTGCGCCTGAAGATCGGAGCGGGTCTGTTGCTGGCGCTGCACGGTGCCGGCGCCCTTCTCGACGAGATCTTCCGCGCGCTTGAACTCCTCCTGCGAGAACTGGAGCTGCGCCTGCGCTTGTTCGAGCTGCGCCTGGGCCTGCTTGATCTGTTCCTGTTGTGAAACGATCTGGGCCTCGACGTTGGCGATGTTCGCCGTTGAGACCGCAACTTGAGCCGCGGCTTGGTCTATGGCGATGCGATAGTCGCGCTCATCGATCTTGGCAAGGAGATCGCCGGCGTTGACATGCTGGTTGTCCGTGACCGGAATATCGGTCACGTAGCCGCCGACCTTCGCGGCCACCGAAAAGCTGCGCGCGGCGACGAAGGCATCGTCGGTGGATTCATAGTGACGCACCTGGAGCCAGTAGAGCAGGCCAGCGATCAGGGCCGCGAGCAACACAATGGCACCGACGATGGCGAGCAGCCAATGCTCGCGCATCCGATCTCGCAGCGATGGCGTCTTCGCCGGCTTCTGATCTTTGGCATCGCGGGCCTGATCAGGAGATGTCTCCGGAGCTTCCTTCGCCCTCTGCGGCTGCTCCGCGGACGGCCCATGCTCCCGGGTTTGAGCATCCACGGTGAACACCTCTGTCGGTACTAAGCCGCCTCAGTCCGGCTCGCACCGGAGGCCTAACCGCAGTGCGAAGGCATGGTTCCGGCCTGCGCAAGCGACGGTGTCATACGTCAATGTGACTGCTCAAAGAGCAAGCGCGGCATCGTGCACGCCGCGCTTGCTGCGAATTCATTATTAACACCTTGCTCAGTGCGTATTGGTCTCATGCCATTTTTCAAGATCGGGTTTCACCTCGCCCGATCCCTGCTCCTTTTCCGGATTGCCTTTCCAGGGCTTGTCCGTTTGCTTGTGCGAACCCCAGTCGCTCTGCTGCCGGGGATCGTCGTTCGGCCGTTCCTTGCTCATCAAACTCCCTTTCCGTGAAACCCTAAGCGAAGGGGACGCCGTAGTAGGAGTTGATACCGCGAACTGCGGCGTCATCACCCCAGTTCCAATCACTCCGTTCGCCGTATTTCGGCGCGCCTTCCAGCTCCTTGGTGGTAATGCCGGTGACGTAGCCGCCAAGCTCCGTGTCGTATTTCAACGACTGCCACGGCAGCGGATAGTGGTCGTTGCCGAGGCCCAGGAAACCGCCGAAGCCGAGCACGGCGTAGGATACCTTGCCGCTGACCTTGTCGATCATCACGCGTTCGATCGAGCCGATCTTGTTGCGATCGGCGCCATAGACCGATGTTCCCTCGACCTTGTCGCTGCCGATCAAGCGGCCCATCTCGTTTTGGTCCAGTTCGCTTTGATTCAACATCTCAATTCTCCACTCAGCCAGTATCGAGACAACCCGAATGAGTGAGCGATCGTTCCAGCTTGTTCCGCGTGAGTTGAGGAACATCGCCTGAAACAGGCGGTTCTCTCGACTTCAAGTCCCCGAATCAAAGTTCCTGGAATGAAGAGCCGCCCACGATGTCCCAGACCGTCTCCGACTTCATCGTTCAGCGTCTGCATCAATGGGGAGTGCGCCACCTCTTTGGCTATCCCGGCGACGGAATCAACGGCGTGTTCGGTGCCCTTCAGCGTGCTGAGGGCAAGATCGGCTTTGTCCAAGCCCGGCATGAGGAGATGGCCGCCTTCATGGCGACCGCCTATGCGAAGTTCTCCGACCGGCTCGGCGTCTGCATCGCAACTTCGGGCCCCGGCGCCTCGCATTTGATTACCGGTCTCTACGATGCCCTGCTCGATCACCAGCCGGTGCTTGCGATCGTCGGTCAGCAGGCACGCAATGCGCTGGGCGGACATTATCAGCAGGAACTTGATCTCGTCTCGATGTTCAAGGATGTGGCTGGCGCCTACGTCATGCAGGCATCCTCGCCGGCGCAGATTCGGCATCTGATTGATCGATCGATCCGGATCGCGCTGGCCCGGCGGACGCCAACCGTGATCATCTTGCCCAAGGATATCCAGGAGGAGCCGTACGAGGATCCGCCGCGCGCTCACGGCACCCTGCATTCTGGCATCGGCTATAGCGCTCCAAGCATCAAGCCTCGTGACGCTGATCTCGACCGTGCCGCCGAAGTGCTCAACGCCGGCAAGAAGGTCGCGATGCTCGTCGGCGCCGGCGCGCTGCATGCCACCGAGGAGGTGATCGCGGTCGCCGACCGGCTGTCGGCCGGCTGTGCCAAAGCGCTGCTCGGCAAGGCTGTGCTGCCCGACGACCTAACCTGGGTCACCGGCTCGATCGGCCTGCTCGGCACCGAGCCCAGCTACAACATGATGATGGAATGCGACACACTGCTGATGGTCGGCTCCGCCTTTCCCTATGCCGAATTCCTGCCGAAGGAAGGCGCGGCGCGCGGCGTGCAGATCGACATCGACGCCAGCATGTTGTCGATCCGCTTTCCCATGGAGGTCGGCCTCGTCGGCGATGCCGCCGAGACGCTGCGCGCACTGCTGCCGCGACTGAAACCCAAGAGCGACGGCGCCTGGCGCCAGGGTATCGAAGCCGACGTCGCGAAATGGTGGAAGACGCTGGATGACCGCGCACATCAGCCCGCAGCACCGGTCAATCCGCAGCTCGTCGCCTGGGAATTGTCGCCGCGCCTGCCGGACCTGGCCATCATCACCAGTGATTCCGGCTCCTGCGCCAACTGGTTCGCGCGCGACCTGAAGATGCGCCGCGGCATGACGGCCTCGCTCTCCGGCGGCCTCGCCTCCATGGGTGCCGCGGTGCCCTATGCGCTCGCCGCGAAATACGCCCATCCCGACCGCCCCGTGATTGCACTCGTCGGCGACGGCGCGATGCAGATGAACAACATGGCCGAGCTGATCACCGCCGCGAAGTATTGGCGCGACTGGAAGGATCCGCGCTTCATCGTCTGCGTCTTCAACAACGAAGACCTCAACCAGGTAACCTGGGAGCAGCGCATCATCAACGGCGATCCAAAATTCGAGGCACCGCAGCGCATCCCAAACGTGTCCTATTCGCGCTTTGCCGAGTTGATCGGCTTGCGCGGCATCTACGTCGACAGCCCGCAGTTGCTGGGCTCGGCCTGGGAGCAGGCGCTGGCGAGCGAGATGCCGGTGGTGCTGGAGGTGAAGACCGACCCCGAAGTGCCGCCGCTGCCGCCGCACGTCACCTTGCAGCAGGCGAAGAATTTCTCGCTCGCCCTGATGAAGGGCGATCCCAACGAGAGCGGAGTGATCAAGGGAGCGGCGCGGCAGATGTTGGAAAAGATCCTGCCTGGAAAGGAATGAGGTGAAGCATGAGCGATTTCCGCGATATCCAGCACGGCGTCAACGATCCCGTCGATGGCCTCGACGTGAAGCGGCAGATCAACGACAACCGGACGCCGCATGAACGAGCACAACGCCATGCAGACGTACGTGCCGAGGCCACCGCCACGCCGACCGAGCCGTTTCTGCCCGAACGGCTTCGGCGCAAGCCGACCGACCCCATCAATCCGCGCACCGGGCGGCATCCCACGGATTAACCGTTAGGAACCTCGGCCCCTGCGGCGTGTTGGTCGGCGCCACGTCGCGCGGCGAGAGGCTGCGCGCTCAATCGGAGGGACCGGACCATGAAACGTACCATCATCGCCCTTGCTTGCGTGCTTTTCGCAGGCCCCGCGCTCGCCCAGTCGCTCGGTGAGAAGACCGGCGTCAATTCGGCGCTCGGCATCGCGCCTGCGACCGCCGACTTCGTCAAGGAGGTTGCCATCAGCGACATGTTCGAGATCGAATCGAGCAAGCTCGCCGAGCAGAAGGGCAACGCGCAGGAGAAGAGTTTTGCGCAACAGATGGTGACCGACCACACCAAGACCAGCGGCGAACTCAAGGGCCTGGTCAGCGGCGGCAAGGTGCAGGCAACCCTGCCGACAGCGGTCGACAGCTCGCACCAGAGCAAGCTCGACAAGCTCAAGAGCGCGAATGGCAAGGACTTCAGCTCGGATTACAATTCGTACCAGGTCAGCGCCCATGAGGACGCGGTCTCGCTGTTCGAGCGTTACGCCAAAGGCGGGGACAATTCCGACCTGAAGGATTGGGCCGGCAAGACGCTGCCGGCGCTCAAGCACCACCTCGACATGGCCAAGGAGCTCGGCAAGGCACCGAGCGTCGGCCAGTCCAAGTAACGAGTTTCCGAGGACGCCGGCTTGCATATGCCACGAGGCAGAGCTCAGGAACCTTCTTTGCCTCCGGGCTTTGCAAGACCGTCATGGGGAGACATCACGCTTGCAGACCGATGGCCTTAGTCAACGTCAAACCTACCCGGATCGACGTCGCGATCGCGAACGAGATCGCTGATCACACCAATTCAGGCGTCGAGCACACCGCGCAGACATTAACCTGGGCGGCCGACGAGCACGTGCTGCTCGCGCTGGCCGCAGCGGGGTGGCTCTATGCTCATATTTGGCAGCCGCAACAGCGGCCCGTGGCAAATCACGTTCTGGCTGTGTCGCTAGCGACGGCCGTTCTGCCTCATGTCCTGAAATCCGTGTTCGATCAGATCAGGCCAGACCGGCTGACCATACGCGGACACCGACATGGAGTACCCGTCTCAGGACAGGCGCGCGACGCCTTCCCGTCCGGTCACGCGGTCCATATGGGCGCACTTGCGTCGGCTGCGGGCTTGCTGCCCGAAGCGCCGCGTCGATTGGTGCGCACGGTTGCGGTCGCGCTTTCGCTGACACGGATCGCGGTGCTCGCGCATTGGGCAAGCGACGTCGTCGCAGGATTTGCGCTTGGCGCGGCCGTAGAGAGACTTTTGCGGCCATGGACACTGACGCGATCGTTCCGCGAGCAGGTCAATCGGCGGGAACGGCCGTGACCGAATATGTCCTGCGATTCATTGCCGGTGGCGTCATCGTCTCCGCCTTTGCGATCTTCGGCGATATGCTCAAACCCAAAAGCTTTGCGGGGCTGCTCGGCGCAGCGCCGTCAGTCGCACTGGCGACGCTCGGCATCGCCGTCGTCCAGCACGGCCCGCAATATGCTGCGGCCGAAAGCTGGACGATGATCTATGGCGCGGTCGCGCTCGGCTGCTACAGCGTTGTCGTCTGCCATCTGCTGATCGGATACCGTGTGTCCGCGCTGCCCGCGACCGTCCTCGCTGTTGTCGTGTGGCTTGCGGTCGCCTTCGGCCTGCTCGCCGGCTTCGGAGGTGCGGCCTGATGCCGGTCAAGCTGTCACTCTCCGCGCTAAAGCAGACACGCTGGTACGAATACGGCATTCGTTTCCTGCTCGGTGGCCTGGCGACCGTGCTCACGGGGATACTGGGAGCGCGCTTCGGTGTGTCCGTCGGCGGACTATTCCTTGCGCTTCCCGCCATCTTCTGCGCGAGCGCCACGCTGGTCGAAAGCCATGAGCGCCGCACCAAGGAGAAGGCCGGCCTCAGCGGCACGCGCCGCGGGCAAGAGGCCGCCGCGCTCGACGCGGCTGGCGCCGCTTGGGGAAGTGTCGGTCTCCTGGCATTCGCCGCCGTCTTCCATCTCACCGTGACTTCGAGCGTTCCGGGCGCTTTCGCTGCAGCGTTGATAGTCTGGGCCGTCGTTTCGGTATTGGCCTGGTGGCTCAGGCGCAAGCTTCGCATCGTCTCCCGCAAACCGCACCGATCAGCCCATTCGCTGTCGGCAAAGAGCCCTCCCCTCGCGAAGCGTTAGCTCGCTTTCGCTTGCGTCGAAGGCTGCAATCTCGGCGGTTGAAGGCCCAGGCTGTTGGCCCAGCGCTCTACCTGCTCGATGACCATCTGGTGGCTCGGATTTTGTGGAACCCTCGTGGAATGAGTTTGTTGAGTGGATTACTCAACATACTCATTTTGGGTGATTGACCATGAACGACCTTCGCGCCGAGCGGCTCCAGGTCATGCTGTCACCAGAAGAACTGGCCGCGGTGGACGACTTCCGGTTCAAACATCGCATGCCGACGCGAGCCGCGGCGGTACGCGAGCTCCTCAAGCTCGGACTGGCCGCCGCCGGGGTCGATGCAGGGGCTAATGTCAAATCGAGCAGGTTCGGGGTTTTCGGGCGCGGACCGGACGGCCACACGCACCCGCATCCGCAGCGCGAGTCCGAAGATTAGCCCGGCCTGATGCTCAAGCAAACGGCCCCGGCGCGGGGTGCCAGGGCCGTCCTTGGAGATTGCTTCCGGATCACCGGGGGCATGACAACCGGAAGCAATCCCTCGACTCTTCGCGCAGGGATTCGTTCCTCGTGGAATTAGCCGCTCGGCGCGTCGCCGGAATCATCCGGCACCATGCCGGAGCCGGGTGTCTTGCTGTTGTCGTTCAACTTGGGATCGCGCGTGGCCTCGCGAGAGGGCGAGCCCTCTCGCTTCGACTTGTGCACCGTTTGCGCGCGCTGCTTGTCCCGCGGCTGCTGTTCACCGCGCTGATCTCTGATCATGCCTTGGTCGGAATGGGCCATGATATGCTCTCGCCTCTCTCGTGTCGTCTCGAAGCGCTTACGCGCCTGAGCCTCGAAGGTTCCGAGAGCAAGAGAGGCTGCGGCTAGCTGTGGGCCGCGTGGACTGCGGCCGATGCATTTTCATGATGCACCTGCCGCACCGTCGTCACCGTCGCAAATGCGACCGAGACGCCAAAGGCGAAAATGAGAGAAAGAAGAGCCAGACGTGGGCGTGTAGCCATCGCAAACCTCCTTCTGGAATTAAATTCCTGGAATCAAAAAATAACGCGATCGACTGCTCCCGAATAATGAATTGGTGGCTTGCGTTCCGTGAGCCGTCTCACACGCAGATTCACGGAAACGAGAGCGTCACGCCTCCTGCCTTTGACGGCTGCGGGCCGCAACGGGCGGCACCTCGCCGTCGAGCCAGTCCTGCTCGTTCGCGAGTGCCGTCCACGCCTCCGCCATGCGCAAGAAGCGGTTGTGAGCCGGCTGTCCTTGGGACCGTTCAGCGAGCTGAAGGCAGTTGTCGGCGTTGTCTCTGAAAGTGTCGGATCGTTTCATGAAGGTAAAATTGGGGACGGAACCTGGGCGCTGCAACAGCCCTTACGAGATCGTAACATTTGCGGAACTTTGGTCACCATCCGCTATTGGCTATCCATGCGGATTCTTGTCGCGATAGTCCTCGCCTCCATCAGCACTGCAGCGCTTGCCGATAGCACCGCCGAGCACAGTCCGGCCGGCCGCGCGCCGACCGCAACCGAGGTCATCAGCGACCTCTACACGTTCAGCCGCTTCCAGCAGGGTCTGCTGGAGAGCACCGACCTGAAGGGCAATGCCGAGGTCAAGAACCTCGCCGCCCTGCGTGCCGAAGAAGCAGCCCAGCGCGACAAGGCCCTGAAGCCGATCCAGGAGGCGATCGGCACTGAACCGCGCGTCGCCAAGACGACCCCCGCGGGCGCGAGCCTGGTCGAGCCCGAAACCTCGGACGGGCCAACTTTCGTCAAAAGCTTCTATGCCGCGCAGATTCCCGAATATGAATCGGTGATCGACCTGCTCGAACGCTATCTCAAGGCACCCGATGATGCCGCGCTTGCGGCGTTCGCGCGCGAGCAGCTCCCGATGTTGCGCTCGCAGGTCAAGGACGCCGAGCGCACCATGGCGGACAAATAGCCCCTTTACTTGTCGTTCGGATGATGTTGCTGGCTCTCCGGCCGCACCGTACGGTCGCTCTCCGGCATTCTGTCCCGGCCGGCATCCCCATTGTCATCCTTGCCGCCCGAGCTCGAGGTGCCGCTACCGCTGGGGTTCGACCGGGTCGACGTGCCCGTGGTCGGCGTATCCGCCCGTGGCGTGGCGGAGCTTGCGGCGGGATCGCCGGTCACGGCGCCGCGACCGCTGGGCGCACCGCTCTGCGCCAAAGCCGATCCGGCAAACACCATCACAGTCACGACGACGGCAAATCCGGCTTTCATATGCGCTCTCCCTGCATTTGCGGGCTAACGGGAGGGCCGCCACTCCGTTCCTGAAGCCAACTGTCCCTTGCAATGGCGCGTTGAAGGGGGACCTTCGGCCCGAAAATTTTGGAACCCGATGGAACCATTTCGGTCCGTCGCGATTGTTTCCGTTGGGCTGAGCAAAGCAGGTTCCATTTCCTGGTGCCGTACGTTGGCGCTTGATTTCGAATTGAGCTGAAGCTCTATTTTGATCAATCGCGTCTTGCCTGGGATTCGGCCGGCGCCTGCGGGGGAATGAGTATGAGCGACGTCGAAACCGGAACTGCATCACGCTCCGGTCGTCGCGGCCCAAAGCCAAAGAACAACGGTATGTCGGAGCCGGATTCCCGGGCAGAATTGCTGCTTGCCCTCCAGGCCATGCGCAACGGCGATTTCTCGGTGCGCATGAGCGGCGACTATCTCGGCATTGACGGCAAGCTCGCCGACACTTTCAACGAAATCATCGCCGCCAATCAGCGCATGGCGCAGCAGCTCGAGCTGGTCGGCCAGGTGGTGGGCCGCGAGGGCAAGACGCGGCAGCGCGTGAAGTTCGGCCTCGCCTCCGGCTCCTGGGCCGACATGGAAGGCTCGGTCAACACATTGATCGACGATTTGTTGTGGCCAACCCGCGAGGTGACGCGCGCGGTCGCAGCCGTGGCGCAAGGCGACCTGATCCAGACCGTCAAGCTCGACGTCGACGGCCGTCCGCTCCGCGGCGAATTCCTGCAGTCCGCGACCATCGTCAACACCATGATCAAGCAGCTCGGCGTGTTCACCTCCGAGGTGACGCGCGTCGCGCGTGAGGTCGGCACCGAGGGCAAGCTCGGCGGCCAGGCCCAGGTGCCGGAAATGACTGGCGTCTGGAAGGATTTGACCGAGAGCGTCAACTCGATGGCGAACAACCTGACCAACCAGGTTCGCAACATTGCCGAGGTGACGATCGCTGTGGCCAACGGCGACTTGTCCAAGAAGATCACGGTGGACGTCCGCGGCGAGATCCTTCAGCTCAAGGAAGCCATCAACACGATGGTGGACCAGCTCCGCTCCTTCGCTTCCGAAGTGACGCGCGTGGCGCGCGAGGTCGGCACCGACGGCAAGCTCGGCGGCCAGGCCATCGTGCCCGGCGTCGCCGGTACCTGGAAGGACCTGACCGATTCCGTGAACGCGATGTGCGGCAACCTCACCGCCCAGGTCCGCAACATCGCCAACGTCACCACCGCCGTTGCGCGCGGCGACTTGTCGCGCAAGATCACGGTGGACGTGCGCGGCGAGATCCTGGAGCTGAAGGACACCATCAACACCATGGTGGACCAGCTCAACTCCTTCGCCTCCGAAGTGACGCGCGTGGCGCGCGAGGTCGGCACCGAGGGCAAGCTCGGCGGCCAGGCCCAGGTGCCTGGTGTCGCCGGCACCTGGAAGGACCTCACCGACAACGTCAACTTCATGGCGTCGAACCTGACGGCCCAGGTCCGCAACATCGCCGACGTCGCGACCGCCATCGCGGGCGGCGACCTCTCGAAGAAGATCACGGTGAACGTGTCGGGCGAGATCCTTCAGCTGAAGGAAACGCTGAACACCTGCGTGGACCAGCTCAACGCCTTCGCCGGCGAAGTGACGCGTGTGGCGCGCGAGGTCGGCACCGAAGGCCGCCTCGGCGGCCAGGCCAATGTGCTCGGCGTCGCCGGCACCTGGAAGGATCTCACCGAGAGCGTCAACTCGATGGCGTCGAACCTGACCGCGCAGGTCCGCAACATCGCCGAGGTGACGACGGCGGTTGCCGGCGGCGACTTGTCGAAGAAGATCACCGTGGACGTGCGCGGCGAAATCCTGGAGCTGAAGGACACCATCAACACCATGGTGGACCAGCTCAACGCCTTTGCCGGTGAAGTGACGCGCGTCGCGCGCGAAGTCGGCACCGAAGGCAAACTCGGCGGCCAGGCCCAGGTGCGCGGCGTCGCCGGCACCTGGAAGGACCTCACCGACAGCGTCAACTCGATGGCGTCGAACCTGACCGGGCAGGTCCGCAACATCGCCGAAGTCGCGACCGCTGTGGCCAAGGGCGATTTGTCGAAGAAGATCACCGTCAACGTGTCCGGCGAAATCCTTCAGTTGAAGGAAACGCTCAACACCATGGTGGACCAGCTCAACGCCTTCGCCGGCGAAGTCACGCGCGTTGCGCGCGAAGTCGGCACCGAAGGCAAGCTCGGTGGACAAGCCGAAGTGCCCGGCGTCGCCGGCACCTGGAAGGACCTCACCGACAGCGTCAACTCGATGGCTGGCAACCTCACCGCGCAGGTCCGTAACATCGCCGAAGTGGCGACCGCGATCGCCGGCGGCGACTTGTCCCGCAAGATCACGGTGGACGTGCGCGGCGAGATCCTTCAGCTCAAGGACACCTTGAACACGATGGTCGACCAGCTCAACCGCTTCGCGGGCGAGGTGACGCGCGTGGCGCGCGAGGTCGGCACCGAAGGCCGCCTCGGCGGCCAGGCCAACGTGCCCGGCGTCGCCGGCACCTGGAAGGACCTCACCGACAGCGTCAACTCGATGGCGGGCAACCTCACCGCCCAGGTCCGCAACATCGCCGAGGTGACCACCGCCGTGGCGCGCGGCGATCTCTCGCGCAAGATCACCGTCGACGTGCGCGGCGAGATCCTCGAGCTGAAGAACACCATCAACACCATGGTGGACCAGCTCAACGCCTTTGCCGGCGAAGTCACGCGCGTTGCGCGCGAGGTCGGCACCGAAGGCAAGCTCGGCGGCCAGGCCGAGGTGCCCGGGGTTGCCGGCACCTGGAAGGACCTCACCGACAACGTCAACTTCATGGCCTCGAACCTGACGGCCCAGGTCCGCAACATCGCCGAGGTCGCAACCGCGATCGCGGGCGGCGACCTGTCGAAAAAGATCACGGTGGACGTGCGCGGCGAGATCTTGCTGCTCAAGGACACCTTGAACACCATGGTCGAGCAGCTCCGCTCCTTCGCGGCCGAAGTGACGCGCGTCGCGCGCGAGGTCGGCACCGAAGGCCGGCTCGGCGGCCAGGCCGTGGTCCCCGGCGTCGGCGGCACCTGGAAGGACCTCACCGACAACGTCAACCTTTTGGCCGCGAACCTCACCACGCAGGTCCGCAATATCGCCGAGGTCACCACTGCGGTGGCGCGCGGCGACTTGTCGCGCAAGATCACCGTGGACGTGAAGGGCGAAATCCTCGAGCTGAAAAACACCATCAACACCATGGTGGACCAGCTCAATGCCTTCGCCGGCGAAGTGACCCGCGTCGCGCGCGAGGTCGGCACCGAAGGCGAACTCGGCGGCCAGGCCCAGGTGCCCGGCGTCGCCGGCACCTGGAAGGATCTCACCGACACCGTCAACTTCATGGCGGCGAACCTGACCGAGCAGGTCCGCGGCATCGTCAAGGTGGTGACCGCGGTCGCCAACGGCGACCTCAAGCAGAACCTGACGGTGAAATCGAAGGGCGAGGTCGCGGCGCTCGCCGACACCATCAACAACATGACCGAGACGCTCGCGACCTTCGCCGACCAGGTGACGTCGGTGGCGCGCGAGGTCGGCGTCGAGGGGCGGCTGGGCGGTCAGGCCGACGTGCCCGGCGCCGCCGGCACCTGGAAGGATCTCACCGGTAACGTCAACCTCCTGGCGGCCAATCTCACCTCGCAGGTGCGCGCGATCGCGGAGGTCGCAACCGCGGTGACCAAGGGCGACCTGACGCGGTCGATCCAGGTCGACGCCCGCGGAGAGGTCTCGGAGCTCAAAGACAACATCAACACGATGATCACGAACCTCCGTCTGACGACGGACGTGAACACCGAGCAGGACTGGCTGAAGACCAATCTTGCGAAATTCACCAACATGCTCCAGGGCCAGCGCGACCTCACCACCGTCGGCCGGCTGCTGCTCACCGAATTGTCGCCGCTGGTGAACGCGCATACCGGCGTGATCTATCAGGTCGAAAACGAGGATAGCCCGCAGCTTCTGCTGCTCGCTTCCTATGCCGGCGACGGCATCTATCCGTATCAGCGCGTGCTGCCGCTCGGCGACGGCCTGATCGGCCAATGCGCGATCGACAAGCGTCCGCGCGTGATCGCGGACATTCCGGCCGACGTGGTGCCGATCAATTCGGCACTGCTCCGGGTCGCCCCGAAGAACCTCGTGGTGCTGCCGGTGCTGTTCGAAGGCCAGGTCAAGGCGGTGATCGAGCTGGCCTCGCTCACCTCGTTCACGACTTCGCAGATGACGTTCCTGGAGCAGCTCACCGACTCGATCGGCATCGTGCTCAACTCGATCGAAGCGACGATGCAGACCGAAGGTTTGCTCAAGCAGTCGCAACAGCTCGCCGGCGAACTCCAGACCCAGCAGCGCGAGTTGCAGCAGACCAACGACCAGCTCGAACAGAAGGCGCAGCAGCTCGCCGAGCGCAACGTCGAGGTCGAGCGCAAGAATCAGGAGATCGAGCAGGCCCGCCGCGCACTGGAGGAAAAGGCGACCGAGCTGGCACTCACCTCGAAGTACAAGTCCGAATTCCTCGCCAATATGAGTCACGAGCTGCGCACGCCGCTGAACTCGATCCTGATCCTCGGACAGCAGCTCACCGACAATCCGGACGGCAATCTCACCGGCAAACAAGTCGAATTCGCCCGTACCATCCACGGTGCCGGCACCGACCTGCTCAATCTCATCAGCGACATTCTCGATCTCTCCAAGATCGAATCCGGCACCGTGACGGTCGACGCCGAGGAAATCCTGACCGCGAACCTGCTCGATACCGTCGGGCGGCCGTTCCGTCACGAGGCGGAAAACCGCAACCTTTCGTTCAAGATCGACCTCGATCCGAATCTCGCGCGCAGCCTCGTCACCGACTCCAAGCGTCTGCAGCAGGTTTTGAAGAACCTGCTCTCCAACGCCTTCAAGTTCACCGCCGAGGGCGAAGTGCGCCTGAAGGTCGCCGCCGCGGTCGGCGGCTGGGGGACGGATCATCCCGTGCTGAACTCGGCGCCGGCCGTGATCGCATTCGAAGTGTCCGACACCGGCATCGGCATTCCCCTGGAGAAGCAGAAGCTGATCTTCGAGGCGTTCCAGCAAGCCGATGCGGGCACCAGCCGCAAATATGGCGGCACCGGCCTCGGCCTTGCGATTAGCCGCGAGCTCGCAAGCCTGCTCGGCGGCGAAATCCATCTGCGCAGCTTGCCGGGCAAGGGGTCGTGCTTCACGCTATACCTGCCGCTGAAATATTCCGGTCCGACGCTCGCACCGCGCCCTGCGCCCCAGCAACACAGCCAGCCGCCGGCGCTGCAGCCCGCCACGCCCGAACAGCAGCGCGTCATCGAGCAGCTCGCCGACGACCGGCTCAACCTCGAACCCGGCGACAGCATCCTGCTGATCGTCGAGGACGATCCGCATTATGCGCGTATTCTGATTGACCTTGCCCGGGACAAGGGTTTCAAGGTGCTGGTCGCCGCACGCGGCGCGGAGGCGCTGGAGCTTGCAAAGCAGTACCAGCCGCGCGCCGTCTCGCTCGACGTGTTCCTGCCTGATATGCTCGGCTGGACAGTGCTGAGCCAGCTCAAGCACAATCCGCTGACCCGCCACATCCCCGTGCAGGTCATCACGCTCGACGAGGATCGCCAGCATGCGCTGGCGCGCGGCGCCTTCTCCTTCGTCAACAAGCCGACGACGACCGAGGGCGTCTCGGCCGCGCTGACGCAGATCAAGGAATATGCGCGGCCGCGGCGCAAGCGGCTGCTGATCGTCGAGGACAACGAAGCCGAGCAGCTCTCGATCCGGGAGCTCCTGCATCACGACGATATCGAGATCGTGACGGCCGGCACCGGCGCCGACGCGCTCTCGATGCTGCGTGAGTCCCCCTGCGATTGCGTCGTGCTCGACCTGCGGCTGCCCGACATGAGCGGCTTCGAGGTGCTGGACCAGATCCGCAACGACGAGGCGCTGTCGAACGTCCCGGTCGTCGTCTTCACCGGCCGCGAGCTGTCCGCCGAGGAAGATGCGGAACTCCACACCATGGCGCGCAGCATCGTGGTCAAGGGCGTGGAATCACCGGAGCGCCTGCTCGACGAGACCGCGCTGTTCCTGCACCGCGTGATCACGGAATTGCCGGTCGAGAAACAGCGCATGCTCGAGAAGCTGAACAGTTCCGACGACGACCTGATCGGCAAGACCGCCCTCCTCGTCGACGACGACGCCCGCAACATTTTCGCGCTGTCGAGCGTGCTGGAACGGCGCGGCATGAAGGTGCTGACGGCGACCACCGGCAAGGAGGCGGTGACGCTGGTCGAATCCAATCCGGAGATCGCCATCGTGCTGATGGACATCATGATGCCGCAGATGGATGGCTATCAGACCATCGGCGTTATTCGTGAAGATCCGGCCTTCGCCCGTGTTCCGATCATCGCGTTGACGGCCAAGGCCATGAAGGGCGACCGCGAGAAATGCCTCGAAGCCGGCGCGTCCGACTACCTGGCCAAACCCGTCAACACCGATCAATTGCTGCTTGCAATCCGCATGTGGCTGCACCGCTGAGTTGGATGCCCGTATGGACCACCAAAAGGTCAACATCCTCCTCGTCGACGATCAGCCGGCCAAGCTGCTCGCCTATGAGGTGATCCTGAAGGATCTGGGCGAGAATCTCGTGATTGCCTCGTCGGGTCGCGAGGCTCTGGAGGTGCTGCTCAAGACCGAGATCGCGGTGATCCTGGTCGACGTCTGCATGCCCGAACTCGACGGCTTCGAACTTGCCGCGATGATCCGCGAGCATCCGCGCTTCCAGAAGACCGCGATGATTTTCATCTCGGCCATTCAAGTCAGCGACATCGACCGCCTGCGCGGCTACGAGATGGGCGCGGTCGACTACGTCCCGGTGCCGGTCGTGCCGGAGGTGCTGCGCGCCAAGGTCAAGGTGTTTGCCGAACTCTACCGCAAGACGCGCGAGCTCGAACGGCTGAATCAGGATCTCGAGGACCGCGTGCGTGCACGTACCGCCGAGCTTGAGAATTCCACCGCAAAGCTGCGCGAGAGCGAAGAGCGGCGTAGCATGGCGATCGCCGCCGGCAAGATGGGCTCCTGGGACTGGGACTGGATTACCGGCGACTGGATCTGGGACGAGGGGCAGTACCGCATCTTTGGCGTTGGCCCGGAGAGCTTCGAGGTGAACCCGGCCAACGTTCAGGCGCTGTTGCATCCCGATGAGGTCGATCAGTTGCGCAAGGCGATCGGCGAGTTCAACAAGGGCACGCGCGCCTATGAAACGGAGTTCCGCATCGTGCGGCCTGACGGCGATGTGCGCTGGTGTGTCGGCACGGCCGCCGCCACGGCCGACGATAGCGGTCGGGTTCTGCGCGTCAGCGGCGTGACGGTGGACATCACTGAACGCAAGCGCGCCGAGGAGCGGCAGAATCTCCTGGCGCGGGAAGTCGATCATCGCGCCAAGAACGCGCTGGCACTGGCGCAATCGATCGTGCGCCTCACCCGCGCGGACGAGGTCAAGGCCTATGTCAACGCCGTCGAGGGGCGCATCAATGCACTGGCGCGCGTGCATACGATACTGTCGCTGTCGAGTTGGCAGGGCGCCGAACTCTCGAAGCTGATCGACGAGGAGCTTGCGCCCTATTCCCTCGGCGGCCAGATCAAATTGGCAGGCCCCGAAGTTCAGTTGCTGCCGGCGACCGCCCAGACGCTGGCACTGGCGCTGCATGAGCTTTTCACCAACTCGGCAAAGTATGGCGCGCTCTCGACGCGGTCGGGACGGCTCGCGATCGGCTGGCAGGCCGAGGACGAGTTGCTCACGCTGACCTGGGAGGAGACCGGCGGCCCGCTTGTCAGGCCCCCGAAGTCCCGCGGCTTCGGCACGCGGAGCCTGCTTGCGAGCGTCGAGTCCCAGCTCGGTGGACAAGCGCATTTCGATTGGCGCGCCGAGGGCCTGCTGTGCCGCCTGGAGGTGCCGTTGATTCGCAAGACTGCCGCGACAACGACACCAGGCAAATTCGAAGACGCCAGCTCCGCCGAATTGCAGCGCGCATCCGGCTAGCCGGAGGACGCATTCGTCATGCCCTGCGCCGGACGCGGTTCGCGCGCGACGCGTCCTTCGAGCCAGGCTTCCGTTCGGGCGAGCTCGCGCAGCGCTTTTGCATAGCGGCGAGCAGCACTTCGCTCCGCGCCGCGGGGCAGCTTGCGCGCTTTGCCCAGGATGTCCGCGGCGGCGTTGCGATAGGCCAGCGAACGGTAAAGAAAGACCACCTTACCCATATCGAATGTTCCCGTGCTGTGACGTGTTCATCCTCGCAAAGCCGGCATGAACGTCGGATGAAGCGGGCAATGACAATTCGTTCATCCGGATGGAACCGGCGAGCGTCGCAGGCGTTGCATGCGAGATCGGGATAGAGTTCCATGCGCACGAAAAAGTCGTCGGACCTGATCTCTCCCAGCGGCCTCGTCAAGCTGATGACGCATGCGATGATGGGCGCAGCCCTCGGCCTCGCTTTCAGCCTCGTGCTCGTTCTGACCAATCCAGCCGTCGCCAACCTGCTCAGCCACGGCGGAAGCCAGGCCGCTGTCGCTTTCGCCCTCACATTGGCGACGACATTCGCGATCGGCGCGACACTCACCGGCGTCGTCTTCATCCTCGCAGAGGACAAGGAATCTTGAAAGGTGCGTGATGCAGCGGAGCTCCTGTGTTCGGAACTCCTGTGACCGAGCGCGGTTGGCTGCCTGCGTCAATTCAACTCAGGGAGTTCCCCCATGAAGACAACCAAGCTCGCTCTCGCCGTGATGTTGGCAACCGGCCTCGCCGCCGCGCCGTTCGCCGTGCAGGCAAAGTCGCACAAGGCGAAACATGGATCCTCCATGTCGTCGTCGCAGACCACGGGCGCCAACACCAAATCCTCCAAGGGCGCCGATCCCTCCGGTCAGGGCGGCTCCGGCCCCGGCTCCGACCAGGGCGGCACCATGACGCACAACAAGGGCGGCATGAGCAACACCAAGTAGCTGCTCGCCGACATTCAAGGAGGCCCCGCCATCGCGGGGCCTTTTTGCTTTGCGGGTTCGGCTGAACCCTTTCTCAGGCCGCTTCGCCAACCTCCGGCATCGACAAGCCCGCATGTCGCCCTGCGCGCATACGCTTCAACGACGGCCGCCGGTGAGGTCGGGATGACAGCCCGCACGATCTGATTTCACGAGATGAGCGAGCTGTCCGCTCTTGCGCACGATCAGGAGCTGGGCCGCGGCGTCGTCGAGCCCCTCGCGTTGCAGCTGCCGGATGGCCGAGCCCAGTTCGAGAATCTCGGCGCGCAGTCTCAAGATCCGGTACGTCGCCGGGTCTTCTTCCACGGCACACTCCCAAAGCTCTCAATGGCGCGCGATAGCACGCACGGGATTGCCGGCTTTCTTCGCGGAACGAAGGCGCATCCTGTCGCGGACATCCGGCAGGACATCGCCGCCACCTGCAGCCTTCCATTCGCCGATCAGAAGATTGATTTTCCAGCGCAGATCCATTTGCGGCCAGGGCCTTCTCCGTGCAGTCGCGATCGCGGTCGACGAGCTCGCGCACGGACGCCTCGACATCGGCCATTTCCAGCCTCAACGCACTGATTTTACGTCGAATTTCATTAATTCTGTTGTCCATGACTTGTTAGAACAAAATAAGAACATATAGTCAAGTCACGATTTCAGGTCCGGAGAAGCGACATGCAGGTTCAGGGTAAATACGATGCCAGGGCTTTCCTCACAGAGCAGATGACCCGGACACAGGGCCTCAGGCTGAAACGGCTCAGCGAAGAGGCCTATCAACCCGCGCAATATGCGCGGGACCTGTCCTCCAGTGAGGCAGCACGGCGCATCCAGGTGCTGGAAGCGGAGATCGAGCTGGCGAATTCGTTCTAGGCTACCCACTCAATCCAGGTCGCTGCGTGCCCGCTTTCGGAACCATGCCTGTCGCGGATGGTTCTCCCCGGCCAAGGGAGAACATGCATGGCACGCAAGGCAAAGAAGCGCCGCTACTCGCGCAGCTCCGGCAGCGATGTCGAAAGCGAGATGAAACGCTACAAGAAGGGCAGCGCGAAGAGCGGACCTGGCGGTCGAGGCGGACGCGTGAAGAGCCGCAAGCAGGCAATCGCGATCGGCCTGTCGAAGGCACGCAAGAAGGGCAAGAAGGTCCCGAAGAAGGCCGCGAAAAAGACCTCCAAGAAGAAGACCTCCAAGAAGACGAAGAAGATTTCGAAGAAAACGTCCAGGAAAACTTCGAAGAAAACGTCGAAGAAAACATCGAAGCGCAAATCCTCCAGATAGTCGCGCTGAACTCTGTCAGGTCATGCTGCCCGGCATGAAGCAGCGGATCGAAACGCCAAACGCGGTCTTCACCGGCCACACCATGGTTCGGCCGGCCCGGTTCGGCTCGGTGATCACGGCTTCGTCCGGGACCTCCACCCACTCCCCGTCGAGCCGCACCCGATAATGCCCGTTGTGCGAGTCCCAGTCGGGATCGGCGACGGCAAACCCATCCGCATCCGAGCAGCACGGACCGAGATGGCTGCGCAGGCCGTCGAACCACGGCTTGAGGGGTGAGTCCGCGTAGCGGCCGTCGTCGCGCCCGAGAGCGTTTCCACCCCACAGCACGAATGGCGCCACGAGCAGCGCAGTCCTCAGCGAGAGCTTCAATCGATCCATGTCGGCACCGATCAAATGCGAACTGCCGGCCAGCTAGCTCAGCGGCGGCAAGTTCGAAGTTCCACGCTTGCAATCGTCCCGGCGGCTTCATTGCCGCCGACTCCATACGAGATCCGCAATTGTGATGAGCGAACACGGCTTTTTCGGACGAACCGGGTCATCCTCTCTGCCGTTAACGAGAATGTTATCGGCGGCCATCCGGAATCCTGAAGGCAAACAGGAAAGGCGGCCCGTGGGCCGCCTTTTTGGATTTGCGCGGATCGACGTTCGACTTATGCGAGCGGCACCGCGACGAATCGGGTCGCCTGCGCGTTTCTGATCTGCAGCAGCACGCTGCGCTTGCCGGACGATTTCGCCTGCGCCAGCTCCGAACGGACATCACCGATATTGGCGACGGCCTTGCCGCCGACGTTGAGGATGACGTCGCCGGTCTGAATGCCGCGCTGCGCGGCCGGCCCTTGCGGATCGACTTCAGTGACGACGACGCCCTTCTGGCCGGCCCCCTGGACGTCGCCGGCCGGAGCCAGGCTGAGCCCGAGACGCGGCGTGCCGGCATCCGGCTGCGCCTTGCCCTCGTCGGCCTTAGCCTGCCGCTCGTTCGGCAATTCGCCGAGCGCCAGCGTCACCGTCTTGCTGTCGCCCTTGTGGACGACATCGAGCTTCACGGACGTGCCCGGTGCAAGCGTAGCGATAGTGCGGGCGAGATCGCGGGAGTCCTTGATCGCGGTGCCGTTGACGGCGGTGATGACGTCGCCCGCCTCGATGCCCGCCTTCGCTGCCGGGCTAGCGTCCTGCGGATTGTCCACGATCGCGCCGCGCGCCTCCTTGAGGCCGAGGCTGTCGGCGATATCCGATGTCACCGGCTGCACCTGCACGCCGAGCCAGCCGCGTGTCACCGCACCCTTGTCCTTCAACTGTGCGACGACGAGCTTTGCGGTCGAAGCCGGAATGTCGAAGCCGATGCCGACCGAGCCGCCGGAGGGCGAGAAGATCGCGGTGTTCACGCCAATCACGTTGCCGTTCATGTCGAACGCCGGACCGCCGGAATTGCCCTTGTTGATCGGTGCATCGATCTGGATGAAATCGTCATAGGGACCGTTGCCGATGTCGCGGCCGCTGGCCGAGACGATGCCGGCGGTCACGGTGCCGCCGAGGCCGAAGGGATTGCCGACCGCGACCACCCAGTCGCCGATGCGCGGCTTCTGGTCGGAGAATTTGACGAACGGAAAATCCTTCTTGCCCTCGACCTTGATCAGCGCGAGATCGGTCTTCGGATCGGTGCCGACCACCTTCGCGGTATAGGTCTGGCCGTCATCCATCGTCACCTGCACCGACTCAGCGTGGTCGACGACGTGGTTGTTGGTCACGGCATAGCCGTCGGCGGAGATGAAGAAGCCGGAGCCCTCACCCGTGATAGTCTGGTGGCGCTGGCGCGGCATGCCGTTCATGCCACCCGGACCACCGAAGCCGAATTGCCGTGAGAATTGGTCGAACGGCGTCGCCTCGTCCGAATCCATCCGGTTCTGTTGCAGCATCGCGCTCTTCTCGCTGTCCTGGTCGATTTTGACCCGCACCGAGATGACGGCGGATTTGACCTTGCTGACGAGATCGCCGAAGCCCTGCGGTGTCGTGGCGGTCTCCGCGGCCTGGGCGGGCGCAATGAAGGAGGTCGCGCTGAACGGCGAAGAGCCGGGAGCAGTCGCCAGCACGGCCAGGCCGAGCGCGGCCACGGTGCCGAGCAGCGCGAGCCGGCGCGGCCTCAGGATCTTGCGGGACGTGGTGGTGTCGGAATTGACGCGATCGTTCATGTCGATATGTCCATGTTGGGTAAGTCGCCTTGCACCCAACATGGTGGTCGCCACCTTACGGCGTCCCGTCCACGCGATTAAATCTTGGCAAAGAAGACACGGAGGCCGGACGAAATGTCACGCCGCGGCAGGCCTCTCCCACGCCGTGGCCGCGACAGCGTCCTCGTCATGTTGCGCATTGCACGCATCGTAATGTGCTTTGAGCTCAACTTCGGCGAGATATTCAAAATGTTCGGCCTGGCCGAGCAATTCCCAGTTCTGGAGCGGCCGGTAGGCGGCCTGCTGACGACAGAGGGACGCCAGCGCGCGATAACGACGTACGTTCTCCATGAGAGCCTCCCTCGCGTTCACAGGGGTTATGGCCCTTATTTGCGTCAGGGCGATGGCGGTCGTGCAAAAGATTCGCTGCGCCCGCAGCGCGCCCGGCTCGGTTGCGTCTAGGAAATGCGTATTCGAGCGAAAGTTCCAATCAGCGCGGACTTGACGCTCGAAATCCTGTCGCAGGCCAACGGCTAGGCGTAGAGGCGCCGCTCCACGGTCACGCCGACGACGTCGAGATAGCGCTCGATCAATTCGGGCCGGCCGATGAGATAGCCCTGCATCTCCTCGCAGGCCTCGCGCGCCAGGAAGGCGCGCTGCGCTTCCGTTTCCACCCCCTCGGCGACGACCGGGATATGCAGGGCGTGCGCGAGGCTCAAAACCGCGCGGACGATCTCGGCCGATTGCGGGCTCGCCTCGAGATTGGAGATGAAGCTGCGATCGATCTTGATCTTGTCGAACGGGAACGACTGGAGATAGGACAGTGAGGAGTAGCCGGTGCCGAAATCGTCCATCGCGATGCGGATGCCGAGCGCCTTCAACCGCCGCAGCAGATTGAGCGCGCGGGTGAAATCGCCGATCAGCACGCCCTCGGTAATCTCGACCTCGAGCCGCGTCGGGCTAAGCCCCGTCTCCAGCAGGATCTGATGGATCGAGCCTTCGAGGTCGCCGGCCTGGAACTGGACCGGCGACAGATTGACCGCCACCTGCAACGGCCGCGGCCACGACGCCGCCTCGCGGCACGCTTCGCGCAAGACCCACTCGCCGATCTGGATGATCAGACCATTCTCCTCGGCAAGTGGAATGAACTGGTCGCGCGGCACAAAGCCCCGCGTCGGGTGGTTCCAGCGCAGCAGCGCCTCGAAGCCGATGACCTCGCCGTTGATCCGCGCCTGCGGCTGGAAGTAGACGAATAGCTGGTTCTGCTCCACCGCCTGGCGCAGGTCATGCAACAGCAACCTGCGGTCGCGCAGCTCCCGGTCCATCTCGGACTCGAAGAAGCGGACCGTACCCCTGCCCTCGCGCTTGGCGCGATAGAGCGCGGAATCGGCATTTGCGAGCAGCGTGGCCGCATCCACGCCGTCATCCGGGTAGAGCGCGATGCCGACGCTTAAGCCGACATGGGAGAGATAGTCGTCGACCTCGAGCTCGTTACCGATCGCCTCGACGAGGCGCTCGCCGAGCGTCAGCACCTCTTCGCGGCAGACATCGTCCGGCACCAGGATCATGAATTCGTCGCCGCCAATGCGGGCGACGAAGGCGCCATCGGCTTCCGCTGCAAGACGCTCGGCCGCCGCGCGCATCAACATGTCGCCGACGGGATGGCCGAACACGTCGTTGACTTCCTTGAAGCGGTCGAGATCGAGGCTGAGCACCGCAAAACTGGTCGACGCCTCCTGCGCCCGTTCCAGCCGCTCGCTCAGCGCCGCATTGAACGCGCTGCGGTTCGGCAGATCGGTCAAGGCATCGTGGCGCGCGAGGTGGCTGATCCGTTCTTGAGTGGTGATGCGCTCGGTGACGTCCTCGATGACGCCAACCAGATATTGCGGGTCGCCGGCGCCGTCCGTGATCAGCATCTTGCGCGAATTGACGACGCGATCGTGGCCCTTGACGCCGACTTCGAGCAGATGCTCCTCGAGGAACATCGGCATGCCGCTGGCGACGACGCGACGATCCTGCTCGTTGACCATTCGGGCGACGTCGGCCCGAAAAATCTCCTCAGGTGTCCGGCCCAACATCTGTTCGCGCGGCACGCCGTAATAGTCCTCGCCAGCGCGGTTGAGCAGGATATAGCGCGAATCCCTGGCGCACTTCGCAAACACGGCGATCGGGATATTCTCGACGATGGTGTCGAGGAACTCCTGGGTCCGCAACAAATCCTGCTCGACCTCGTCATGCGTGTGTGCTCGCGCGTCGGTCATTCGCTGGCGTTCGCGGTCGCTCGCCTCATAGGCAGCGCTGACGAGCTCGCCCAGCTTGGCAAGATCGACTTGTCCGGTCGCGTCGGTGGCGCAGCGGAGCTGTTCGGCGAACAAGCGATGCATGCTCATGCCATCGCTCTCCGCCGCGTGCAGGCCTCATGCCCGCAGATATCTTCGATCCGCATCCCCGCGCTCTCTCAGCGTTCCTAAACCGCAGATTGAGACGCATAGCATTGCGCGGGCGTTAATCGAATTTTCGTCTCGATGCGTTGGTTACCCCGGCCTGAAACGAGCTGATCATTTTGTGCGTCATCCTCCGTATTTCTCCGGAGGAAAGTGGCACGCCTTGGCACAACCAGACCGGCGCCGGATCGGCCCCGCCTGTATACCGTATTTTACCGGATGAGCGCGGTCTCGCCGAGACGCGCCGGCCTTCCGGAGACATCCTGCAACTTCGGAACTCTGCCGGCCTCCGCCGCGCCGCGAATGGCCGCGATGTTCGCGGCATAGTCCGCGCTGCTCTTGCCGCGAAACACAGCGGAACCCGCCACAAGCGTATCGGCGCCCGCAGCGGTCACGGCAGCGGCATTGTCGCGCGTGATGCCGCCGTCAACCTCGAGCCGGATTGGACGGTCGCCGATCAAGCTTCGAATGCGCCTGATCTTCTCGAACTGGGACTCGAGGAAGGACTGGCCGCCAAAGCCCGGATTGACCGTCATCACCAGCACGAGATCGACACGATCGATCACGTATTCGATCACGGCTTCCGGCGTCGCTGGACAGAGGCTGACGCCGGCCTTCTTGCCGAGCGCGCGGATGGCCTGGAGCGAGCGGTCGAGATGGACGCCGGCTTCGGCATGCACCGTGATGACATCCGCACCGGCCTTCGCGAACGCTTCGAGATAGGGATCGGCCGGCGCGATCATCAGATGAACGTCAAAAATCTTCGCCGTCAGCGGCCGGATCGCCTTGATGACGTCGGCGCCGTAACTGATGTTCGGGACGAAATGCCCGTCCATGACGTCGCAATGAATCCAGTCGGCGCCCGCCGCGTCGATCGCAGCGATCTCCTCGCCGAGGCGCGCGAAATCCGCGGCCAGGATCGAAGGCGCGATGAGGATTTCTTTCGTCATGGCTTCGCACTCCTCTGCGCGTCCGCACCGCCGCTGAAAACGCGGCTCGCCAGGACGTCCATGGGATCGATCGTTTCGAGGTCGGCGATATCGAGCATGCGGTCGAGATCCGACACCAGGCGATCCGCCTGCCGCAGCCGGATGCGGTCGACGGCGTTGCGGATCGAGCGCGCATTGGAGAAGAACGGCTGGGTCCGGCGCAGCGCGATGTACTTCTCGAAAGCTTCACGCGCCGCCGCCGAGAGGCGATAGCCGCGCTCCCTCAGCATCAACTCGGCAATGACGAGAAGCTCTTCCTCCGCATAGTCCGGGAAATCGATGTGGTGCGCAATGCGCGAGCGGAAGCCCGGGTTAGAGGCGAAGAAGTTCGTCATCCGCTCGCCATAGCCGGCAAGGATGACGACGAGGTCCTCGCGCTGGTTCTCCATCACCTGGAGCAGAATCTCGATCGCCTCCTGGCCGTAGTCGCGCTCGTTGTCCGGCCGGTGCAGATAATAGGCCTCGTCGATGAACAGCACGCCGCCCATCGCCTTCTTCAGGATCTCCTTGGTCTTCGGCGCGGTGTGGCCGATATACTGGCCAACGAGATCGTCGCGCGTCACCGAGATCACCTGCCCGCGCCGCACGAAGCCGAGGCCGTGCAGGATCTTGGCCATGCGCAGCGCGACGGTCGTCTTGCCGGTGCCGGGATTGCCGGTGAACGACATGTGCAGTGTCGTCGGCGACGAAGCCAGTCCCGCGCGCTGCCGGATGCGTTCGATCAGCAAGAGCGACGCGATCTGGCGCACGCGGTTCTTCACCGGCTTCAATCCGATAAGCTCCTGCTCGAGCTGTTGCAGCGTGCCGGTGATGCCGGCAGCTTCGGCCTCCTTGCGGAGATCGAAATTGGTCTCGCCGGGCTCAGTGGTCATTGCGTGGGGAACATCCAGCATCGGCACCTCGAAGAAAAGGGCTTCGCCGCGGGGGGAGCGGCGAAGCAGTGGTCCGCCAAGGAAACGGAGCAGGGAGTGCTCCGCGCGGAGGAGAATGATTTAGGTTTGCGCGTGCGCGGCCGGCCGGCGCACGGTGGTGTAGCGGATCGCGCGTCCCCCCACCTCCTGCCGCACCAGCTCGAACTCGGCCTCCTGCGGCGGGCGGTTGACGAGGAACGAGGTCCGCACCGATTCCCAACCAGGGCTGGAGTCGAAGCCGCTGAGGCGGATGTAACGGTCGCCATACACTCTGCGGCATTCGGCGAGCTCCATCATCACGCCGGCGGCGTCCTGAAGATCGAACATGGGCAGACCCCACATCTCCCAATAGGTGTTGCGGGGATGCGGATCGTCGGTGAACTCGATGTTCACCGCCCAGCCTTTGGTGAGGCAATACTGCACCTGCTTGGTGATCTGATCGTCGGTCAGATCGGGCAGGAACGAGAAGCAGCCTTGGGTCAGCTTCATGTCAAATCTCCTCAAACGGTTTCGAGCGCGGTCGGCACGAAGTCCGGCGTGTCGGTGGATTGATAATTGAAGGAGACGTCCTTCCAGACCTCGAGCGCAGCTTTCAGCGGCGTGCAAGTCTCGGCCGCCCTGGCCAGGATCTCCGGACCTTCATGGACGTAGTCGCGGCCCTCGTTGCGGGCGAGGATCATCGCTTCCAGCGCCACGCGGTTAGCGATCGCGCCGGCCGCGATGCCCATGGGATGGCCGATGGTACCGCCGCCGAATTGCAGCACGACATCCTCGCCAAGGAGATCGAGCAGCTGGTGCATCTGGCCGGCATGGATGCCGCCGGAGGCGACCGGCATCATCTTGTTCAGGCTCGCCCAGGACTGGTCGAAGAACAGGCCATGTTCGAGCTTGGTCGGGTTGAAGTCTTCGCGGCAGACATCGTAATAGCCACGCGTGGTGTTGGGATCGCCTTCGAGCTTGCCGACCACGGTGCCGGCATGGATGTGGTCGACGCCGGCAAGGCGCATCCACTTGGCGATGACGCGGAACGACACGCCATGGCTCTTCTGCCGCGTATAGGTCGAGTGACCGGCGCGGTGCAGATGCAGGATCATGTCGTTGCGCCGCGCCCATTTCGCCATGGACTGGATCGCGGTGTAGCCGATCACGAGATCGATCATGACGATGCACGACCCGAGCTCTTTCGCGAACTCGGCGCGCTCGTACATGTCCTCCATCGTTCCCGCCGTGATATTCAGGTAGGTGCCCTTCGCCTCACCGGAGGCCGCCTGCGCCCGGTTCACCGCTTCCATGCAGTAGAGGAAACGGTCGCGCCAGTGCATGAAGGGTTGCGAGTTGATGTTCTCGTCATCCTTGGTGAAGTCGAGCCCGCCCTTCAGTGCCTCATAGACGACGCGGCCGTAATTGCGACCGGAAAGCCCGAGCTTCGGCTTCACCGTGGCGCCGAGCAGCGGCCTGCCGAACTTGTCGAGCCGCTCGCGCTCGACCACGATGCCGGTGGCCGGTCCCTGGAACGTCTTCACATAAGCGACCGGGAAACGCATGTCCTCCAGCCGCAACGCCTTCAGCGGCTTGAAGCCGAACACATTGCCGATGATCGAGGCCGAGAGGTTGGCGATCGAGCCCGGCTCGAACAGGTCGAGGTCATAGGCGATGTAGGCGAAATACGAGCCCGGCGTGCCCGGCACCGGATCGACGCGGTAACATTTTGCGCGATACTTTTCGGCGGCGGTCAGGCGATCGGTCCACACCACCGTCCAGGTCGCGGTCGAGGATTCACCGGCGACTGCGGCCGAAGCCTCGATCGGGTCGACGCCCTCCTGCGGCGTGACGCGGAACAGCGCGATGACATCGGTGTCCTTCGGCACATAGTCGGGCTCCCAATAGCCCATGCGCTTGTATTCCATCACGCCAGAGCGATATCTTTCCTTGCCGCGGACGGTTCCTGCGTGTGCATTCATGGCTCTCTCCTGCTCTTCTCTCTCTCTGAATGATTAGGCCGCGACGGGCTCGCGGGCGTCGACGCGCGGATCGAGTTCGCCGGCGCGGTAGCGCCGCGCCATCACGCTCAAGGGAATGACCTTGATCTGGCTCGCGTGTCCCGCGGTGCCGAACTGCTCGAAGCGGTCGCGGCAGAGCTCGCGCATCGCGTCCATCGCGGGCTTGAGGAATTTGCGTGGATCGAACTCGGATCGTGTTTGCGCTGCAACTTTGCGAAACACCGCGGTCATCGCCAGCCGGCAGTCGGTGTCGATATTGACCTTGCGCACGCCGCTCTTGATGCCGCGGACGATCTCCTCAACCGGCACGCCCCAGGTCTGCGGCATCTCGCCGCCGAACTCGTTGAACATGTCCTGGAGCGGCTGCGGCACCGAGGAAGAGCCGTGCATCACGAGATGCGTGTTCGGCAGCCGGCGATGAATCTCCTCGACCACCCGCATCGCCAGGATGTCACCGTCCGGCTTGCGGCTGAACTTGTAGGCGCCGTGCGAGGTGCCCATCGCGATCGCGAGCGCATCGACCTTGGTGGCGCGGACGAAGTCGACCGCCTGGTCGGGATCGGTCAACAGCTGGTCGTGGCTGACTTTGCCCTCGACGCCGTGACCATCCTCCTGCTCGCCGCCGCCATGCTCGAGCGAGCCGAGCACGCCGAGCTCGCCTTCGACGGAGGCACCGACCCAATGCGCGAGATCGACGACGCGGCGGGTGATCGCAACGTTGTAGTCGTAATCGGCCGCGGTCTTGGCGTCGGCCTCAAGCGAGCCGTCCATCATCACCGAGGTGAAACCATGGGCGATCGCGGATGCACAGGTCGCCTCGTCGTTGCCATGGTCCTGGTGCATGCAGAGCGGGATGTCTGGATAGGTTCGCTCCAGCGCGTCGATCATGTGCGAGAGCATGATGTCGCCGGCATAGCTGCGCGCGCCGCGCGAAGCCTGGATGATGACCGGCGCATCGACCTCGGCCGCCGCCTGCATGATCGCGATGCCCTGCTCCATGTTGTTGATGTTGAACGCCGGCACCGCGTAGCCGTGACCGGCGGCGTGATCGAGCAGTTGGCGAAGGGTGATACGGGCCACGACAGTTCCTCCTGTTATTGCTTGCCTGTGCGGGCAATCGCCCGCCGGGCGGCTTCCGCAATGCTTTGCGGCGTGATGCCGAACTCGCGGTAGAGCACCGGGGCCGGCGCCGAAGCACCGAAGCCGCGCATGCCGACGAATTCGCCGTCAGTGCCGATCCATCGATGCCAATCGCCGGCGACTGCCGCCTCGATGCCCACCCGTGGCACAGTGCCGAGCACGGCAGCGCGGTAGTCCTCCGGCTGCTCCTCGAACAACGCGAAGCAGGGAGCGGAGACCACGGCCGCGCGGACGTGCTCGGTGGCCAGCAGGCGAGCCGCTTCCAGCGCGATGGACACTTCCGAACCTGTTGCGATGAGCGTCACGTCGCGGCCGCCGTCGGGCGAAACGATGAGATAGGCGCCCCGTGCGACGCGGTTTCTACCGCGGACATCGCTGCGGAAGGTCGGCAGCGCCTGACGCGACAGGCACAGCACGGAGGGGCGATTTTCGGATTCGAGCGCGCAATCCCATGCTTCCAGCGTCTCCACCGCGTCGGCCGGACGGAACACGAGCAAGTTCGGAATGACGCGGAGCGCTGCGAGATGCTCGACCGGTTGGTGCGTGGGGCCGTCCTCACCCAGGCCGATGGAATCGTGGGTCATCACATGAATGACGCGGATCCGCATCAAGGCCGCAAGGCGGATCGCCGGACGGCTGTAGTCGGAGAAGGCGAGGAAGGTGCCGCCATAGGGAATGAAGCCGCCGTGCAGCGCGAGGCCGTTCATTGCGGCCGCCATGCCATGCTCGCGAATGCCGTAATGGATGTAATCGCCGGCGAACGCATCGCGCTTCACCGGAGCCTGCGCCTTGGCATGCGTCAGGTTCGAATGCGTCAGGTCTGCGGAGCCGCCGACCAGCCCGGGGATCGTCCCAGCGATGCCGTCGAGCACTTGTTGCGAGGCCTGCCGCGTCGCGAGCTTGGGACGCTCGGTGGCAAAGCGTTCGCGTAATTTCGCCAAGGCCTGGGCATAGGCGTTCGGCAGGGCAACCGCCTTGCCCTCGACAAACAGGTCGCGCTGCTCGGGCGTCGCGCATTCATAGCGATCGAGCCAGGCGAGACGCTCGACCTGCCCGCGCTGGCCGATCATCCGCCATGCTTTCATGATCGTGACAGGCACCACGAAGGGCTGATAGTCCCAGCCGAGCGTTCGCCGCGCCGCCGCCGTCTGCTCGGTGCCGAGCGGCGCGCCATGCGCCTTCTCGGTGCCCTGACGATCCGGTGCGCCATAGCCGATGATGGTGCGGCAGGCGATCAGCGACGGGTTTGCGCTCTCACGCTCCTCGGCAATCGCCTGCGCAACTGCTTCGGGATCGTGCCCGTCGACACGGCGCACCGACCAGCCGGAGGCGGCGAAGCGCGCGAGTTGGTCGTCGGAGGTCGCAAGCGAGGTCGGGCCGTCAATGGATATGCCGTTGTCGTCGAACAGCACGATCAGGCGGGACAATTGCAGATGGCCGGCAAGCGAGATCGCTTCCTGGCTGATGCCCTCCATCAGACAGCCATCGCCGGCGATCACATATGTGAAGTGATCGACGAGGCCCTCGCCATGTCGCGCATTGGCCATGCGCTCGGCGAGCGCCATGCCGACCGCGGTCGCAATCCCCTGGCCCAGCGGACCGGTCGTCGTCTCGACGCCCGGCGTGTGGCCATATTCGGGATGGCCCGGCGTCTTGGAGCCCCATTGCCGGAACGCCTTGATGTCGTCGAGGCTGACATCGCCGCCGGTAAGATGGAGCAGTGCATAGAGCAGCATCGAGCCATGGCCCGCCGACAGCACGAAGCGATCGCGGTCCGGCCAATTGGGGTGAGCCGAGTCGAATTTCAGGAAGCGCGAGAACAGCACGGTCGCGACATCGGCCATGCCCATGGGCAGGCCGGGATGACCGGACTGCGAGGTCTCGATGGCGTCGACCGCGAGAAAGCGGACGGCATTGGCGAGATCGTTGTGCGCGACCGCCGAGAGGTCGGCTTCGGCGTGGACGGAGATGTTCATCGGATTCTCCCCTTGTTCACTTCAGGTTTCGTTTGCGCTCGATGAGCTGCATGATCAGCGGCGTCAGGATCAGCTGCATCGCGAGGTCGAGCTTCGCGCCGGGGCACACGATCGAATTGGCGCGAGACATCCAGCTTTGCGGCAGCATCGAGAGCAGATAGGGGAAGTCGATGCCGCGCGGGTTCTTGAAGCGGATCACGACCATCGATTCGTCCGGTGTCGGGATCCAGCGCGCGATGAACGGATTGGAGGTGTCCACCGTCGGCACGCGCTGGAAGTTGATGTCGGTCTCGGAAAATTGCGGGCAGATATAGTGGATGTAGTCAGGCATCCGCCGCAGAACGGTGTCGGTGACGGCCTCGGTCGAATAGCCTCGCGCACTACGGTCGCGGTGCAGCTTCTGGATCCATTCGAGATTGATGACGGGCACGACACCGATCTTGAGGTCGGCATAACGCGCGACATTGACCTTGTCGGTGACGACGGCGCCATGCAGGCCCTCGTAGAACAGCAGATCGGAGCTCTCCGGTAGCCGTTTCCATTCGGTGAAGGCGCCCGGTGCGGCGCCATGCAGCGCGGATTCCTCGGCGTCGTGGACATAGTGCCGCGTCGTCGCCGTGCCGGTCTCGCCATAGTCGCGGAACGCCCGCTCCAGCTCCTCGAACAGATTGGTCTCGGGACTGAAATGGCTGAAATGCCTGTTGCCGCGATCGGCCTCCTTGGCCATCTGCGTGCGCATCTCCGCGCGATCGTAGCGATGGAAGGCGTCGCCTTCGATGTAGGCGGCGTTGACCTTCTCGCGGAAGAATATCTGTTCGAAGGTCTTCTTGACCGAGGTTGTGCCGGCGCCGGAGGAGCCGGTGATGGAGATGATCGGATGCTTCCTGGACATGGGATGCCTCGCTCACAGTCGGAAGAAGCCGCGCCGCGCGAACAGCGGTGCGGAGACGCTGGCGACCAGCAACGGATCGCAATGCAGTTCCTCGACGCGCTGCACCTCGTTGCTCGAGCCCATGATCAGCGGCACGCGCTGGTGCAGGCTCTGCGCCGAGAGATCGAGGATGCGCTCGCGCCCGGTCGTGGCCGAGCCGCCGGCCTGCTCGATGATGTAAGCCATCGGGTGCGCTTCGTAGGTGAGGCGCAGGCGGCCGTCGCCATAGCCGGGCCGTGCATCGGAGGGATAGAGGAACACGCCGCCGCGGGTGAGGATACGGTAGGCCTCGGCGACCAGCGAACCGATCCAGCGCATGTTGAAATTGTGGTTGGCCGGCCCTTCCACACCGGCGAGGCATTCGTCGACGAAGGCGCGCACCGGCTGTTCCCAATGCCGGCGGTTCGAGGCGTTGATCGCGAACTCCTCGCACGTCTCGGAAATCTGCACGGCGCTGCGCGCGAGACGGAAGCAACCGGATTTGCGGTCGAGCGTGAAGATCTCGACGCCGTCGCCGAGTGTCAGCACCAGCGAGGTCTGCGGACCGTAAGTGACGAATCCCGCCGCAAGCTGCGCCGAGCCGCGCTGATGGAAGGCGAGCGCGAGATCGTCGGGCGCGGGCAGGATCGAGAAGATCGTGCCGACGGTCATGTTGACGTCGATATTGGAGGAGCCGTCGAGCGGATCGATCGCGACGCAGATCTTGGCCTCGCGATCGCCGATCTGCGGCTCACGCATCTCCTCCGACGCCAGTGCCGCAATCGGCAGCTTGCCGAGGCAGCGGCGCAGGATCGCGTCGGCCTGGACGTCGAGATCGCGCTGGACATCACCGTCGCTGTTGCGCCCGGTCGTCAGGCCGGAGGCGTCCGCGAGATCTCCGGTGGCGATCAGATCGGCGATCTCGATCGCGGCCGCGGCAATGGCATCGACTGCGGCCGCCACGGCCAGCGCATAGGGTGCGGTCTCGAAGTACCGTTGAAGGTGGTCGTCCAGCCTGAGTTGCCCTGTCATCTGCGTTCATCCCTTTGCTGGTGCCGCATCCAGTCCCTCCCCGCTGGAGGTCGGTGCGGTCAGTCCCAACAATGAGGAGATTGACAGGGGCGGCTTAATAAGGAAAATTTCTATTCATAATGAGTGCCAAAGAATTATCTTATAATGCCCACTCGGCAGCGCAGCTCCGGCATCTGACGATCCGGCAGCTCCGCTCGGTTGCGGCGCTCTCGGCCAAGGGCAGCGTGACGGCAGCCTCGAGCCAGCTCGGACTGACGCAGCCGGCGGTGACCCAGCAGCTGCGCCAGCTTCAGGATCTCGCCGGCCTGCCGCTGGTGCAGCGGACCGGCGACGGCATGCTGCTGACGGAGGCGGGCAAGGAGGTGCTGACGCTCGCCGAGCGCGTCGAAGCCGCGATCGCCGATTGCCAGGGCGCGCTCGACCTGCTCGCGGGGCGAACCGGCGGCACCGTCCACCTCGGCGCTGTCTCGACCGCCAAATATTTCGTGCCGCATGCGATCGCGGCGTTCTCGAAACGGTATCCGAAGATCGAGATCAAGCTGACCGTCGGCAACCGCGAGGAGATCCGCGAGGCCATGCACGGCTACGACCTCGACTTCGCGGTGATGGGTCGGCCACCGGCCGACGTCAGCGTCGACGTGCGTCAGCTCGGGCGCAATCCGCACATCATCGTCGCGCGCAAGGGACACTGGCTGGAGAGGGATTCCGGCCTCAACCTGACGGACCTCGTGCACGAGACCTTCCTCACCCGCGAGCCCGGCTCGGGCACGCGGACGCTGATGGAAGGCATGTTCCAGAGGTCGGATCTCGAGCCGGTCATCGGCATGGAGATGAGCAGCAACGAGACAATCAAGCAGGCCGTCATCGCCGGGCTCGGCATCGCCTTTATCTCGGCGCACACCGTGGCGCACGAGCTCACCGAGGGCCGGCTCATCGTGCTCGACGTCGCGGGCCTGCCGATCGTGCGGCAATGGTACGTGATACGACGCAGCGACAAGGTGCTGTTGCCGCCGGCGCAGGCGATGTTCGATTTTCTGGGCTCGGAGGGGTCGAACTATCTGCCCGACGTGCCCGAACTCGGCGCGCGATAGCCCGCCGAAATTCAGCCCATCAGCTTCATTGCGACCGTCGCGGCCAGAATGACGATAATCTGGAGCAGGCGCTCGGTCGTGAAGATGCGGTTGAAGGTGGTCATCGCTTGCCCCGGAATATCTCTGTACGGACGTTGCTAGCACATGCGGGCATCGAGATAACTCCGTAGTCGCCACGCGTCCTGTCGCCACCAGTCCTGTCGGCGCGCCACAGACGTCAGCGCCGGAACTTCCAGGACGTTAACGATCAGGCCGCGAGCTGCGTAGCGTAGTCCATCCGCGCGGCGAAATAGGTTTCCAGCTCCGTCAGCGCCCGCGCTTCCCAATCCCTCGCCTGCTCGAGCAGCGACCAGCTCTGGCCCGGGCGAAATGCAGCGGTCTGGCGATAGAGCGATGCGATCCCGCGGTAGCGGCGCACGTTCTCCAAGATGGCGTGACCGGTTATTTGGCCGTTCATGTCCGAAAACTCCGTCGTCATTCCCGGGGGAGAAGTTGTCGCCAAATCTTTTTCGAAAAGTTAGCGCCGCGCGGCAAGCGCGCGAATGGTTTCCGGACTGTTGCGCGCGCGCAACGCCCGCGGCCGTGCAATGCCGACCTATTGCGAATTCGTTGCCGCGCTCTCGCCCCGCGGCTTCAACCCGCCGCGGCTGATGATCGCCATCGTCTCGCGGCAGAGGTCGGCAAGGCCGATCACCAGCACTGCGAGCAGGCAGAACAGATTGATGGAATCGGCATGCGCGCCGGTCAGCGAATTGAACTTGAAGAAGGGCGGCATGAACGCCCACCACACCACCGGAATGGTGAGCAGCGCGGCGAACCCCGCCGCCGGCGCGCCCGCGACAATGCCGAGCACGAACAGGCTGGGCAGGAACGTCGCGAAATAGAGTTTTGCGCCGAGCGCGACACAGATGCCCTGGAGCGCAGCCGACATTGCGACAACGACGAATCCAAGCAGAAACGCCTGCCACGACCATGGCCGTACTCGCGGTACGCCAAACAGCCCCGCACTCCTCATCAGCCTCCCCCTGCCGCCCGTTAACCAGGCCCGCTTGCGACCAAAGTACTACAGCGGCAGGGACACCGCGAGGTGGAAATTGCCATCCAGGTTGCTTGCAGGCGGCTTTGGTAAACGGCCCGCATCGCACCATTTATGGCCACGCCGGCGGCTACTCGGTGGCCGCATAGGCCAGGCCCGCGACGGGAAGCGCGAGGCCAATGGCCGATGCCAGCGTCCAGCCGCCTTGCGCAAAGGCCCAGGCGCCAAGTGCCGAGCCTGCGGCAGCCGCGCTGAAGAACGTTGCCATATAGAGGCCGTTGAGGCGGCTGCGATGCTCATGCCCCAGCACGAAGATGGCGCGGAAGCCGAGCACGACGTTGCCCTGCACGCCGAAATCGATCGCGATGGCGGCGACGACAAGGCAGGCCAGATTGAGCGTCGAACCGGCCGCGCCGATCTGCGTGATCAGGAAGCCCACGGCAACCAGCAGCATCGCCACCAGGGTCGCGACGCGGCTATGGCCGCGATCGGCAAGCCGTCCCGCGATCGGGGCCGCGAACACGCCGGCGACGCCGGCGAGCGCGAACAGCGCGATGCCCCGCTGGCTGAAGCCGAACTCGTTCGCGAGCAGCAGCGGCGTCACGGTCCAGAACAGGCTGAACGCGCCGAACAGGCTGGCCTGGTAGAGCGCGCGGCGCCGCAGCAGCGGCGTGGTCCGCACCAGATGCGGCATCGACAGCAGCAATTCGCCATAGTGCATGCGCGCGACCGGCTTGCGCTTCGGCAGCGTCATCCAGAGCACGGCTGCGAGCACGATCATCAGCGCGGCGGACAAGAAGAACACCGCGTGCCACGACAGCACTGCCGTGACGAAGCTCGACACCGGGCGCGCCAGCATGATGCCCAGCATCAGGCCGGTCGAGACATTGCCGACGACGCGGCCGCGGATGGCTTCCGGCGCCAGATGCGCCGCATAGGGAATGATGATCTGCACCGCGACCGAGCCGAGCCCGATGAACAATGCGGCGATCAGGAACGGCAGCGCGTGGGACGCGAACCCTGCGGCGAGCAGCGCTGCGGCGCCGAGCGTAATGACGGAGCAGATCAGCGTGCGGTTCTCGACGAGATCGCCGAGCGGCACGATGAAGAGAAGCCCCACGCCGTATCCGATCTGCGTCATGGTGACGATCAGCCCCGCCGCTTCATGCGACAGGCCGAGCGCGGCGCTGATCGGGGCGATCAGCGGCTGGGCGTAATAGATGTTGGCGGCGACCATGCCACAAGCCGCGGCAAGCACGAAGGTCAGTCGTTGAGACACCGCATCCGGTCCGGGCGCGGTCTCGATCGTGGCATTCATCGTCATTCACGCGGTCTCCAGATATAGGAAACGTTCGTTTCCCAATATGACAAAAACTTCAGGCGAGCAGTTTCATCGCGACGGCGACCAGGCGCTTGCCGTCGAGCGAAAGGCGCGCCTTGCCGACGACGCGCAGGCCCTGCGTGATGCAGATCATCAGCCGCGCGGTGTCGTCGGCGGCGACATGGCGGGGAATCGAGCCGTCGGCCTGCCCCTCGCGAATGAGGCCGGCGATGAAGTTTTCGTTGGTCTCGAGCCGCGCGCTGACGAGGGCGGCGACCACCGGATCGACCGCCGACAATTCGACCGCGCTGCCGACCACGAGGCAGCCGCGCCGCCCCTCGCTGCCCTGGGAGTGCTCTACATATGAGAGAAGCATGTTGCGCAACCGCTCGCGGCCATTGGCGCCTTGCGCCGCGGCGCTGCGCGTCTGCTCCTGACGCAGCGCCGCGTATCGCTCGAAGGCGGCGAGAAACACCGCATGCTTGTCGCGAAACGCCTTGTAGACGCTCCCCGTCGCCAGCCGCATCGCCGCGGTGAGATCGCCGATCGAGGTCGCATGATAACCGCGCTCGCAAAACACGCGCACAGCGCGGTCAAGCGCAGTGTCCATGTCGAACTCCCGGGGACGGCCGGGCGGGCGAGCAATGGACTGGGATTTGCGGGCTGCTTTTTGCATTGCGGGATAATAGGGAATGATTGTTCCCGAATAAAGACACTTGGTTGTGATGGGGGGCGGACTTGTGACGGGGAGCAACGGTACCGCTCACGTCCGTGTCCCGGACGCGCTGCAACGCGCAGCGTTGCTGCGCAGAGCCGGGACCCGGAAGGTGACACGGTACAATGCGGCGGCGTGGGCCCCGGCTCTGCAGCGCACCGCAAGGGCGCTGCGCAGCGTCCGGGGCACGAGAGCGAAGTCTGCCGCACTCTCTCCGCATCGTCATTGCGAGCGCAACGAAGCAATCCAGAATCCCTCCGCTGAACGGCTCTGGATTGCTTCGCTACGCTCGCAATGACGGAGCAAGAGGCGGCAGCGCCACTCTTCCAGCTCGCATCTTGATTGCAGACACGCCTTCTCATCCTCGCGGCGCGTTTCGCCCGAGCTTTGCTTCGTCCACCCTCTTTGTCCAGGAGGGCGCAGGGAAGGCCGGGTGCCGGCTGGCACCCGCGGTCCGCTGCGCGAAAGTGTAGCGCAAGGAAACCGCACAGCAGCATACAGGTGTAGCCAAATCACTCGGCCTTCCCTGCGCAGTGGCTTTACGGCTTATGCCGTGCTCTCCCGGGAGCCGAGTTCCTGTTGGCCTCCCTCGCCTTCACGAAAGTCGCGGACACCGCGCCGGTTGACGCAAGTGCCGCATCCGCAAAGGCTTGACCGTAGCAACGACGGCCAGGACCACACGGTTTTGCCGTACGCACGGCTCGCCATTTCGCCACAGGGTCCGACGGCGTTGTGCACGTTGCCATCGAAATACTGGCGAGACGAACCTGACAGCGCCGCTCGTCGACACGAAGCCTCGGGCTCACGGAGAGCAATCCGCCCTGCCCGCACTTTCGCGCCCGACGCTGTCGCGTCCACCGCAAGCCCGGCTCTACGACCATCACGACACATGGTCGCCCCTCAAGGGTGAGCCGGGATGGGCGACACATACGTCAAAACCGAATTTCGGTAAAGTGGAATATTTTCGCGCGGGCGGATTGACAGGGAAGCGAAACAGGCGCGGTCGCTGCTGAAATCCAGGAACTTCCGTGGCTAATCTGCAACGGTTCCCCGCGATCTAAAGCCGGCCAAAACAAATTCCCATTCCGGCCACGAACCGCTCTCACAACGCCGTGAGATTAGCAGGGGAACTACGATGCGTGCACAACGCGTTTGGAAAGTGAACGGGGCCGCCAGCGCCGGGCAGCTCCAATCGAGACTGGACGATCTCAACAAGCGTCTCGGTCATCTCGAAAACCAGCATCCGGACAGCTGGAAGGTCGAAGAACTGAAATCGAGCGCACTCAGCCTGTCGCGCGAGATCGACGACATCCGCTGCGCCGAGGCGACGGCAGCGCTGAGCGAGTTGCTGCGGAAGTAGCGGGAGTTCGCGATTGGCCGGTCGCGCAAGGAACCAACGCCGCCTCCCCGCCATTGCCATACCGAGCATGGAGCAAGATCATGACCAGGCACCTGACGCGAGCCCATCTCGCACGCGGCGTGGCCGGCGCGATATCCACGCTGGTCCTGTGCGCGACGGCGGCATTCACCATCGCGCGCCACTTTGCGATGTGAGGAATTTGGCGCTGTGAGGGTTTTCGCATGACGTCCGATCCCGAAGAATCGGTAAGGCTGCAAGGCTACGGAGAGATGACGTTGCGCACGGCCATCACGACGATGATGTTGCTTGCGCCACGAGAGCGAACCGACGCCGCCATCTTCCGCGTTCGTGATGGTGTGCGGCTGGCCTCGAGCGAGATCGCCGAACTCGCGTCGAATTGGGGGATCGAGCCGACCGGTGATTTGCGATCGCCGAGACTCGCCCCGGATCAGCACTGGCCGGAGATCGTCCGCGGCATGGTGCGCGACGCGCCGTTGCCGTCGCTGATGGTAGCGTTCATGCTCGGTGTGCTGGTGGCGAGGCGGTAGGCTTGGCTACAGCAGGATAGATCACTTCTGCTCGTTCGCTCGCATGTCCTCCGCATAAGGACGCAAAGCATCGGACATGGTGTCGAGGCGTTTCTGCCACTCAGCACCAGACATGAAGGAGATCACCGGCTCGTCGCCGGGCGAACTCGCCACGAACTCAGGATTACGCAGGCCTTCGGCAATCCCCGCTTCCAGCTTCTTGACGATGTCGTCCGGAACCCCCTTCGGGACCGCGAAGCCGCGTTCCGCCGTCGTCATGACCGGAAAGCCCACCTCCTCTGCCGTCGGAACTTCGGGCAGCGTTGGAAAGCGCTTCTTCGACAGCATCGCGATGACGCGTAGTTGCCCCTTGTTGGTGCCATGCAATTCGGGAATTTCACTGAGACTGACCATCCCCACTTCCAGATGCCCGCCCAACAGATCGGTCCTCTGTGCGGCCGTTCCTCGGTAGGAGATTTCGTTGGGCTCCACCTTCGCGGCCGCTGCGAGCATGCGAATGGCCAAATGACCGTTCGTGCCGGCCCCATTGTGACCAAACGTCACCGAGCCCGGCTTGCTGCGAAGTGCGGCAATGACATCCGGCAGATCCTTGAATCTGCTGTCGGCGGGCACCACGATCACGTTCGGATCTTCGACGACCCGTGCGACCAGCCGGATTTCGTCCATGGTATATTGGGTTTTGCGAGTCATCGGCAAAAAGTTGTAGCCCGGCACGTTAACGACGCCGATCGAATAGGCGTCGGGCGCCGCGCGCGCGATCGAAGCAAACGCGATCTCTCCGCCGGCGCCGGGCTTGTTCAAGACGACAAACTTCGCCTTACCGCCCAGCGCACGCTCCACGAAGGGAAGAAGTTTGCGAGCCATGACATCGGTACCGCCTCCGGGTGCAAAGCCAACGACGACTTCGATTGGCTTGTCGTCCGGCCACGCGGCCCATGCCGACCCGCAGCCAGCGAAGCCGAAAGCGGCAACGAGCGCGACGATCTTCTTGTTCATGATTTCCAGCCCTGTTTTTTGCTATTGGCCGATCGCGCTGCCGAACGTGCGACCGACTGTGGGGTCATCTAGCCGTCGGCTTGATGGCTGGCAACCACGATGCGACGTTGCGGAGCTGGAGCTTCGCCATGGCGCGCCAAGCCGGCTGGTCGCCCACGCCTTCCAGATGACGTCCGAGGTCGATGCACACGGCTATTCGTGCTGACGAAGCATGTGGACGTCATGTCTAGCATTTTCGAGCTGATCGAGGTCCAGCCGTTCGACTTTACGGAAGCCGGTATCAACTTCGTGCTCAGCATCGAGATCGATCCCGACGATACGACGCTGAGCTTCGAGTCCAGCTATGGCGTGCACGGCCGGATCAAGGCCACCGCATCGTCGTCTCATTCCAGACCCACCCGACCGGTTTGTCCTGAATCCGGCAAGCCATGCCGCCGCAACAAGCCGCCCTGCCCGGCCAAATCGGCCGTGGACCCGCCCCGAAAATCGTTGCAGAAAGGCGCTCCCGAGGCGCTGGCGGCCGGTCCGCCAAGCCTTTAGGAAAACGTCGACTTTTGGAAGAATGGTCGGAGTGGCAGGATTCGAACCTGCGACCCCTGCGTCCCGAACGCAGTGCTCTACCGGCGCCCCTTTGATTTTGCAGGGCTTTTCGTGCACCTTGGAGCGCGATCTTCGGCTTTTGTTCACGGTCATTCTTGGGCTTTCTTGGCTCAGGAACATCCGTTCTTCCTACAGGTTCAGCTCGCATTGTTTCCGCGCGAGGACCGCCGAGAGTCCCAATATTCAGGCCGCGGCTTGGTCGGGAAGCTTCAGAACAGTAAGTATCTCGTCGTCAGGCAATCGGAAGGACTGCTCCTCAACCTCGAAGCGATCGCATCCCTTGAACCCGAACCACGCATCCGCCGGCATTTTCCTCGGAAAGTTTTCCTCGGCGGCCTCGTTGAACAGCATGTCCGCAGCGAATGTTGCACGATCGAGCGAGTCCAGGGGGAACCACCACGGCTGAACCATTGGAGCTCTCTCGAACCAGCGCCGCTTCTTCTTGTTGTAGCAGGCGATGATCATGGGAAAACGGTTCAAGACCGTCATCTTGAAGAGTGTCGCCGTCAAGCTCGCTGAATATTCCTCGGCGATCTCCCGCGCAGCGGCCAGCGTCGGGCGTTTTACGCGGCGCACACGGGGACCCAGCAGATAATTCGGCAGGATGAGGTCCGACGCGAAGGTATCCGCCTGGCGCTCCGGGTCGAGCGGGCCGTTGGCGAAATTACAGACGTCTCGCCCACCGCAGAAGAGTATCCTGCCTTTATGATGGTGCCAGTGTCCGAGTTCATGAGCGAGCGAAAACCGGCGGCGTTCAAGAGGGCTTCGACCGTTGACGGTGATCACCGCCCTTCTCTTCGACCCGACGATGGTCGCCTCGCAGCGATCGAGCGGCCGGTAATTCACGACCGCGCCGCGCGTCCACGCGATGGCATCCAGGTCTATCTCGCCGGGAGAATCGATCCCCAGGCTATGGAGTATGCGCTCGGCGGGACTGAGCGCGATCATCCTTCCTCCTGCCGATCCTCTGCCTCGAGCGCAGCGAGCTGGGCAAGGTCGTCCAGCATGCCCTGTTCGTCGCCATCAGACAGACCTTTGCCTTTCCGCGCCGCCATCATGTCGAACGCACCCGTCGCTTCGCCGGCGCGCATCGCTTCCAGCTTTCTCCGGGAGGAGTCCCTGTCTTCCGGCGAGGACTTGGTCGGCCGGGCTTTGAAGGCCAAAACTGCTCGCTTGGCCTGCTCCAAGCTCTTCTTCGCGGCCGCGGTCTTGGCACGCGCCGTGACCGCGTCCATTTCCGACACTACGGCGTCGGGGTCCATGCCCATCACCGCGAGCTCCTCACGCAGCTCCTCCGAAGAAGCGGCCAGAATGCTCTCGTCGATCGCATCGTCCAGCTTGCGGAGCTCGTCCTGCGAGGTGCGCTTACTAGTCATGATCGAAATCCGTCCGGGAACTTCTTGGCCAAGGTCCGTCTGATCCGCTTCATGATGTAGTCATAGCCAGCTTGATCGACTCCGATCTCATCGCGCAATGCCTTTCCTCGATTCTGCCCCGAAATGGCGATGACGGCCAATTGGGCCTCTTCATCGCCTTCGAGGGCTTCGTAAATGACCTTGGTCACGTCTTCGGCCTGCTTCTCGATCAGGAGCGCCTCCTGATCGAGCTGATCCGCCGCGATCTGCTGCGCGCCGCCCCCGGGCCTGTGGTCGTCCGAGGTCAGCGGAACCGTGCGGCCGAGCGCCTTCCTGCGGTGCGATGCAATGCTCCGCATCGATTGCGCTAGGAATGCCACGAAGGATTCGCCTCGCGGGCATTGACGTTCGCCGACGATCGCCTGGCAGACAGCCTCTGAATAGAGCTCGTTATCTGGGAAGTCGGTGCCGCCCCGCCGACGCCGCTCTATGAGCCGGAGCTTCCGCTTGTCGTCGGCGGACATGGAATCGAGCTTCTCCAGCACCTCCTCGAGAGCAAGGTGCTTCGTCTCCGGGGCGGCGGTCACGCCGCCTGTCGGGGATCCGCTCTCGTCGTCCATGGTCTCGCAACCCTATGCCGCGCTCGGCGAGGGAATCGGACAAAAAATCCGCCCCTGGCGAAAAAAATCTTTGTCCGAATGCGCGCCCCTCGCCGGCATATCCGGGGAGAAGCCGAAGTCGGATGAAAAAGACCAACCTAGGCCTGATACAACCCGGAAGTCGGCGATGCAACTTGAGCGGTCGTCCGAGCAGGAGGCGAACGCTTATGCCCAAGAATATCGTCGTCTTCTCGGACGGCACGGGTCAGGACGGCGGCGCTCGTCCCGAGCAGCGGATCAGCAACATCTACAAGATGTACCGCATTTCGCGCGACCACGCGGACACCGGCATCGATCCGTCCCGCCAGGTGGTCTTCTACGACGCCGGGCTCGGCACAGATATCGGCACCACGGCGCTGACCGCGCCCGTCCGCTTCGTCCAGAAGCTGCTTGGGTCCGTGACCGGCGCGGGCATCAAGCGCAACATCGCCGACTGCTACGAATTCATCGTCAACCACTACGAAGAGGGCGACAGGATCTTCCTGTTCGGCTTCAGCCGTGGCGCCTACACAGTCCGCAGCCTCGCCAACCTCATCATGCTCTGCGGCGTGCCGACGAAGGCTCCCGATGGCCCGCTCATGCGCTACCGGAAGGCCGTGAAGGACATCGCCTGGGAGGCGGTCGACACCGTGCTCGAGCACGGCGCCGGTCATCGGAGAGCCGAATTCGAGGACGAGCGTCTCGAGCTGGCAAGGCGCTTCCAGCTCAAGTACGGCTCCGGCGACGGTTCCGATTCGAACGTGGCGCCCTACTTCATGGGCGTGTTCGACACCGTCGCCGCCTTGGGCGCCAGCGGGTTGCGCTACCTCGTCATCCAGGCGGGCCTCGCCGCCGGAGTGGCGGCCGCCGCCTTCGCAGCCGGGTTTCTTCCGTCCGTGCTGGTCGCGCTTCTGTGGTCATGGTGGTTCGGTGCCGGCTTCATGTTGACCGGCTTCGTCGCTCAGGTCGTCATCATCGCCGGCGCGCTGGGCGCGTTCTGGTATTGGCAGACCAAGTCGACGACCAAGACGATCGTCGACTACCCCAAGCCGGGTGAATCGAGGTCCCACAAGGCCGTGTGGAAGGGCGCCAACTTCGATCGGCTGCTGAGCCGTCACGTCGCCTTCGCGCGCTCGGCCAACGCGATCGACGAGACGCGGAAGGATTTCGACCGCGTCGGCTGGGGGGGCGGCGACGAAGGCGCGCCGCATTTCACCGGACACGAACGGCTCCGCCAGTGGTGGTTCGCCGGCAATCACTCCGACGTCGGCGGTTCCTATCCCGAGCCGGAGTCCAGGTTGTCGGACGTCGCGCTCGACTGGATGTGCCGCGAAGCCGTGTCCGTCCCGAACGGCCTGCTAACGGGCCCGATCTTCGTGAACGGCGAGAAGCTGCAGGGCAGCGGCGACATCGGCCAGGCGCTCTACGTCTATCCGGACGCCAGCGGCGTGCAGCACTGCGAGGTCGTCGGCATGCGGGACACGCTGGACGCCTTCGCGGACAAGCTGCCGAACTGGCGCTGGCTCCGTAGCCGCATCAGTGGTCAGAACTGGGAGATCAAGCTCCGCGACGTCGACGCCGCAGCCAAGGTCCACCCGACAATCGGGCAGCGCTTCGAGCTTCCGACCGTTGTGCAGTGCGCGACCGGAGCAGCCCCCTACCGTCCCGGCGCACTCGCCGGGCACAATGATTTCAAGCGGTACTACCCGGCGAAGGCTGACGCGTCATGAAACTGGTCTCGCTGTTCGACGACTTCCTGAAGGAGACCGTCAATCTCAATAAGACTAGGATTGATCTCCTGGAAGCCAGTATCCCTGCGCTCAAGTCCTTCGTCCGCGAGTCCGATTGGAACCCCAAGGTCCGCACCTTTGTAGAACAAGGTTCGTGGGCTCACGAAACGATCATCCGCCCTGTTGACGGCGGAGAATTCGACGCCGACCTTCTGGTGATGGTGGATCCGGTCGACGGATGGACCGCGGCCGAATACGTCGAGAGCCTCGGCCGCGTGTTCTCCGGCAGCAAGACCTACGAAGATAAAACCAAGACGTGGGACTACTGCGTCACGATTACTTATGCCAGCGACCGCAAGATCGACCTCGCCCCCTGCGTCGTCGGTCGGCTGTGGGAGGACAGCACGGAGGTCTGCAACCGGAAAGGTAGCTTCGAACTGACGGCGCCGATCGAATACACCGAATGGATGAAGGAGAGGAATGCGTATTCGGGCAACAATTCCTTCCGAAAAGTGACGCGCCTCGTCAAATATCTGCGCGACATCAAGGCGACCTTCACTTGCCCGTCCGTTCTGCTCACGACCCTGCTCGGCAACGAGATCGAGTGGTTCGAGAAGGACAACGACGAGTTCGCCGACGTGCCGACTACTCTCAAGACGCTGATGGGTCGCCTCGATGATCGACTCCGGATGTATCCGACCAGGCCTTCGGTGACGAATCCGAAGCTTCCGAGCGAAGATTTTTCGCCGCTCTTCGGCAGCGATGAGCAATATGCGAACTTCCGCACGGTGATCGCCCGCTACCGGAAATGGATCGACGAAGCTCACGCGACGGAGGGCAGGCAGCAAAGTATCAAGGCCTGGCAGAAGGTGTTTGGCGAAGAGTTCGGCAAGGCCAGCGTCGTCAAGGTCGCCGCCGACGCCGCGACCGAGGGGCTCGCGAGGGTTCGCGGCCTGCTCTCCTCGACTGCGGCCCATCTCAGCGAACTGGTGGACGTGGTCAAGAACTACGGGATATCCGTTCTGCCGCTCGACTTCTCCCGCCCACCCCACATCCGGCAGCCTTCATGGCGACAAGTGCCGAATCTTGCGATGGTCCGGGCGACTGCCGAATGGCGTGAGCGGCGCGCCTCCACCGTCGGGCGTGCAATACGCGCCGGCGAGATCCTGCACCGAGGAGGCGGCTTGCACTTCAAAGCCACCACCGCCGACGGCGCTCCGCTCCCCCCAGACTATGAAGTGCAGTGGAGGATCACCAACACTGGCGCTGTAGCCATGGCCAAGGGCGCGGGTCGTGGCGGCTTCTATATCGAGAATTCGTCTCACGGGCGCTGGGAAACACTCGATTATCGCGGAGTCCATATGTCCGAAGCCTTCGTCATCCGCCGCAGCGACAATATGCTTGTCGCCAAGAGCGATCCCTTCTACGTCGTCATCGAGTGAACGGGGCTAGCGGATGAACACAATCGCGCGGGATCAAGATACCCCCGAATTCCGGCGGCTGCTCATGGCTCGTCAGCGCATCTATTCTGACGCGACGCGCTATCAGATTTTCCAGATAGCTTTAACGGTTGCGCTGCCGGTCGTCGGCGCGGTCCTGGCGCTGGCGTATCCCCAGGCCAGGCCTTATGTGGCGCTATACGGACTGATCGCGACTGCCCTGGACGTGATGTGGGTCGATCGCATGCAGCGCCGGCTATTAAAGGTTGCGGCAAAAACCAGCGAGGAATTCGACTGCACTCTTCTGAAGATGCCGTGGAATTCCTTCGTGGCCGGCAAGCGCGAGGACGCGGAAACCATCGATGCAGCTGCGCGTCGATGGAGCGACGACACATCGAGCATCGCGGGCTGGTATGTCGGGATCACGGCGACCGCGAGGCACCCGATGGCGCGTCTGGTCTGCCAACGGATGAACCTTCAATACGACGCTTCGCTGCGGAAGAAATACGGAACCTACCTCATCTGGGGCGCCGGGAGCTTGTCGATCGCCTTGATGATCGTCGCCGTAGCGAACGACCTCAAACTGATCGATTTCGCGGCAATCGCGGCCACGATATCGCCCGCAATCTTTTGGGCCATCCGTGAGCATTTCAGGCAGTCCGACTCCGCGGCAACAAACGAGATTTTGAAGGGCGAGGCCGAGAAATTCCTGGATTCGGTTCGGGCAAACGGTTGCGACGATGACGAATGCGACAAGCGTTCCCGAGAACTTCAGGATGCCCTCTTCCAACGCAGAGTGGCCAATCCGTTAGTGCTCCCGCTTGTCTACTGGCTCATGCGCAAAGAACTGGAGAAGCAGGCGCATGCCGGCGCCGACGCACTGCTGAAGCAGAGCGAATGAAGGAATTCGGCCAAGTAGGAGAGATTTCGATATGGCTAGATGCACAGCACCAAGATTTGGCCATCGCCCGGCGAGCGGTCGAGCCGCCCGCCCTGCATGCAGTGGTGGCGGCTATCGCGGCTACGGCGAATATAGTGGCGGCCATGCGTCGAATTCGCCCCCGACCTACACCTCGTCGAGGAGCAGCGGGGGCGGTCGGAGCAGCGGCGGCGAGTCCAGCAGCAGCGCAAGGCCGAGATGGTCGCGAGCCGGTTCTCCCGTCGGGTACGCGCCTGCCGAGGTGCGGGCCCTCACGTCGGTCCGCGAAAATGTCGAGAAGCGAGCGTCCCTGCCTGACCTTCGCGACGTGTTTCTCTGCCACGCCTGGACGACCGGCAAGGGGCCGCCAAGGAGCTACACGATCTACTCGAGTCACGTGGTGTCTCGGTCTGATTTAGCGAGAAGGACGTCGCCTTCGGCACATCCTTGCTCCGCGAAATTGACAAGGGACTGGCGAAATCGCGGGTCGGGATCGTGCTGGTGACACCTGCTCTGCTGCGCCGCCTCACACAAGAGAGCATCGCCGACAAAGAGCTTTCGGTACTCCTAGCGCGTGAACAGCTCGTTCCGATCGTGCACAATACGACGTATGAAGCCCTCCGCGAAGTCAGCCCTATGCTCGCCTCGCGAAGCGGCCTGAGTACTATTGAAGAGCCTATGGCCAACGTCGCGGCCAAGCTCACCGAATTGGTCACCATCTAACTCTATTGCCGGGGTGGCCAGCCCCATGTCGCACAAGCGGTCCGTTCGCCGACGAGGCTGCCCTCACCGTCTCGCCGCGCCAGTGTTCTTCCACACATCACGGGGCAATGGCTACGCAATAAGGTGTTTACGGCCTAGCTTCGATTTCGGTGGGCTCGAGCCTAGCGTCGTGACCTATACCACTCCGAGATCGTGGATGATCGGTTTCAGTCCGTCGGCCGTCGCTTCGAGGCTTGCAAGCGTAATCGGCAGCTTGAGGCGCCGGCGCCCCGCACTGCCTGGATTCACGTAGAGTAAGCCGTTCACGGCGTTAATTCTCGGCAGATGGAAATGACCGGAAACAATGACATCGACACCCTCAGTTACGGGATCGATCTGCAGGGTATTGAGGCGTGCAGAACGTAGAAAAGCCGTCCGGCTAGTCGCACGAAAACGGTCTCGGCAAATTCAGTGGCCCACTCGCCCGTAACCACGTTTCCTCTTATCGCCGTGACGGGGGCAACTCTCCCCAGCGCGGTGATGATCTCGGGATCGCCGATGTCGCCGCAGTGAACGAATGTGATCGACATGGGCCAGCACACGCAGCGCCTCTGGCCTGAGCAGGCCGTGCGTATCTGAAGATGATGCCAATGGTGAAGGCACCGGAAGCGTCCGGTTGAAGCACCTTATCGCGCGCTGATGCTGCGGACATCAATTGCCTAAGCCGACTTCCGCGGCTGGCCCGCCGCGGGCTTCTTCGCCGCTGCTTCCTTCGCTGGCTTCTTGCCTTGAATCGGCATCAGCAGCATCTTCTGGCCGCACCGCCGTTGCGCGGCTTCTTGGCCGCCTTCGCCGGTGCGGCCTCGCGACCGACGCTCTGCCGGAGCGCCTCCATCAGATCGACCACGTTCTCGCCTTTGGGCCGTTCCTCGGGGCGGATGGTCTTGCCCGCGCGCTTCTGGTTGATCAATTCGACGAGCGCGGTTTCATAATGATCCTCGAATTTCCGCCCGCCGGTCGGGCCCCTCCGCTGCGGCTCCGGATGGCCCCTCCCGGCCGAATATTGGGAATCGGTACTCAAAGACCCTCGCGCCGACGCGACCGGGGCGCACCTGCGGCAGCGACGTCTTTCGGAAATTCAGCGTCATGTGCTGCGCGCCTACTGCCGCCCCTGCGAGCGGACCGTGAAATCCAGACCGCCGATGCAGTCCGATTATGTGGCGGCAACGCGGTCTGGAAGGATGTCGCGCAGCGGCTGCTCGACAATACCTGCCAGCAGCGCACCGGCAGGCACGAAGAAGACGGGTGCTGGCCAGCGTTCGAGACGCCGTAGCCCGCTCCGGATCGCCGATCCGATCTCTCTGCGCGTGGACGTCCGGATGGCCCCGAAGTATCACCCAACGCCCCTGTCGGGCGGCGATCGCAAGGTTCTGGCGAAAGAGCTGGGCAAGGTACGCGCAATGGCCAACATCCTGGCCACCCGATCGGCGGAGATGCGGACCAAGGGCGAAGCGCTCATCCAGCAGGCGGACAAGCTGCTAAGCGAGAGTTGGAACGAACGCATGTGGTCAGACGGCGAGCCGATCGATACGTCCCCGACGGTCGACCAAGCCGTGAACAGGGGCTTCCCTTGGCTGGAGATCAGGTGCGCGCGCTGCAAGACGCCGAGCGACGTCGACCTCGCGGCGATGAAGCACCCGCCGACCACTTTCGTGCACGATCTCGCCAGCCGGCTGCGTTGCCGCAAATGCGCCAAGGCGGGCCGGCGTCCATCCGCGACTCTGCTACAATGGGCCTGGCAGCCGCGTTCCCCCCGGACCGAAGCCTGATCGATGTGCAATCTCTATTCGATCACGACAAACCAGGCCGCCATCGTCGCGCTGTTTCGTGTCGTGAACCGGTACATTGGCAATCTGGCGCCGGTGCCGGGGGTTTTTCCCAACCACAAGGCACCGATCGTGCGCAACGGGGCGGCGAGCTGGCGACGGCGCGGTGAGGAATGCCGTCGTCGTCAAAGGCGCTGATGGATGCCACGAAGAAACGGTCGAAAGGCTTCAGACCAGGGGCAGCCTTATTTTATAGGGTGTTGGCCCAAGTCGCGAAAATGACGTGTTTTCGAAATCAGTTCCGATTTGATCCGGTTACATCCGGTCGATATTAATGCGTTTAGAAAGCTTTAGACAGGCCGCGCGACTTCCTTTCACGCTTCCCGAAACGGATTCGGTCCTATCTCTGGACCGATAATGCGCGTGGTACTGTGTCGGCAGAAATTATGTTGCTGATCTTTGGCAGAATATCTGTCTCGACCGCGGCGAGCACTTCCGGCCTAACGACTTCACTCTCTTGCAGATCACGCAAATATCCGCCTACCCGTTTTTGCAACAAATCGCGCGGATCCCCCTCAACCTCGCTAAGATCGACGAGCGAATGGCGCATCGCTTCGCTCGGTGTCGCACCAAGAAAGCGAAGCACCCCCTTTGCGGCGACCGGATAGTCAAATCTGTCGTCACCTGAGATCGACAGGAAAATTCCGTAGAGTTCAAAGCCGGGGTATTTCTCCACCGCAGGATGATAGCAGTAGCCGTGAAATCCGGCTTGCTCCGCTTCGTGCCGTAGCTCCCAATATAAAAAGCCGCCCAATTTCGCGACGAATCCTTTCAAATGAAAGTACTGCCTTCGTTTATTGCCATCGTATAGTTCGCATTTGAGGACGGAGCGCTCAGCGTCAATCCCCTCAACTTGAATCAAGGACACGCTAATCTCCGAAGCCCAGCGCTTCGAAGTGGATTGGTGGTAGAGCTCCCAATACCCACAGAAACGCTTATGCAGGACGTCGATCGGTCGTTCGAGATCTTCCGGGATTGATTTTTCTCGCGCTTTGCGCTGCAAGTCCCATCGCGCATACTCGTCCGGATCGGCCTTGAAATCCTCCCACGTGAGCCCACGCCCACACACCTTCGCAAACTTTTCAACAGCTCCCCGTCTCACTCTCGCAAAGTCTTCGACAACACCCTTTTGCTCCTTGCCTGTGATCCGAAGCCTCTGATTGGAACGGCCCAAGCTTTCCAGCTTCGGATTTTTCGTAGTGCGCTTCCATTCCTCCTCGGCCGCTCTGGTCTTTCGGCAGTCGACCTCCATCATTTCAAGATCGTTATCCAACTCGTCCCCCCTTCGCCGCGGTTGTGACGCCTCACTGTACACCGAAATCCGCGGATATCCGAACGATCCGCGGACCATTCGGACAGGCCATCTGCTCTTCCAAATCGGAGCAGGTCGACTAAATTCGCAACAGGATGTTCGAACAGCATCCGACGACGGCGAAACTAGCTTGCAGCTTCATTCGCCATCGGCGTTCAAACAGTCCAGGAGGACCGTACGATGATTAGATCGAATAGGGTTGCAGGCGTCCTAGTCGGTTGCCTCGCATTGCTGGCTACGGGCGGTTCGGCGCGCGCCGGCGAAGTAGTAGCCGGCGTGGCGGCGACTTGCCCGGCGACCGGACCGGGATTCGTGATCTGCGGCACGGCCGGCGTACTCCTGCACGAGCTTGTGCAACTCGCGAACGGCAACGAGGGCTTCGGCCCGAATGGCGAAGTGATGAAGATCCTAGCCGCACCCGTGAAGATCGTCGACGGCAACATCAAGGCTGCTTCAGGCGAGAGCGGTGAGCTGGACAAGCTGATCCGCGCAACAACCGGGATCAGCGTCCGTGACATTAACCGCTACGGCATTTTTGGCGGAAATAACAGCGTTTTTCGAAAACCGTTCGGCTGAATATCAGGGTGGCGGCCTCGCGGCCGCCACAACATTCCCCGAGCAACAGAGGTAAAGTCATGAAATTCGTCACGAAGCTTTTTGTCGCTACCGCCGCCCTTGCATCCACCTCGGCCCTAACGCCCGCGATGGCGGGTGGTGGCTTTTTTGACAAGTTTGATCCCTGCATCGAGCAGACCGACAACTTCCGGGCCGAACGTGCGTCCTACTTGCGAGATCTGGACATAAAAGTTGTCGACGCGGACAGCGCCGCGGTCACCCCAAGGTACCGCGAGGCTTGGATGAAGGCCAAGCGGCTCCAGCTCAGGACGACCTTCGATACTCTCGTCGCCCCAACTTTGAAGGAGATGGGTGTGCAGGACATGGAGGCCGAATACGGCCGTTGGTTCGACAAGCGGCTAGATGCCATCGGCGCAGCGAACGTTGACAAGCTCGTCGCCGTCAATTTCCATCAGGAGTTGAAGCAGGTCCGGATCGAACAACGCGCGTCTGGTGAGGCTGATGTACAATCTAAAAAGCAGGATCTCGATCGTTCCTGCAAAATGGATGTCGGCAACCAGGTGCTTCGTGGTGTTTTGACTACCGCGCTCGCCCCCATTGAGCTGATGTCGAGAAACTGGGAAATCGCCAAGCGCGAGAGTGGTGAAGGTGCAAAAGTCATCGCCGCGGGTACCGGCATCAGTGTAGACGCGATCAACAACAATGGCGGCGTCTTTGGAGGCGGTCTCTCAGGTGGAGAAAATAGCTTTTTCCGCAAGAACCTCGGGATTCGATTCTGACGGCAGGCGCTGATCTAGATGCAAGCTGGAAAGGCCCGGGGAAATCCGGGCCTTTTCGTTGTTATGCGCGTGCAACGCTTTCCCTTTTGCTGACAACCGGCGAGCTGGTCTGGACCGACGCGGGGCAGCGGCTGCTCGACAACACCTGCCAGCAGCGCATTCGCGACATGAGGAAGACGGGTGCTGGCCGACGTTCGAAACGCCGTAGCCCGCTCCGAACTCTCTGCTACAATTGGCCGGACAGCCGCGCCACCTCGGGACCGAAGCTTGACCGATGTATAATCTCTATTCGATCACGACAAACCAGGCCGCGATCATCGCGCTTTTTCGTGTCGTGAACGGATACGTCGGCAAGCTGGCGCCGATGCCGGGGGTTTTCCGGACTACAAGGCACCGATCGTGCGCAATGGGACCGAGGGCCGCGAACTCGCTATGGCGCGGTGGGGAATGCCATCGTCGTCAAAGGCGCTGATGGATGCCACGAAGAAACGGGCCGAGAAGCTTCAAGCAAAGGGCAACGCGATCGATTTTAAGGAGCTGCTACGGATGGAGCCGGACGGCGGCACCACCAACATCCGCAACGTGAAACTGGACGAGATGGCTGGGAGCCGAAAGCCGCTGCGTGGTGCCGTTCACCTCATTCAGCGAGTTCAACAAGGCCGAGGGCGGTGATATCTGGTTCGCGCTCGATGAGACCCGTCCCCTCGCCTGCTTCGCCGGCATCTGGACCAACTGGACGTCCGTTCGGAACGGTCAACGAAGGTGAGACGACTAACAACCTCTCCGCGTTCCTCACGACCGAGCCGAACGCCGAGGTCGGCGCGATCCACCCAAGGCGATGCCGGTGATCCTGACGACGCCGGACGAATTCGAGACCTGGATGATGGCCCCACCGGACGAGGCACTGAAGCTGCAGCGACCGCTTCCAGACGGGGCGCCCCGGATCGTCGCCCGCGGCGTCAAGGAAGATCCGGCCGGGCCGAACGACGTGACCGATCAGAGCGTCGAGAGCGACTTCCGGGCGAAGCCCTCGCCCCGTCAACGCAAGATCATCCACGTCGACATGGACGTCTTCTACGCATCCGTGGAGCAACGGGACAATCCGGAGGTCCGCGGCAGACCGGTCGCCGTGGGCTGATCCCGCGAGCGCGGCGTCGTGGCGGCGGCAAGCTACGAAGCCCGAAATACGGAGTCCGGTCCGCCATGACATGCGCAACCAGTCCCTCGAATTCACAGGCAAACTTCGGGAAGGCCGGAAGCTACTACTGGATCTCGCGCTGCGTCGATAACCGCGAAGTTCGGGCCGACCGGATCCGGAAGTCCGTTGGCGCCGAAAACACCTTCGTCACCGACCTCACGGAGTTCGAGGCGATGGTGTCGGAACTGCAGCCGCTGATCGAGAAGGTCTGGCGACATTGCGAGGACAAGGGCACGCGAGGCCAAACCGTGACGCTCAAGGTCAAATTCGCCGCCTTCGAATTGATCTCGCGCAGCCGAACGGTCGCTGGTTCGGTCGAGCGCCGCAGCGATTTAGCAAACGTGACGGCCGCATTATTGAGAGCACTCTTCCCGATGAAGAAAGCCGTCAGATTGCTCGGCGTGTCACTCGCCGGATTTGCGAGCGAAAAAACCGATGATCCAGAGCAAATAGTTCTGAAATTGTAATCGACTCCATTGCCAACGTCCCTCCCTGCGCTTGAAGGTCGACTTCATACCATCGCGGTTTCCGAACGCGCAGCGCGCGGCGATGCGCCAGCCCAGTTGCCACGCCTCCCAAACGTTCTCGACCGTCGTTAGAACATAACAAGAACAATAGCAATTCGCCTGCACCGAAACTTCCCGCTTGCGTGCCCAGGCCTATAGGCCTATAACTCTGTACGGCAACAACGCCGCCTAAAAAGAGGTTTTAAGTGCCTATGATTACAGTTTCACAACAGCTCTTCGCCCGCATTCAGCGCCACGCGGTCCCTCTCGTCGACGACGCGGAAAGCACGCTTTCTAAAATCCTCGATGGTTACGAAAAGTCTCTGGGGTCCATGCCCGCACCAGCGACAGCATCAGACGAAGCGGATTCGACGGTCAAAATCTTCCCGACCGACAATCCGCCTCTGCTGACCTACACCAGCCTCAGCAACGTCCTCATCGATCGGAAAGGCTTTTCCAAAAAGTTCTGGAACCCGGTCCTGTTCGAGATGATCCGCCAAGCGGCCAGCAAGATGGGGGTCGCGAATCTGAAACCCCATCTCGACGTGAACTTCCAGGAAGGGGACCACCCTGCGTTCGGCGAGTACATCAAGGAGGCCAACATCACGGTGCAGGGCCGCGACGCAAACCTCTGCTATCGCTCCATCATGAAGATTGCCAAGGCGGCGAAAATTCCGGTCGTCATTGACTTCTATTGGCAAGATACGCCCAAGGCCGCGCACCCCAATCGTACGGGTCGCTTCGATTACGACGGCAAATAGTCCAAATCGCCGCTCAACCAAAAAAGGCCTCGATTTTTCCGAGGCCTTTTTCTTTTGTGCGACTCGGATTCGTTACCACTGCTCAATGAAATCAGAAGTGGCCGATGCTATTGAGCGGGCGCTCGTGACCTTGCCCCCAGGTTTTATCCAGTCCTGAGTTCGCCCGTGCCGTTGGATTTGCCCGGGTGGGTGGTGGCAGCGACGGGAGCTGGCGCGGAGCCTTCGGCATAGCGCAGCGCCAGATCCCGGCGCGGGTGGCAGGTCATCGCGAACTCGGACGGGGTTCTCCATCCGAGCTGCGAGTGTGGTCTTGTGTCGTTGTAATCGGCCCGCCAACTTCCAAGTGTGACGCGGGCTTGTGCCAGTGACGTGAACAACGTCTCGTTCAACAGCTCATCCCGCAGCCGGCCGTTGAAGCTCTCGATGGAGGCGTTCTGCATGGGTTCGCCCGGCGCGATGTAGTGCCATTCGACACGGCTTTGGTCGGCCCACACCAGGATGGCGTTGCTGGTGAGTTCGCTGCCGTTATCGCTAACCACCATCCTGGGCTTGCCGCGCTCGATCATCAGCCGGTCCAGTTCCCGCGCCACGCGGATGCCGGAGAGCGAGGTATCGGCCACCAGCGCCAGGCACTCACGGGTACAATCATCGACGACAGTCAGGATGCGGAAGCGGCGGCCGTCGGACAGCTGATCCGACACAAAGTCGAGCGACCACCGGTCGTTCGGCGTCATCGGAACCAGCATCGGCGCCCTGGTCCCGATCGCCCGCTTGCGGCCACCACGGCGGCGCACCGTCAGCTTCTCTTCCCGATAGAGCCGGAAGAGCTTTGTGTGGTTGATCAGATAGCCCTCCCGCCTGAGCAGAACATGCAGCCGCCGATAGCCGAAGCGGCGGCGCTCCTGGGCGATCGCCCTCATGCGTTGGCGAAGGCTGGTATCGTCAGCCTGGGTCGTCCGGTATCTCATGGTCATGCGGCAGCAGCCGATGGCTTTACACGCCCACCGTTCGCTCATCCCATGGGCATCCACCAGATGAGCGACAGCTTTCCGCTTCCCCGCGGGCGTCACCACTTCTTTCCCACGAGATCCTTCAGCGCCGCATTGTCCAACATGGCGTCTGCCAGAAGCCGCTTCAGCTTCGTGTTCTCGTCTTCCAGCGACCGCAGTCGCTTGGCCTCCGAGACGTCCATCCCGCCGAACCTGGCCTTCCATTTGTAGATGCTGGCGTCGCTTACACCATGCTTGCGGCAGAGATCGGCGACCGGAATCCCCGCTTCGTGCTCCTTCAAAATCCCGATGATCTGTTCTTCCGTAAACCGCTTGCGCTTCATGCTCTGGTCCTCGGCTTGGGCCAGAACCTTCAAACTGGATTAAGCCCGAGGGGCAAGGTCACGTGGGAAATGAGAATATGGAAAATGCCGCCAGATCGATACGCTCGCGGGGATGCTCTGCGCACTAAATCGAGATCGACCGACCTCATTTCCTTGCTCAGACTCACGATTTGTAGGAAGGCATCAGCACAGTTTTTGCTGCCCCCGATATTCCATGGGCTATGCTCGCGCGCTGCTCAGGCAAAACCGGCAGGCAACCTCCTAACGCGACAGCGATCTGTGAATACGGGGCGACAAGGTCTGGGTATTCTTCGGCCACGCCATCGGGAATGGAATCTCGCCAGATGATGGAAACGTGCTTGCCCTCATAATTGGCTCCCTCTTCGGCGAGATTCCTGATCATCGGCAGGTTTGCTCCTCCTCCGGTCGCGACCAGGTTCACCTGATTGTAGTCTCCTGCCACGGCAATCGCCGCCTTGCCTACCAACACGCGGATTCTTTGGGTGAAATCCACAACTGGCGGATAGTCGAGAAATTCCTGCAATTCTATGGTTACAGTATCACCAGTCGGCATTTCGATGACGACTGATCCATTATCGAACAATTGTTCTTTGTAGAGACGTTTGTCGCGGCGGACCGAGATTGCTGCGGCTTGGTATTCTGTTGAACCGCCAAACAAGCCACACTTATTCAACGCCAGCTTCAGGAGGGCGTCGTCCAGAATATTTCCAGCACTCTTGATCGCATCCGCTGCTTTTGTGACCTCCCAAACTCGCGGGCGCTCCCATTCGTCGTTTGTCCGGCAAATGCAACCAGCTACGTCGGTGGTTCCAGCTCCAACGTCAATGATCAGATACGATTCCCTTGAATTTGGCCTGCCGCCAAACAATGCCCCTGCTCCAGCTGCGGTTGCCTCTCTCACCGGTCTATCCATGAGGTTGAGAGGAAGCTCTGAGAACTCAAGCTTCTGCAATTGATCAAGCGCAGCTCTCGCTTCTGCAATACTGATGCTCACCAGCAACTTGTCCTTCAGCGAGCGAGCCAGCACGATGGCCTGCGCCATCATGGTCTTCATCGCGGCCTCGTTTCCCTCTCTGTGTGTATCGTTCCAGGCAGGATGTGCAAAGCGCCGGAGTGCGTTTGGGGAAATCCCTTTTGATATGAGGGCTTGTTCTGTGAGATACATCAAATGGGCCAGATACAGGATGAGAATGTCACTTTGGAAGAAGCTTTGCGATGGATCTTGGATAGCTTGCAGTTTGATCTTCGCCAGGTGCGAGACTTCCTTTCCCAGTGTCATGTACTGCTTGATCGAATCGATCAAACGGTCAGGTGACGCTTGAGAGTCATCGAACTGTTTCCGAGCATTTGTTCCGAAATAGATCCTTCCTTGATCGAACAGAAGTTCGGACGGACTAACTAAGGAAGACTTCCCAGACCCAGCTCCCCCGAGCGGCAGATCAATTAAACGAGGAAGCAAGTCCCCAGAATCGACGCTGGCGAACGATTTGGAAAATGACGTTCCGAAGTCGATGCAAAGAAGCGTGTCCTTTGGGATTTCTGAATCTTCGATTTGAACAGGAACAACAACGGAAGGCGATTGGACCGAAGCCTGTTCGTTACCAATGGAAGTTGCCGGCTCAACTCGAGATTCCTGAACCAACACATCCAACGCATCGATTTCGCGGGATGTTAGTATCGTGGTCTCTGATTTTCTCTTTGCACGTTCCAGTAGGTTTTCAAGCATCTCGATCGCAAATTGCCTGTTCATTTTACCCCCCAATCTTCTCGACTATCGCTTTGACGACAATTTCTGCGGGCCTTCCCGGCAACTGTTTGATGACGGCCGGCGCTGTTATTCGTACGCTTTCTAATCTGGCGATCTGTTCGTTTGCTTGGTGAAGCGCGGGATCGAACCGAACTAGTTTCCCTCGCTCACCCGAAGTAGCGATGTATCGTCGCTCGCCGAGCGCTTTACTCCACTGTTCGATTAGCCGCATTCTTGAAGCTCCCTGCCGGAGCGTTGTGGCGTTCAGTGGTTCTATGATCTCGATGTTATCCGCGACGGAATCTAACGCTTGAGGACCGGTATCCTGATTGTCGACAGCGATCAGCAGTTTCGCCAATATCTCATCGGTTAATCGCTCGTTGTCCTCTCGAACGCTTTCGTTTGCTTTTTTCTCGGAAAGCGCTTGCCCGGTAGCCATCCATCTTGAAATGCTGGGATCCAGACTTGGATCCGTTGCCGCAACAGCCCGGCCGGTTTCGTTTACCCGTTGCGCCCCCAAGCTCGACGACAAAGCCTGGCGAAAATGATCGTCCGTCACGCCCTGCCGTGCCAAGATGTGAAGACCCGTCACTGCTAACTGAGCGATGCGATCACATTTTGCCTCGATTGATGAGGGCGGAGTTCCTGGTCTCCACCAACCGCGAACGATGCCCGCAGCTCTATAAAAATCAGCGTCTAATAATACCTCGAACCGCAATCTTGCTAGGTGGACCATCAGCTCCAAGACAGTGACCGCAGCATCTTCGCGTAAACGCGCGACGGTACCGCCTTTTTGTCCACCGGCTTGTATAACAAGATTGACGAACGATCTTCCAAACCCCTCACCGCTTGTAACATCCGCGGTTGCTAATGGAGCGCTGAGCGCCTCGCAAATCCGAACCAGCTTGCGATAAGCGGTATCCACAGGATCGCTTATTGCTCTCATCTGCTCCGAGAAGGCTTCAGAAACGTTCCCAATTACTTCGGCAAGCGTAGACGCGCGGCTGACAGCAATTTCCGCCCATATTGCGCGCGACGATCTCTCTGCGACCTCCGCCTGGGCAAGTTCTGTTGCCGCATAGTTCATGGTCCAGGGAGAGGTGCTCAGGGAGACACCTTTCGCCAGATAATATCGATCATCAGCCGAGCCCCATGTTCCCACTCGCGGCAGTGGGACTTGCAAGCCTGCCGTGAGTATCGGACGGACCAGAGCCGCAACCGGCTTGGACACCTCCGAGGCTTTGCCTAGGATGGATACAGTTCGAAGTCGATCCGTCGCCTCGCCCCCTTCGATTGTTTGCCCGAATATGCGCAGGGCCGTCGTAATGGGCGCTTCTGCCAAGATCTCTTTGCGGAGCTTTCTCGTCTCGATCAGTGATTCGACAAGGATTGCCGCTTCCGCAAACGCTTGGGGAATGGTGCGCTGCGATGGGCTGGTGGTATTGTAGTTCGAAGGCATCAATGATCCTGATAACGCGACGGCTATTCCGTCAAAAAAGTCGGCAATCTGAAAGGATAAAGCCCCCGATCGATCGGCGACACTACGAAATGCGCACAACCGACACCATTGCGGATCTATCCAAAATAGCCAACATTGAACATCCCAACGTAAGGTGCAAATGGCCACAGCGCCTCTTGATTCTAAGGGCAGCTCAGGAAAGTAGACCTGATCCGTGCCAACCAAGCCGCTTGACAGCTGAATTCGCCTAACGTCTGAAACTCTTTGATAAGCGTCTTGGCGTCTCCCAAACAGAATGAATCGTTATGTCTAGTGGCCTCGTCTTATCATCTAAATTTCCACTGCCTTCGCCTGAAATGGAAGGATTCGGTTTCAAATTCTCTGCCGGCGGCGCACACATCAGCCGCACCATGATGCTGACAGAACTTAACTCGGTTTTGGCAAGTATCCCTCTAGGCTCGGCTACGGCTGACTACCGGGACGCGATCGTCGACCGAAACATTCTGGGTAAGACGACCGATAGCACCCGGCAGAAGTCCTTGCGGCACCTTCGGGAGCTTTACGGGCTCGACGAATCATTGCCGATCTTCGGCGCACTACGTAAACTCTATAGTGTCCATTCAGAGAGCATAGGCTTGTTGGCCATTCTGGTAGCCTGGGGTCGTGATCCGCTATTGCGGGCCACGAGCCAGCCAGTCTTCAAAGCCTCAGTCGGCGAGCGGGTCGAGGTGGCTAGCCTAGCCGAAGCGTTGGAGGTCGCCTTTCCGAACCAATACTCCGAACTGAACCGGAACAAGATTGCGCGGAATGCCGCGTCGTCCTGGACCCAAAGCGGGCATCTTGCCGGCCGTTCGACTAAAGTTCGTCAGCAGATCAAGCCTACAATCGTGGCCGTCACCTTGGCCCTCTTCCTTGGGCATATCGCCGGTTATCACGGTGCCGCTGTTTTCTTGAACCCGTGGTGTCAGCTTCTCGACCTCAATCCTGACCGCGCACGCACAATGGGCATTGAAGCTCATCGGGCTGGCCTGCTCAACCTCCGGGCCCTCAGCGAAGTCGTTGAATTGAGTTTCCCAAGCCTCGCAGAATTTGAAGATTACGCAGCATGAGCGCCATTGAACGCCTTCTTTCTAATTATTCGCGCCAAGTAAAGCTACCTTGGCCCACTAACATGGCGGGAAAGCAGCGCGTTTGGTTCGCAGTTTATCCACCGGTCGAAGAGCGGCGGGTACGAGCACGTCAGCCGCAGTTTGAAGCCCTCACACTTGAGGCAGGCCACAACTGGATCAACGTCGACCTTACACCCCTACTTCCTGAATGGATTGCGGCCCATGAATACCGCGAGGCGATCTTCGCGCAACCAGAATTTTTCAGTACCGACAGCGACCTGGAAGCCTTGGCGGCTGAACGGGTGCGTGCAGCCTTATCTCGCGACGATGCGGATCCCAGCAGCGTCGTGGCCATTTCCGGACTCGCTTCGCTATTCGACTTCATGCGCGTTTCCAGCTTAATCGAGCGCGTCGAAGACTTCATCCCAGGTCGCTTGCTCATTTTCTTTCCTGGTGAATACGCAGGAAACGTTTACCGCTTTATGGATGCCCGAGACGGCTTCAACTACATGGCTGTTCCCATCACTTCAACCGAAAGCTTTCTGAGCCCATGATCAACCGCGAACTCTATTTCCGCGATCCGGCAACGATTGAATTACTCAACAACGGCGTCTCGAAAGTCGCTGAAATCGGCCAAGATGATCGCCAGATCAAAACCCTCCGCTTCGAGCTAGAGACGTTCGTCTGCGATGGGGAGTACGCGCGCGGACTTGAGCGGATTCTCAAATCCTACCTCGACGGCCTTGGGCGCGAGGAGCAAAAGGCTGTTTGGGTCAGTGGTTTCTTCGGCAGTGGCAAATCCCACCTTGTTAAGGTGCTCCGTTATCTGTGGGAGGACTATCGGTTTACTGACGGAGCTACCGCCCGCTCTATTGTTAGGCTCCCTTCAGAAATTGAAGATCTGCTCAAGGAACTTACTACTCGTAGCAAACCACTGGGTGGCTTGCGAGCGGCCGCCGGCACGCTGGGGGCCGGCGCCATGGACAACGTTCGTCTCGCATTCATTCAACTGGTACTTCGAGCTGCCAACCTCCCAGAAAATCTGGCTCAGGCCAAATTCGTCCTCTGGCTCCGTTCGTCCGGGCTGGAGGCAAAAGTCATCGACGCTCTGAAGCAACAGAAGCGCGAACTTGGTCGTGAGGTTCGTAGTCTGAAACTATCGATTCCACTTGCTGAGGCTCTTGTCAGTGCCGATCCCAAATATTCCAACCCTGCGAACGCACAGGCTGCCATTCGCGATGAATTTCCGGACATTACCTCGCCTACCATAAGTCAGGCACTTGAATTCGTCCGACAGGTCTTGGGTGAAAAAGGCAGCTTGCCATGCACCCTTCTCGTTGTTGACGAGATTCAACAGTTTATCGACCAGAAAGTGGCGAGAGCAAATGACGTCCAGGAAATTGTTGAGCATTGCTGCACTGATTTGAACCAGCGCCTTGTCTTTGTGGGCACCGGTCAATCAGCACTCACATCGATGCCGGCCTTGCAAAAGATCCAGGCGAGGTTTGGAGTCCGGGTTCAACTATCAGACTCCGATGTTGAGAGTGTCATTCGCAAAACGGTACTCAGAAAGAAGCCAGAACAAGAACCCGCAATCTCAAAATGCTTGGACACCAATCGAGGCGAAATTGCTCGCCACCTTCAGAATACACGCTTCGCGGCCAACCATGACGACGACCAATTCTTCGTGGCGGACTATCCCCTGCTCCCGACCCGGCGCCGCTTCTGGGAGAAAGTTCTGCGTAACACTGACCATTCCGGCGCCAAGGCTCAACTCCGCTCGCAGCTACAGATTGTTTTTGAGGCTACGCGGCAAACAGCCTCAGCTCCAGTGGGGTCCGTTGTCCCGGCGGACTTCATTTACGACCAGATTTCGACAGACCTCATCAACACCGGCGAACTGGAACCGGAATATGATGAGATCATCCGCAAGCAACGCGACGGCACCAAAGACGGCGATCTCCGCTCCAGGCTTTGTGCCTTGATTTTCCTGATAGGCAAGCTGCCCCGAACCCCAGGTGCCGACGACGGCGTTCGGGCTACCGCAGAAACATTAGTAGACTTGCTCGTTTCCGACCTGAACATTGATCGCCCGAAGCTGGAGCAGCAAGTTCCCAAGCTTCTAAAGCAACTCAGCGATACCGGCCACGTAATGGTGGTGGAGACTGAATACCGTCTTCAAACTCGTGAGGGTGCGCGTTGGACCCATGATTTTAACCGCCGCCGCGCGGCGGCCCTCAACGATGACCAACGTATCAATTCTAGGCGCGGGGAGCTTTTGCGCGACGGTACGAAGCAGGCGCTCAAGCCAGTATCGTTGCAGCAGGGCACCTCGCACCAAGCGCGAAAACTCGTCTTTGAACTCTCCTCAAGTCGACCGGCGTCAAGTAATGACGAAGTGACCCTGTGGGTGCGGGATGGGTGGAGCGACGACGAAAAATCGGTCGTCAACGATGCTCGTGCAGCGGGCGTAACCAGCCCCTTGCTATTCGGTTATCTGCCGCGGGTTCACCATGAGGAACTACGACAGGCTATCGCATCTAATCTTGCCGCTCAGGAAACGTTGGACGCCCATGGCCCGGCTAGCGGACCGGAGGCGATCGAGGCAAGGAAGGCCATCGAGACTCATTTGGAGATAGCCCGTCATCGCATCCAGGAATTGCTTGGTCATGTAGTTGGTGGCGCGAAAGTCTTCCTCGGGGGTGGACAAGAGGCTAACGGCATTGAACTGGCCGACAAGGTGCAAGATTCGGCGGATAGTGCCCTGGCAAGGCTGTTCCCGCAGTTCTCCGAGGCCGATCACGCAAACTGGGGACAAGTCGTCAATCGCGCTCGTGCCGGTGACGTTGGTGCACTGTCACAAATAGGCTACCCCGGCAACGTGACCAATCACGCCGTATGCCGTCGTGTGCTTGAACTCATCGGTGCCGGCAAGAAGGGCAAGGACGTCCGAGAAAACTTTCGATCCGCGCCATTCGGTTGGCCTCAGGATGCCGTCGATGGCGCACTTTTTGTTATGCTGGTCGCAGGCAACCTTCGTGCCACCGTCAACGGCCAGCCGGCGCAAGCGCAGACGCTTCCACAGAATCAGATCGGCGTTGCTAGCTTCTATGTGGATGTGCCGCCGCTAGATGTTAAACAACGACTCGATCTCAAGGCGCTTTTTCAAAAAGCTGGTATCACAACCCAGAACGGCAAAGAATCCGAAGCTGCCGCGCAATTCCTGCAAAAACTCCTAACTCTCGCTCAATCGGCTGGCGGTAGCGAGCCTCGACCGGAGCCCCCCGACACCCAGAACGTTGTTGCTCTGCAACTGTTGAGCGGCAACGCCCAGCTGCTGAAAATTCACGCGAAGAAAGACGAGCTCACTACCAAACTTGCCGACTGGAAGAAGAATACCGAAGTGATCGTCAAACGCTGGCCCGCGTGGGAGCGCTTACTGGAAATGCAAGCCTTTGCTAACGGCCTGCCGGAGGCGGAAGTCTGTTCCAAATCCATCGCCGCCATTTCTGACAGCCGCGCCTTGCTAGCAGATCCCGATCCAATTCCAGAGCTCATTAAACGGCTCACCACTGCCCTCCGTGCGGCTCTCAGTCAATTACAGGATGATCTGAGCGCCGCGTTCAAGGCAGGTGATGAAAAGCTGGCTACCTCGCAAGTATGGGGACTCCTGAACGAAGAACAGCGTTCTTATCAACCTGCGCCGCTGGTGAAGGAGATGTTCGGCTCTGAAGATGAGATTCTAGCCGCTCTGCGCACAAGCACATTGGCGAACCGACGGAACTTAATCGACGCCGTACCGCAGCGATTTTCCCGCGCGCTCGATGAGGCGAGCAAGCTAATTCAACCCAAGGCTCAGCGTGTGGATCTACCTTCCGCGACGATCCAAAACGAGGCGGAATTGGAACAATGGCTTAAGAATGTTCGTAAGCAGGTTGAGGCGAAGCTCAAGGACGGTCCGGTTCTCCTATGAGTGTCCTCCCAGTAACTCTTCGCCGTGCTCTGGAAAGTGCGATCAAAGAGGCCCGGACGATTGCTGAGCGCGGCGCTCGCAAGGCGATCGAAGCCCTAGCGGTGCATGAGGCCGACCCCTACAAGCATATGGATGAGGCGCAGCGCGACTTGCGACGCAAGCTTCGGGCCCAGGCCAGACAATTGGGAGATGGGGAGAGCCTGACCCGACGTGGCGCATACGAGACCAAGCACCTTACTGAGAAGCTCGCCTACGATCAATGGCACCGTGTGCTCTTCGCCCGCTTTTTGCTGGAGAATGGTCTTCTCATTTCGCCAGAGCACGGAGTATCCGTGTCGCTGGAGGATTGCGAGGAGCTTGCGCCGTCAATTGGCCTCAAGGATGCATGGGCTGTTGCGGCTCGCTTCGCTGCCAAGGAATTACCGGAGATCTTTCGCGCCGACGATCCGGCTGGCGCGATGGAATTGCCGATAGAGGATCGCAATCCGCTTATCCAGCTGGTCACCGGCTTGCCGGTAGAGGTGTTCACCGCCAGCGACAGCCTTGGCTGGTGCTACCAGTTCTGGCAGGCCGAGCGGAAGGATGAAGTCAACGCCGCCGGCAACAAGATCGGCGCGGACGAACTGCCCGCGGTTACGCAGTTGTTCACTGAAGACTACATGGTGGACTTTCTGCTCGATAACACGCTGGGTGCCTGGCATGCCGGCAAGGTTCTCGCCGCGAAGCCCGAGCTGGCCGCAACTGCGCAGAGTGAAGAAGAACTCCGTCATGTTGCGGCGCTGCCGGGATGCCCGTGGAAGTATCTGCGCTTCATCAAATCGACGAACGGCCAGTGGACTCCCGCGGCCGGCACGTTCGACGGTTGGCCGACGACGGCGAAGGAACTCAGGTGTCTCGACCCGTGCATGGGCAGCGGGCATTTTGTGGTGGCGATGTTCGAGCGACTCGTCGCGCTGCGGATGGCGAAGGAAGGATTGGACGAAGCTGACGCCATTGCTGCGGTTATCCGCGACAACCTGTTCGGTCTGGAGATTGACCCACGTTGCACGCAGATCGGTGCGTTCAACTTGGCTTTAGCCGCATGGCGCCGCGTCGGTCACCGCCCCCTGCCCGCTATGAACCTCGCCTGTTCCGGTCTTGCACCGAACGCCAAACAAAGCGATTGGTTAAAATTGGCCGGCGATAACGACCGGCTCCAGCGCGGTATGGCTCGTCTCCATGCCCTGTTCAAGGACGCGCCGGTACTGGGCAGCCTCACCGATCCTCGCGCTGTGGGCGGCGATCTGGTTGAGTCTGATTACCACGAACTCCAGCCCCTGCTGGAGAAGGCACTAGCACAGGAAACCAATGACGATACCGCACATGAAATGGCCGTGACCGCCCATGGATTGGCGAAGGCTGCCGAACTTCTCGCTGGCGAATTTACACTCGTCGTAACCAACGTGCCTTACCTAGGACGGGGTAAACAAGATGAGATTTTGCAAGACTACTGCGAACGCATTCATCCAACTTCGAAAGCTGATCTTGCCACGTGCTTTGTTGAGCGCTGTTTGGCGCTCTGTTCAACGGGCGCAACCGCCTCGCTGGTCACGCCACAAAACTGGTTATTCTTAGCTAGTTACAAGTCTCTTCGTAGAGAGCTATTGACCAGTTCGTCGTGGTCGTTCGCCGCTAGACTCGGATCGGGAGCCTTTGAGACTATCGGCGGTGAAGTAGTCAAGGTCAGCCTCGTGTCATTAACTCGTCGCAAGCCCGAACCCTCGAGTCACTTTATGGCTCAAGACGTCTCAAGCAAACTTTCTGTTCAAAGCAAAGCAGCTGCGCTTCAGACCGAAGAATGTCAGCTTTTGATCCAGCGTGATCAGCTTTCAAATCCTGATCACGTCGTTACCGCGGAGCCCCTAAGCCAAGGGTTGTTGCTGGCTGACTTTGCGGTAAGCGTGGAGGGAATGTCTACCGGTGATAAGGATAGATATCTCGCATGTTTTTGGGAAGTGGGTCATGATTCGGCGACGTGGCAACCGTTCCAGAATTCGCCCACCGGTTTAACGCACTACGATGGCTTCCAATTGGTGGTCAGATGGCAGGATGGGCGCGGTGACTTGGCAAGTTCGGAGGGAGCTCGCGTCCAAGGTCATGCAGCCTGGGGGAAGCGTGGCATCATAATTGGTCAAATGACTGCCCTCACCGCCTCCCTGACTTGCGGCTTCCGACATGACAAAATGACGGCAGTGCTGATTCCGAGGAATGCCGAGAATCTAGAGGCAATTTGGGCGTTCTGTTCTTCTCCGAAATACAACGCCGAAGTCCGCAAGATAAACCAGAAGTTAAATGTTGCTACGTCAACTCTGGCTAAAGTCCCCTTTGACCTAGCACTTTGGCAGAAGGTGGCTGCGGAGAAATATCCGAATGGTTTGCCGAAGGCATTTTCCAGTGATCCGACGCAGTGGTTGTTTGACGGGCATCCCAAAGGATCGGATCAACCGCTACAGGTAGCCGTCGCGCGATTGCTGGGCTTTCGCTGGCCAAGGCAGATCGGTTCAAGTTTCCCCGACTGCCCAGGACTGGCTTCGGACGGTCTGGAAGAAAGCGCGGACAGTGATGGGATTGTTTGTCTTTCCGCGACCATGGGCAAAGCGCCGGCCACCGAACGTCTGCGCGAGCTACTTGTTCTCGCCTATGGCAAGGACTGGAACGCCGCAATGTTGGAGGGCCTGCTCGCTCAGGTAGATTTTGCCGGCAAGACGCTGGACGACTGGTTGCGTGACGCCTTCTTCGACCAACACTGCACATTGTTCCATCAACGACCATTCATTTGGCACATCTGGGACGGTCATAAGAGCGGCTTCGGTGCGTTGGTGAACTACCACCAGCTTACCCACGCCAATCTGGAAAAACTCACCTACGCTTATCTCGGCGATTGGATCCGCCGCCAGCAAGCGGCGGTGAACGCCGGCGAGGCCGGCAGCGATGCTCGCTTGCAAGCTGCCAAACAATTGCAGTCCCGGCTCAAGCTCATCCTCGACGGCGAACCACCCTACGACCTCTTCGTCCGCTGGAAGCCTCTCCCGAAACAAGCCATTGGATGGTTTCCCGACATCAATGACGGCGTTCGAATGAACATCCGTCCATTTGTCGTCGCTGACGTTCTCCGTAAGCGCGTCAAGGTCAAATGGGAGAAGGATCGCGGTAAAGAACCCGGTCGGGACAAAAAGGACTTTCCGTGGTTCTGGAGCTGGGATCAAGACAAGCAGGACTTCGCTGGAGCCGGCAAAGAGCCGGACGGCAACCGGTGGAACGATTGTCACTACACCAAAGAGTTCAAGAAGCGAGCGAGAGAGGCGAATAAACCGCGATGAGCTCACTCGCAGATGAGATGGCTACAGTTCTTAGAGCGCAAGCTTTTTCCTATGCTGCCGGCGACCAAATTGCGCCTTGCGCGATCCTCTGGACAGACCCAGAGCGACTGTGGGAAGGCGCGATTCCGGAATTACAGGCGATGGTTCCGGAGCTGTTTCTCTTAGGCAACTACGTACCAGGAAAACGCTCGGGGCCGGCTGTTTGGCTACGCTGCATTGAGGCACGCGCCGTTGAATTTGCTCCGCCGGTGGGGACCACACCGATATTCTACCTGCCTGGCATAGGCCGCGAGTGGTTGCGCGCCGCTGAGGAATGTCCGCAGGATCTCGCTGCCCTCGTGGAATTACAGTATCGAGGCGTAGTGTGGTTGCATGTGAACGGCAAGGAGTGGACACCCTACGCTTTTCTGGTTTCCAAGCACGGTGGCCTGGGACTCGACGTGGCGAGGGATCAAGCGACGCTCGACGCATTAGCTGGCGCTCTGCCAACGTTGATGACGGAATCAGTCTCCCTATTCCAAGATCGACGACTGGACGCAGACTTCTTCAACAGCCTCTTGGCACCCGACGCGGTGGGCTCCATGCTCCGTTGGTTGAGCGATCCGGAGGAGTTTAAACAGCGTCGAACAGATGCCGAATGGAAGGCGTTCTCGCAGCAGTGCAAGGCAGACTTCAATTTTGATCCGGTGAAGGACGGTCCTCTCAAAGCAGCGCAACTCCTGGCCGCGCGGGGTAGCCAATGGGACCAAACATGGCGGCGCTTTGCCGAAGCACCAGCCAACTATCGGGGCATTTTGGAATGGCTGAAGCGGGCTGTTCCGAAAGCATCGAGCATGTTCGATACCGCCGAGGTTTGGCCACACGTCAACGAGAGAGAAGAAAAGAAGCTTAAGCAAGCCCTGGAAGGTTTAGTGGATCGGCCACAGGATGAGGTAATTCTTCGTATCGCCGAACTGGAGGCCGAACACGGGGAACGGCGTGATTACCCGTGGCAGAAGCTGGGCTTCAGCCCCTTGGCGACCGCCCTCGAACCGCTCTCGCTACTTGCAAGTTTGTGCAAGAGCGCTCCCGGAGCTCCAACTCCTGAAACTTACGCAGAATATTATGCCAACGACGGTTGGCACATAGACGCTGCGGCGGTAGCTACGATGGCCGCCTGCGGGTCGCCAGAGCAGCATGGAGAGGTTCTAGGTACCTTGCGCGCCGTATATCTTCCGTGGCTCGAAAACACCGCTCGACACCTGCAACAGCTTATTCTCCAGAACGGAAGCTCGGTTGCGAAACGCGCCAAGCCAATCGCCCCTGCTGCAGGCCGACTCGTCTTGTTTGCGGATGGACTTCGCATGGACGTTGCCCGTCAATTGGCGGGAAAGCTGGCGGCGGACAGCGTTGAACTCACAGAAGATTGGGAATGGTCAACCATCCCTTCGGTAACGGCCACGGCAAAACCGGCAGCGTCGCCTGTGACAGACGCTGTTCAGGGAGGTGAAGCTGGCGATCAATTTTCCACGAGGCTCGTTTCGTCCGGCCAACTATTAACTCAAGACCGTTTCACCGCTACCTTGAAAGAACGTGGTTGGCAGTTTCTCACTTCTGGTGAAACTGGAAATCCATCCGGCTCTGCCTGGACGGAAGCCGGCGCGCTCGACAAGCGCGGTCACAACGAAGGATGGAAGCTGGCTCGAAGTGTTGACGCGGAGGTTCGTGATCTCGTTAGCCGCATTACTACCCTCGTGAAGGCTGGCTGGACCGAAGTAATCGTAGTGACGGATCACGGCTGGCTACTCCTACCGGGCGGACTGCCGAAGGTCGAATTCAAGTCATTCTTGGCCGAACATCGCTGGGGTCGTTGCGCCGCGTTAAAGTCCGATGTTCAAACCGACGCCATGGCTTTCAATTGGTTTTGGAATCCGGCAGTCAGAATAGCAAGCCCGCCAGGTGTCGGGTGCTTCCGTGCATCGATGGAATATTCCCACGGGGGCGTGTCACTCCAGGAGATGGTGACACCCGTGCTCCGCGTGAAGGCCGCCCTTCAGAGTGGCGGTTCAGCCCGACTGATTGAGGCCAAGTGGACCGGCGCAAAGTGCAGAGTAACGGTCGGCGGCAATTGTGCAGGCGTCCGCGTTGATGTCCGTACCAGCCAAACTGACCCGACCACCTCCCTATTAACCGATAAGCAGGCGCGGGAAACTACATCCGACGGCAAGGTTACGGTATTCCTCGAAGAGGACGCCGATATCGGCAAAGAAGCAGTAATCGTTTTGCTGGACAATTCGTCACAGGTAATCGATTCTTTATCCACGATACTTGGAAATTGACCTTATGAGCCAACAATTGGATTCCGTCGATAAGATCGCCACCAAAGCCTTCGAGGGCTACGTGGTGCGCAAGGATCTTGTGCGCAAATTTAAGGGGCAATATCCGGTTCCAACCTACGTCGCTGAGTTTCTTTTGGGTCGCTATTGTGCCTCGGTTGATGACGATGAAATCGCCGAAGGTCTCAAGATTGTCGAGCGTCAGCTCGGAGAAAAAACGGTTCGTGCAGGAGAACATGAACTGTTCAAGGCCCGTGCTAAAGACAAGGGACACGTCAAGCTGATCGATATCATCACGGCTCGCTTGGACGCCGGCACCGACTCTTTTGTTGCGACATTGCCAAGCCTGCAACTGAAGGACGTGCGCATTGCGCCTGAGACAGTTCATAGCAATGAGAGGATGCTCACGGGCGGGTTTTATGCCGAGGTAGAGCTCGGCTACGATCCGACGATAGCTCAAGAAAAAAATGGTCGGCCATTTGGACTGGATTCCCTCCGCGAAATTCAATTGTCAAAGCGCGAGGTACTTCCGACGCTGTACAAAGGTCGGGAGGCTTTCGCCACTGAAGAATGGAAAGACTTCCTGATCCGAAGCATTGGTATGGAGCCCGAGAAGCTTACGGCGCGAGCGCGAGACATGATGCTTCTCCGAATGGTCCCGTTCGTCGAGCGAAACTACAATTTGGTGGAGCTGGGTCCGCGCGGAACTGGCAAGAGCCATCTGTTCCAGCAGGTGTCACCCTATGCTCACCTGATTTCCGGAGGCAAAGCGACGGTCGCGCGCATGTTTGTGAACAATGCAAACGGCCAGCGTGGATTGGTGTGTCAGTACGACGTTGTCTGCTTCGATGAGATTTCCGGTGTCTCGTTCGACCAGAAAGATGGCGTTAACATCATGAAAGGCTACATGGAATCCGGCGAGTTTAGCCGCGGCAAAGAAAGCATCCGTGCCGATGGTGGCGTCGTCATGGTCGGCAACTTCGACGTGGACGTGCAGCATCAGCAGCGTGTCGGTCACCTTTTCGGCCCTCTCCCGCCCGAGATGCGAGACGATACCGCGTTCATGGATCGCATCCACGCCTACCTGCCCGGCTGGGATCTTCCGAAAGTAAACCGCGAACTGCTGACCGATCACTTTGGGCTTGTAAGTGACTTTCTGTCCGAGTGCTGGAACCAGTTGCGGCGACAGAGCCGACAGAACCTCTTCCAGGGACGCATTCATTTGGGAGGCGCTCTGAGTGGACGTGACACGACAGGCGTCCAGAAAACAGTTAGCGGGCTTATCAAGCTGATATCGCCAAACCCGGAAATTCCGGTTTCCGATGAGACCCTTGAGTGGGCATTGAGGGTCGCGTTGGAATGCCGCCGACGGGTCAAGGAACAGCAAAAGCGCATCGGTTCCGCAGAGTTTCGTAACACCCAGTTCAGCTATTCGATGGGCGAAGACGGTGTAGAGAAGTTTGTTTCTACTCCAGAGCTTTACAGCGAAAGCAGCATTGGCGGAGATCCCCTCCCGCCGGGACAGGTTTGGGTCATTTCAGCCGGCGGGGGTGGAGAAAACCCCGGACTATACAAGGTAGATATCACCGAAGGTCCGGGCGGCGGCGTGAAGATCTTAAATCAACCTGCCCCCCCTCCTTTCAAAGAAAGTGTCCGGTGCGCCGAACAGAACTTGTATGTCCGCTCGAAGGAACTCGTGGGCGACCGCGATCCCCGCCAGCGTGAATTTTCCATTCAACTGAGGGCCTTTGATAGCGCTAAGACGGGATCCTCTGTGGGTGTCGCCGTACTCATGGCCCTTTGCTCATCGCTCCTTCAGAAAAGTATAAGGGGTGGCCTCGCCATTACCGGAGGTCTTAATTTAGGCGGTTCAATCGAGACAATTTTCAATCCTGTTGCCGTCGTTGAAACGGCCATCGAGAAAGGTGCCGCGAGCATTTTGATGCCGATTAGCAGCAGGCGCCAATTGAACGACCTACCCGATGACCTCGCGGCCAAGGTCACGATCCACTACTATCTCGATGCCCGAGATGCGTTGCTGAAAGCGTTAGCGATTTAGTTGGATCAGCTACGCATTGTCCGCGGATAACTTGAAACTGGTCAGACGCTTTGCGAAGAAACGCTCAGCTCCTCAGGGCTATCCCTCTTACCTTTGCAAGAGATGACAAAGTCGTCGATATACGCCCTTAAGGTCGGTCGGCCTTTCCCGTTCGATAAGTTGCGAGTCTCGTCAGATGATGAGACAGTACTAGCGTCGCTTGGAAATTTCTGAGCGCGCTCTCCGCTGCGTGCGGTAGCTTCTCGCGGGTATTCAGGGGAGCACGATGGATCGTCCCTGACCGGCCCTGTGGCCATAATAAGTTCGTCTGACGCCTCGTGGCCATTGCCGGAAAGCTTGCGGTCAACATATTCCCAACGCCAGCGTGATGGCCCATTAGCGAAAACGTCACAAGGAGGTGGAAGGATCTTCTCCATCACCGAATCGTCCCATGTGGTGTTGTCGTTCCGCAAGACTTTTGCAAGATCAATGGCGCTGAAACGGTTTTGCAACAGCACTAACCGTGCCCTTGCCGCCGACGACCTCGATGGCCTTATTGGCGAAGCGAGCGCACCGGCCCCTTTATGACATTTTACCTCGATAAGAAATGGTTCTTCGCGGCTTGCGATTAGCCTTAGCTTTTTCTCCATCAGGCGGGCCATTCCGCAACTCTTGCAACAGCCTGTTCGCAGTCGCATTCATAGCAGCAAGTGCTATTCCCGCATCTTCCGCCGATCCTTCACCGAACTGTTCGGCCCTCTCAGGCTTCCGGGTCGGCTGATGCGCCCCTATTGCTCGAATGCGGCTTGCCTCTCGAAACTCATCGATTGCTGCCAATGTCACAAAATACTTCCCGGCAAAAAATTCATGTGTGAGCTTTCCAGCAACCACTAGTCTCCGCAACGCGCTGACGGACATCGATCCATCGGGGAAGGCAAGATGAGCCGCGATATCTAAGCGAAGAGGAGTACTCGGCTGAATAGCGCCCATTTCGGCAATGATCGCAGCCACGTTCCTTTTTCTCTTCTCCGCAACCATCAAGGCCCTCCACGATACGATTTTGGACGACGATACCTCTGTTTTGCTGGTTTCTCCACTAATGGTGTCGCCGGTTCCTTTGCAGTCGTGCAAATTGGGGAGTCCGAAGTTCGTCCGCGCCCTCCTCTCATGTGTACTCCGACGCGGTATCGTGAACTCTCCAGTTCATCGACTCATCGATCCGCCGTTGCACAAGCGTGGCCAGTGCCTCCGGATCATGCGAGCTGCCGTTGATGTGGATAGCGACTGGCCCCATGGAACGAGCGTCGCCCGCTCCAACACCAACACCAGATGTTGCCGGAGGTGGAACATCCTGGATCACGCTCGCAGGCGGCACCAGGGAGGTGACACCCTGAGGCGCGTTGATGCCAAGGCCGGCGCTGCCGCGTCGGACCATGAGATTGTGATCCGCGTCAATCCAATGCTCTCGCACCGAGTCGTTGTCGTTGCCGGCAAGCATCTTCACCTGGAGACGACCATTGTGCATGCGGGTCTCGCCGGTAGCGAGGCCAACATGACCACCGGGCTGGTTGTAGCCCCCACCGGTCGGCTGAAGCAGAACGTCATTCCGCATGACCTTCGCAGGATCGATGGCACTCCCATAGCGCTGAAACGAATTTGCGACAGCGCTCCCCGTGCCCTTGCCTCCAGCGGCCTCGATCGCCTTGTTGACGAAGCGAGCGCACCAGGCGTTGCTTTTGCCGCGAACGTCACCGCCGAGGGCTGCCGCCAACACTCGGTTGTCGGTGTACTCGTTCATGCCCTTGTACTTCTCTGCCCAGGCAACAGCGTCGCCCGTGCCGGCATATCCAGCGCCCGCATTGGACAATGCGTTCATCTGTTTACGGACACCTGCTGTCCAGCCGCCGTTCAATCCACGGGGATCATTCGCGGCGCCTGGTGGAGCGTAGAGGCGGCCCATCTTGTCGAGATCAGCACCGGCTCGTCGGTAGTTCTTTGCCACGACCTGGCCGGTCTTCCTGATCCCTGCGTCGAGATCGGCAAAGCGCATCTTGCGGGTCATGCCGGTTGCTGGGTCCATGATGCCCCCCGGATTGTTTCCAGAAAGCACGTTGCCGTTTCCGGTTTCGTGGGCAATGACACCGGCCAGCAAATCAGGCGAAATGCCATTGGCTCTCGCTGCCGCGACCACTTGATCGTACTTGCCGGCGAGTGCGGTGCCAGCGAATTTGCGCTCGAAAGCGGACCGGCTCAATGTACCAGTGCCAAATGACGGGACTTTGTCTCGACCGATGATGCTGCCGCTGCGGCCGACTCCGAAGTCAGGCAATGCGACGCCCGGAACGCTCTTCAGCAAGCTGGGAACGCCACCAACGAGACCGCCGCCAAATCTGCCACCGGAGCTGCTGAGGCCGGAGCCGCCAACGGCAGCATATTGCAAACCGCCACCGGGACCGCTGTTGAATGCGGCGCGCTCGACCTTGCCACCGAACTTGCCAAGCTGGTCAGCAAGGTCATCGACTCCGTTGCCGAGCATGCCGGAGAAGTCAGTCGAGCCGGTGTAGCTCGACTTTTTGTACAGGTTACTCCGATGATTTCGCTGACGCTCACGCCACTGGCTGGTGGTTTCCCCAAGTTGCTTCACGTTGGCGTCGGGAACACCATCATTCTGGTGACGTACAGCGAACGCGCTCAGCAATGCGACTGCGGCCGGTATGCCGCCGATGAATGCGAGAGCATTGCCCAAACCGCCGAGTCCCAACGTGAGAGCGGCCAGAACAGACAGGAGCGGCGACAGTGCGGCCAAGGCGACGGTCAGTCCGGTCAACTGCGCGACTAGGTTACCCATTTCCCGCGCGTCGGCCGGATTCTTCCCGGCGAGGAATCCAAGCGCCGAGAATGCTGTCTTCAGTCCGCTGGCAAACTCTCGAATACCCTCAGCAAAACCGGTCCCGAAGGCGCGCCACTTCGCGACGGTGCCGGCATCGAAGTTGTTGGCGACGACCTTCACCGCCTCGCCCCAGTCCCTCAACCCAAAGCCCTCGCGAGCGCCGTCAACTAGCGCCGCAAAGTGTTCCTTGATCGAGTCGAAGTTGAAGCTGTCCGCTAGGTTGATGACGGCGTCGGAGATTTGGTCGAACCAGACCTCAAGACCAGCGCCGACCTTTTCCCAGACTAGACCCAGCGCCGCACTGATTGACGCCCATCGCCCTTGCATCGAACGGATCTTCTGCAACGCCGTCCTATCGAGGAAGCCGGGCTTATTTTCGATATCCCGTACAACATCCTTCAGCTTGTCGCGACCGAGGACCAAGGTCAAAAGTTCGTCCATCCACTCGCGCCCGCCGATCTGCTTTGCGACCTTCGTTCGCATTCGTTCTGGAAGTTTCGCGAGATTGTCGAGAATCTGCTGAATGGCTTCCATTGGCCGTTCTCGCATCGTCTTGGCCATGCCAGTACGGCCACCAAAACCAAGGGCATTCGCGGCGGCATTAAGGTCGCTGGCCTGTTGACCCCTGGCGGAATCCGCACCAGCGATCTGGCTAGTCAAAAAGCTTACGAATGTGCCCATCTTGTGCGGCTGCACGCCAAGCGAAATGCCGGTCGCGTCGAAGGCCGCAAGTTGCTCCGGCGTCATTCGGGTGGTCGCGAGCGCAGACAGACTGCGGCGCATCGCCTCGATGATCTCGCTTCCATCGGCGGCGGTCGAGTTGTTCGCGACCGCGACCGCGTTCAAGATTTTGCTGAAGCGGCCCGTGTTCCACGGCATCTGAGTCGAGAGACGACCGAGCAACTTGCCGACTGCTTCCGGGTTTACATCGAGACCTGCTTGCGCCTTCAAGGCCAAGTCTGCGAACTCGCCTGCAAACTGCTTGGCAACACCGGCCTTCAGTCCTTCAACTGCGGTGTCAATGACCTTGCTACTGCCGATGCCGTATCGGATGCCGTCCTTGTCCGCGAATTCCTGGCGAAGCTTTGCGACCTCACCCTTAGTTAGGTCACCGAACATCTCGGCACGGACTTCCGCTGCCTGGGTCTCTATGCGCTTGCGGAGGGCGGACGCAATACCGGCTCCTGTGATGGCGGCGCCGGCCGCGATGGTGCGGATGCGAGGGGCGGGCAGTCGGCCGCCTCCACCGCCGTATGATCGGCCGGAACTGGCACGACGTTCCACGGCAGCGCGGCGTTCGATCTGGCGAAGGTAGCCGGATTCGAGACGTTCGAGAGCGGCATAGGTTCGCCTTGCGTCATTCAGGCGCTGAGCGTTCGCCTTGCTCCAATCGGAGGTGTAGTTGCGGGCCGCGGACCGGCTGACATTGGCCATGCCTCGCATGTGGTCGGTTGCTGTCTTCGCTGCGCGGCTGAGCCCACCGAACGATTGCAAGCCAGCGCGACCGATGTTGCTGAACGAGGCGTTGAAGCTCTTTGCGGCGGACTCCAGCTTTTTGATATCCGCGATGACCTTGCGGAGTGCCGGAGACATTTCGTTGACGGCACTGAGTCTGGCGCGGATGTCGAGATTTTCGGACATTAAGTGGGTCTCTTTGGTTAGGGCGAATAAATCGCCTTTTGCGAAAATGCGCTCATGCGGCGCATGGAATGGTGCCCGTCAAATATCTGGGCCGGGTGGGGTCGTGCGGACGAACCTCCCGAAAGGCGGGGGTACTTGAAGCCCGGGGGGCGGGTCCAGAAACAGGTCCCTTTTGTTGACGGCTGCGGAGAATGGCTCAGCCGCACGAGTGGCATATTCGGATAAAAAGTATCGACTGCCACCCGTCGCTCGACCGCTGGGAAACCTCCGCTGCCCGTGCCGACGGCGACTATGGAGAGTGATCGCGATCCAACTACGTGAGCCGGATGCAGGCGCACCGGCCGGCCGC